>JAKLDD010000021.1 GCA_022703705.1 Nanobdellota archaeon
TTGATGTATTTCTTTTTAAAGATTATTGTACTTAGAAAATAGGGTGTGAATTATATTTAATGAATGATTATTTAACAAAATTATTTCTTATTTTTTAAAAACCAGTTATATGTTTTTTTTAAACCTTTATCTAAGTTCGTTTTTGCTTTCCATCCAAAAGAATTTATTTTGTTGATATCCAAAACTCTTTTTAGCATACCATCTGGTTTATTTTCATCAAATAATATTTCTCCCTTAAATTTTGCAATTTCTTTTATTTTAAAAATAATTTCTTTTTTAGATACTCCCTTTCCTGTTCCAACATTTATTATTTCTGGAGAATTATAATTTTTCATTAGAAAAAAACAAGCTTCTGCAAGATCGTCTACATATAACCAATCTCTTATTGGGGTTCCCGTCCCACCAAATACAATTGATTTCAAATTCTTTTCTTTGGCTCTTTCTATTTGCGTTATTGTCATTCCAATAACATGTGCATTTTCTGCATTAAAATTATCATTTGGGCCATATAGGTTAGAAGGAATTATGGATATGAAGTTAGATCCATACTGTTTATTATACGCTTGACACATTTTTATCCCGGCTAATTTTGCTACAGCAAAAGGTTCATTTGTTATTTCTAATTTGCCTGTAAGTAAATATTCTTCTTTTATTGGCTGAGGAGATTCAGTAGGATAAGCGCAGCAACTACCAAAGTACATTAATTTCTCAACTTTATTTTCCCAAGAACAGTGAATTAAATTAGTCTGGATTTGTAAATTATCATATATAAATTCTGCAGAATAAGTCATATTAGCATGTATCCCCCCTACTTTCCCAGCAGCCATAAATACATATTCAGGCTTTTCTTTTTCAAAAAATTCTCTGGTGGCTTTTTGATCTCTTAAGTCCAATTCATTATGAGTTTTAACTAAGATATTCTTATATCCTTTTTTTTTCAAGATTCTTTCTAAAGAACTGCCAACAAGTCCAGTATGGCCTGCAATATATATCTTAGAATTTTTTTTCATTTTATTTTTCAAATATTTCTTTCATTCTTTTTAAGATTCTAATCTCATCCATCCAAATACTTTTTTTATTTTCTTTTAACCAAGGTTCTTTTAATATCTTTTCATAAAGAAAATCGTCTTTATCTACTCTTATAATATATGAAATGAAATCATTCACATTCTTAAAATCATTAAAATTAATGAAACTTTTTGTATTAAATTCCTTACCTATATCTTTTGGACCAAAATATATTGGTATGCTATTAATCAACATCGGATCAATTAATTTCTCAGTTATCCATCCAGAAACAAAACTATTTTCGAACGCAATTGTAAATTTATATTTAGATATAAAACTTAGTTTTTCATTCATCCAATCTTTTGAACCCCGAGATTCATCCGAATCTTTATAATTTCCTATGGGGGGCATATTATTCATAGATCTTCCAGGAGAATCAATGTGTTTATATTTGCTTAATCTTTTAAAAAATTTATTCCTAATTGGTACGGGATTGTTATATAAAAAATTACAGAATTTTATCTTTTCTTTTTTTATCTTATTTAAATCTAACTTTCTTTTTATTAAGTCAAAATTGCTCCCAGAAATAATATATGGAGGAATTCTCATATATTTCGGATGATTATTTAAATCTGATTCATAGAAAGGTCCGAAGGCCCAATCGCATTTAGACATATCTGGTTTTATAATTTCTGATGTATAAAATATCTTTACAAAATTTCCTTTGACATCTAAAATTCTTGCATAGGGCCGGATAATTTTTTTTTCTCTTAGAAACCAAATAAAACTTTTTATTTTATTAAATTTCATAAGTTTTAAGATTATTTTTTTAATAAAATTTACTTTTTTATTTTTTGAACCTTTATTTATTCTTGAAGTTCCATCCCCATTTAAGAATTTATTATTTTCCCTATAAACAGAAAAAAAGACATAATCTGGTTTATCACTAATAATTACTTTATATTTTTTATTAAGAAGCTTATAAAAGAAATTTTTATTAAGATCAAAGGGAGTCCCATAGTACAGAAAATTTATCTTTATTTCTGGTTTTTTCATTTTTATTTTCATCAAATTTATTGAATTTTTAATGTTTTATTTTATTAAACTAGATATATAAATTTCATTTAAAATGAATATATACATTGTAAACTTAGAATATCCAACTAGATTTAAAAATAAAGACTTCTTGTTTTATTAATGGAACAAAAGGTATCTAACCAAAATTTATCAAATTTAGCCATAAAGGGGTCTATTTATGGAGGTATTTCCTTATTTATTTCAAAATTTGGGGGTTTAATTTTCACGATAATTATTGCAAGAACCTTGTTGCCCGAATTATTTGGGGTTTATGCCCTTGCACTATCCATTATAACTATTTTTATGGTTTTTACAAATTTGGGGTTGGATGATACTTTTTTGAGATATTTTTCAAAATCATTAGTTAAAAATAATAAGGATGAATCCAGGGGGTATTTAAGGTATTTATTAAAACTTAAACTTTCTATAAGCTTATTTTCAGTAATTATTCTTTTAATTATCTCTAGGTTTTTAGCTTATTCAGTTTATAAAAATCCTCTTCTTTTTTATCCACTAATTTTTTCTTGCTTGTTTATTTTATCAGAATCTATGAGGACATTTTTTGCTACAATTTTTACAGCAAAAAAGGATTTTAAAACGCCTCTTCTTTTCACTATCTCTTTACAAATCTTAAATATTCTTTTATCTTTATTTGCAATCTTAATCCTTCTAGATTCTTTTAAGATATCTGGAATATTTATCGCATTCTTTATTTCAAGTTTTTTTACTCTAATTTTAATGCTTTATATTTTAATAAAAAGGGATAAGGAACTTGTTCTCGGGGAGAAAAGTAAGATAAATAAATCTAAAATAAATTCTTATTGGAAATTTATGATTTTAGCAAATATTTCTCTCGCCTTTTTTGGTTCTATAGATATATTAATGCTAGGTAGATTTGTTTCATCAGATTATTTAGGTTATTATAGAATAGCTTTGAGTTTAGTAATTACTGTTGCTTCTTTGTTTTCTTTGTCTGGATTATTTCTCCCAATTTTTACTCAAATAAGTGGGAAAAGATTTATTAGGGGGTTTCATAGAACTTTAAGATATATTTTAATTCTTTCAATTCCTGCAACAGCTGGAGCCATATTCCTAGCAAAATATTTAATTAAAGCGATTTATGGCAATGAATACATTCTTGGAGCAACATCTATTTATTTTCTAGCATTTTTAATCATCACTACCCCTTTAATCGGATTATACTCCATAATTTTTCAATCAAAAGAAAAGCCAAAAATAGTAAGCAATTCAATATTAATCTCTTTGCTCTTAAATATACTTTTTAATATTTTTGTAATTTTACTTTTTAAAAATAACCCTTTATTTATGATTGCAGGAGTTGGATTGGCTACTTCTCTTAGCAGAATTATTTTATTGGGCTTGCTTGTTTTTAATGCAAGAAAGGAGTTTAATTTTAAAATTAGAGGAATTGGTTTAAGAACTCCAATTTTTGCAACAATAATAATGTCTGTATTTTTATTATTTTTTAATTATGCCATAGATATAAATATCTTTTTTGGAATAATTGAGGTAATTGTTGGGGCTGGAATTTATTTTGGAATATTAATTTTATTAAAAGGTTTAACTGAAGAAGATTTTAAATTAATTAAGAGTTTAATTTTAAAAAATTAATTTAAACAATTTTTGGTTTAGGTAAGGGGATTATGAATTTTACTCCTTTATTTTTGTAATCCCAATTATTTCTTATTATTTCTTCTGCAAAATTCCAAGCTAAGATTAAAATATAATCTGGAAGAGATTCCTCCAAATATTTTTTGCTTTTTATTGGGATCCTAACCCCTGGAATAATTAATTCTTGTTTTAATGGATTATCATCTACAATGTAATCTATTTCTCCATTTTTTATTCCACAAAAATTCAATAGAGTTGTGGCTTTTGCCGGAGCACCATACCCCGCAATTTTTTTATTTTCTAATTTAATTTTTTTAATATATTCATTTAGATCATTTTTTATTTGATAAACTTTTTTTGCAAAGTTTTCATATGTTTCGAATTTATCCAATCCAAATATTTTTTCTTCCATTAAAAAATTATTTACAGAATCTTTAATCGAAAATTGTCCTTCCTTTTTCTTAATAAATACTCTTATAGATCCTCCATGTGATTCTATATGCTGTACATTAAATATTTCCATTTCTTGTTTTTCAAAAAATTCTTTAAGAGCTAATAAATTAAAATAATGTATATGTTCGTGATAAATATTGTCAAAAGTTAAATTTTTTATTGTATCTAAGATGTATTGAACTTCTATAATAAAAATTCCGTTTGTTTTAAGCAATTCTTTTACATTTGAAATCATCTTCTTTAAATCTTCAGTATGAGCAAAGACATTGTTTGCAGTAATTATATCAGCATACCCCTCAGAAGATATTATTTCCTTTACTGCCTCATCATTAAAATAATTTATTACGGTCTTTACTCCGTCTTTTATTGCTATTTCCGCAATATTTTTTGCAGGTTCAACTCCAATTGTATTTACTCCATATTCATTAAATTTTTTTAAAAGAAGACCATCATTACTTCCAACATCCACAACTAAAGAATTTGAATTTAAATTATATTCTTTAATAATTTCTTCTGCCATTTTTTCAAAATGTTCTCTAAAAGTTTTTGTTGTAGAAGTAACATAGGGATAACTTTTGAATAATTTATCTCTATTTACAACATAAGATAATTGACAATTATGACAATCTGAACAATATAATACTTCTAAGGGATATGTTTCTTCTTTTAATAGAAAATCTTCTTTTTTTAATAAATTATTTGCTAAAGGAGTTTTACCTAATGATAAAAAAGATTTAAGATTAGATTTTCCACAAAGCCTACAATTTTCTTTTAATGTTTCGGAAGTTGAATTTACTAATTCTTCTTTAATCCATTGGATATATCTATTAATTCCAGGAATTAAACCTATCTTTGGGTTATATCCAATATATGTCCTAACTTTTGTTAAATTTGGGCATCTTCTATCTGGGTTTGATTTTGTATAAACATCCGATGGGCCAGTAATAAGATTTACCTTTACCTCTTTATTTTCAACTAAATATGAAACAATATCTGCAAGAGTTTTCATCTCAATCTCTGGATAATCCACCCCCAAATTAAAAGGTTCTCTATTATAATTTGAAAAAAGAATTTGGTACAACCCAATTATGAAATTGGAGATATAACAAAAAGTTCTTGTATTTCTCCCATCTCCATAAACAGGTATTTTTTCTCCTTTGATTGCAGCAAGAACAAAATTAGCTAATACTCTTCCATCATCTAGTCTCATTCCTGGTCCAAATACATTAAAAGGTCTTACAATTTTTACAGGAAGATTATAGACATCAGAATAGTTCACACAAAGTGTCTCACCTATTCTTTTAGGTTCATCATAGCATGCTCGGGGACCTATGCAAGAAACATTTCCCAAATATTCTTCATCTGTAGGTATAAATTCTGAAAGGGGGTTTCCATATACTTCACTAGAACTAGTAAAAAGAAAGCTCTTAACATTTTTTTCTCTTGCTAATTCAAGCATATTTGTTGTTCCGGCAATTCCAACATTTATTGTTTCTAATCTGTATTTATAATAAAATTTTGGAGAAGCTAGACTTGCTGCATGAATAATATAATCAATTTTTTCTTCTATTTTTAAGGGCTTTGTAATATCATGATTTATTAGGATAAGATTTTTATTAGGAATTATCCAGTCTTTTATTCCTGTAATAAAATTATCTACTAAAAGTATTTTGCATGGTTTTTCTAAAATGAAATCATTCAAATAATCCAAAGTAGAAACCAAGTATCTCCCTAAAAATCCTGCACCACCTGTTATAAGAAAAGTGCTTCCATTTATTTTGTCATAATAATCTTCAAGCTCTTTTGCTATCTCCTTCATATCTTGTTCTATAACCCTGCTTTTTTGATTGAACATCTTTTAATGAAAGAGATTTGTAAGGATAGTTTAAAAAGATTTATGGGGTTTTTTATATCCTTACTTTATTTTAAACGAGATTGCCTTTCCCAAGAGAATCTTTCTTTTCTTTTTTGCTTTATTTCTTTGATGTTTTTTAAGTTTTCTTTATATGCTTTGAAGAGTAATTTTAACCTTTCAAAGGAATTTTTACTTAAAATTGCTGAACCAAAATGGATAAAGGTATATTTTACAATTTTAGATAGTTTAAAATTAAGCCATTCAAGTCTTATTGCATGCTTTTTTTGTAAAAACCATTTGCCACCATTGAATTCTAGAATCTTCTTCGAAGCACTTCCATAATGAATTATTTTTGTATCCCCTACATAAATTATTTTAAAACCTTTTTTACCTGCCCTATAGCAAAAATCTGTATCTTCTCCATATAATGGAGAAAAGTTTTCATCAAAAAAACCTATTTCTTCAACAACCTCTTTTTTAATTAAAGTGCAAGCCCCAAATATATCTTCAACTTCTTTTATTTTGAAAGTTTCTTTTGTTTCTTGAATATCGTTCTGAGTTTTGAAAAAATGCATTTTTCCATTTTTAAAAAACCATTGTAAGCTTCTATCAGGATAAATTAATTTACATCCTAAAACTCCTATTTTTTTATTATATTCTCCAACTTTAATCATTTTTTTAAGCCAATCTTTTTCAATAAACTCCATATCGTCATTTAGCAATAAAAGATAATCTGGAGAATATTCTTTTAATGCAATCTTCATCCCAAGATTAATTGATTTAGAATACCCTAAATTTATTTTATTGGAATAAAATTTAACCCATTTAAAATTATTTTTTATTCTTTTGCTAAGATAATCTTTTCCACTATCATCTATGACATATGTTTTGTAATTTTTATATTCTGTTTTTTCTTTTAAAGAAGATAAACATTTTTTTAATAGTTCTTCTTGATTGCAAGTTAAGATTATTATTGCAACTTTTTTCTCCATTTTAAATAACCTTTATTTCAGGTAATGGAACAATGAATTTTGTTCCTTGTTTAATCAAATATTCTTCACGTTTTTTAAAAGCATCAACAAAACTATATGGCAATGCCAAAAGATAATCTGGTTTTTCTTGTCGCATTTTATTTTCATCAAATATTGGAATGTCTGTTCCAATCATGTATTTTCCAAATTTGAATGGATTTGAATCTGCAGCCGCTTCAATTAAGTCTGAATTTATGTCACAAAATTGCATAATTGTATTTCCTTTTGTGGAGGCTCCATAAATCCAGATGCTTTTTCCATTCTCTTTTAAATTTTTGATAAGATGATTCAAATCTTCTTTTGTTTTATTAATTCTATCCATAAATCCAGTATAAGTTGATGTTTTAAATATCCCATCCTTCAATTCTTTTTCAAGAGTGTTTTGTAATCTTTCGGTAGAGCGGAAATTGGGATTTCCTTTTTTCTTTGCAAAAGTTCTAAAACTTCCTCCATAAACATCATTTAATTCAACATCAAATAATTCAAGATTTGCTTTTTCAAAAATCCATTTCATATTTTGTACTCCATAATATCCTGCATGTTCATGAACAATATTATCATACATATTTGTCTCTATCATTGCAGGTAAATAAGCCATTTGAATAATTGCAACTCCGTTGTCATCTAATACAGATTCAACATCTTTACAAAAACCAACTGGATCGTGTAAATGATAAAACATTGCAATGCCAAATGCAAGTTTTGCCTTATTTTTTGAAATTTTATTAAAATTTTCTTCACTAAAATAATCTTTTAATATTTTTATTTTATCTGATTTTACTACACTTTCAATGTTTTGAGCAGGATCTATTCCTATTAAATTAACATTTTCATTTGCAAAAAAAGAGAAAAGGGTCCCATCATTACATCCAATATCTAAAATAGTATCTCCCGGATTTAAAATATTTAAAGCCTTTCCAGAATTAGCTACATTTTCTAATATTTTTTTCATTGATGAATTCGAACTGCTAGTATATGGATAGTGTTCATACATTTTTGAAAGGTCATAATTGTGGGCTAATTGAAGGCTTCCGCATTGATGTTCATTTGTTTTTAAACATTGTACAATTTCTAAGGGAGATTTTTCTAATTCTTTTTTGTAATTTATGTTTTCTGGAAAAATAGAGGAAAGATATTGTTCTCCAATATCAATACAGGGAACCAATTTTTTATTTCCGCAAACCCTACAAGATTTAATTCTATTTTTTTCCATTTTATTTTTTATATTTTTCATGGTTTTTAATGAAATCTATAACTAAATTTACATCGGGATAATTTTTCTGGATTGTTTTAATCTCTTGATTGTCTATTTCCCCTTCAAATTCTATATTCAATCCAAGTTTTTTTACTAAAGTCCCCAATTTAATTGAATTTTTTGATCCAACTTCCCAAACACCTTTTTTATCTAAATTGTCTGCAATCCAATCAGCATTAAATTTTATAGGCGTGAATGAATATTTGCTTTCACTTGAAGCATAAACTTTTGAATTATTTAACATATCAATAAGGACACCTTTTTTTAATGTTGGGCCATACATTGGTCCAATTCTTACAATTAAAGAATTTCCATCATTAACAACAGATTCTGCAGCAAGTCGATTTCTTCCATAAACTGTATCCGGCTGGCAACGTGCAGAAACAGAGCTAATTTGTATAAATTTTTTAAATTTTGTTTCATAGAATATTTTGGCTGTTTTTTTTACTGTCTCTTCAAAATCCCATGATGGATTAGTATTTGCTTTGAATCTTGCACCAGGGCAAGCAGCATTTATTACATAATCAAATTCTTTATCTAATCTTAAAATTTCTTCAAAATTATCCCTAGTTACCTCATAAACTTCATATCCTTTTTCCTTTAAAGATTTTAAAACTTCAGAACCAACAAATCCTTTTGAACCAAAAAGAGCAATCATTTTGTTTTTTTATCTTTATACAATTTACCTGTCACTTCTTTTCTGATTATTGGGCTTTTACAATAATCCCAAGGTTTTGAAAGCATGGCAACACTAACTACGTTATTAATTGCATGGAACGCATGTGAAATTCCGGGTTTAGCATAACTACAATCTCCCTTAGACATATGAAACGCTTCTTTTTTTCCATTTGGTTCTTTGAATACCATTACTCCAGAACCTTCAACTACTAAAAAATATTCTGTAAACTCTGGATGATAATGATCCCCCCTACTTGCACCAGGAGTAAAATAAAGCATATTAAATTCCATAATAGGTTCTTTTGGAATCCACGTAAAAATACCCCCTCTTCCATCAAGAACAGTTTCTATATTACAAGCAGGCCTTAAGAGCCCATATTTTTTAGATTCTTGTTTTTCTCGAGGTTTATAAATAAAATTTTCTTTGACTTTTTTTTCAATCGCCATATCTCTCTTCTATTTAATTTAGTTTTTAAGGTTTTATGTTTTTAATTGCAATCTTCTTTTTTAAAATGATTATTCATATCATTAAAATATCTAAATACTCTTTTCCCCATTTTTCAAGAGATAAATTTTTTATTGTTTTTATTGAATTTTCAATAATTTTTTGTTTTTTATTTTTATCTTTTAGTATTTCAATTATCTTTTTGGAACTTTCTTTATCAAATTTATTCAAAATTATACCATTTTTTTCATTTTCAATTATTTCTTGTTGAGCATCTTTTGAGCAGACTAATAAGCATTCAGAAGCCATCGCTTCTGATACAACAAGTGTAGGGGCCCCCCCTTCATATCTGGATAAACAGAAGAAAAAATCAGCTGCATTGTAATAATAGGGTATTTTTTCTCGAGAAATCTTTTCTATAGGTATAATAAATTTTTTATTTAGAAAATTTTTATTTTTATTATACTTAG
>JAKLDD010000022.1 GCA_022703705.1 Nanobdellota archaeon
CTGCAGAAAGACTTAATGCAAAAAAATTCTTTGGAAATCTATTAATTAGATTTATTATTTCATTACCCGACATTTCTTTTTCAATAGAATAATTTTTAACTCCTTGAAATTGAGAGATTTTTTTAAATTCCAAAATTCCCTTTAAATCATTTGTTCCGATTATGGAACCCGTTACCTTTGCCTTATTATTTCCTAATTTTTCAGCTAATTCCTTAACAAAACCATTTGCAAATTCAGCAGAAGTTTTTATTGTGCAATTTCCATTTGAGTTTTTTGCTTCAATTAAGGCTCTATTTTTAAATTCTCCTTTTGAAAATTTTTGAAATTGAAGATGAATTTCTTCATCAAAATTTTTATCAAATATCTTTTTTATGAAATTCATAATTATGATTTAATTAATAACTTTATAAACTTTTTTGACATAAATTTATAAATTCTTAATTTATGTTTATATAGGAGAAAAAATTAAAAAATGTCTGATGAATTTTTAAAGAAAGCAGTGCCTTTAATTACAGTGCTGGCACTTATCACACTGGCCTTTTTTATTATAAAGCCTATATTGATGGCTATTATCCTTGGAATTCTTTTAGCATTTATTTTTAGCCCAGTATATGGATTTGTAAATAAGATTTTAAGACGAAAGAATTTATCTGCATTTTTAATTTGTATTTTATTAATTATCCTAATTATTGTGCCTGTTTGGTATTTAGCACCAATAATAATAAATCAAGCAGTAAAATTTTATTTGTCTGTTCAGCAAATGGACTTTGTTACTCCTCTTACAAATTTCTTTCCCAATTTTTTTAATTCAGATACTTTTTCCAATGAAGTTGCAGATGCTATTAGGACGTTTATAACAAATACTACAAATTCTCTTTTTGATTCTCTTTCAAATATTTTAGTGAATATACCGAACATTATTTTAGAGATGGTTGTAGTATTCTTTACTTTCTTTTTTGTTTTAAGAGATGGGGATAAATTAGTTTTATATATAAAAAGTTTAATTCCATTTTCCAAGGATGTGGAAGATAAATTAGTTAAGTCTACAAAAGAAATAACCCTTTCAATTTTATATGGGCAGGTAATTGTAGGGATAATTCAGGGATTAGTTGCTTCAATAGGTTTTTTTATTTTCAAGGCACCAAATGCAGTTTTACTTATGTTATTTTCGGCAATTGCAGGAATAATCCCTATTTTTGGAAATGTGATTGTTTGGATTCCAGTTTCAATCTACTTTCTTTTAGCCGGAAATACTCTTGCTGCATTAGGGGTGGCTGCTTTTGGATTAATCTCAATTTTAATTGAAACTTTAATAAAACCAGTTTTTATCTCCAAATTTGCAAAAGTTAATACTTCAGTAATTTTAATTGGTATAATCGGGGGGATGATGGTATTTGGATTATTTGGAATTATTTTGGGACCATTAATCCTAAGTTATCTTGTAATTATTTTAGAAGTATACAGAGATAAAAAAACTCCGGAAGTGTTTATTCAAAAACCAGAATAATCTAAACAAATAAGTATAAAAATCATTTTCTCTAATTATTAAAAAAGATGGAATTAAAAGTTCGCTTATTAAAATGGTCTGCAGGAATTCCTGTTGCTATGCTAAATTTAAAAACAGCAGAAAAAATGGGGATTCATAAAAATGACCGAATTTCAATAGAAAAAATTTCAAAGAAAGACAGTAAATTTTCTTCAATTGTGGATATTGTTGAAAAGATTGTAAAAGAGGGAGAAATTGGAGTTTCTTCTGAAATTAAAGAAGTTTTTGATTTACAAGACAAACAGAAAGTGGAAGTTAGTATAGCAGAATCTCCCATTAGTCTTTCCTATATAAGAAAAAAAGTAGATAAGAAGTCTCTTTCAAAAATAGAAATTAAAGAAATAATAAAAGATATTGTAAATAATTCACTTTCTGATGCAGAAGTTGCACTATTTGTTTCTGGAATGTATGAAAATAAGATGAACTTTAAAGAAACCGTTAGTTTAATTGAATCTTTTGTTGAATCCGGAGAAGTCCTTTCACTTCCTGGAAAATTTATTGTTGATAAACACTGCATAGGTGGTATTCCAGGCAATAGAACAACTCCAATAGTAGTCTCTATCTGCGCGTCTGCTGGATTGACTGTGCCAAAAACTTCATCAAAAGCAATAACAAGCGCTGCAGGAACAGCTGATGTAATAGAATCAATTGCTAGAATAGAATTTTCAGTTAAAGAATTAAAGGAAATAATTAAAAAAACCGGAGCTTTTCTTGTTTGGGGGGGTTCTCTAGAATTAGTTCCTGCGGATTCAAAGATAATTCGGGTTGAAAGAATTTTAAAAATTGATCCATATGCACAATTATTAGCATCAATAATGTCAAAAAAGATTGCCGTTGGTAGCAAATATGTTTTAATAGATATTCCTTATGGAAAAACAGCTAAAGTAGATAAATCAACTGCCCTCAAACTTAAAAAGAGCTTTGAAAAATTAGGAAAACACTTCAAAATTAATTTAAAAGTGGTTTTAACTAAAGGAAATGAACCTATTGGAAATGGGATTGGGCCAATTTTAGAATTAATAGATGTAATAAAAGTACTAAAATCTTCTGAAGATAATCCAAGAGATTTAAGAAAAAAGTCTTTATTTTTAGCGGGACACCTTTTAGAAATGACTGGGAAGGCAAAAAAAGGAAGAGGTTTTTTAATGGCAGATGAAATTCTTAAATCCGGTAAAGCATTCAAAAAGTTTTTAGAAATTATCTCTGCTCAAAAAGGGAGTTTAAAAAATCTGCAATTAGGCAAATTTAAAAAAGATATTCTTGCAAATTCCGAAAAGAAAATTTGTTTTATGGATAATATAAAGATAAATATGCTTGCAAGAGTTGCAGGATGCCCGATAGATTCATCTTCTGGCGTCTATATCTATTATCATCTTGGAGATAAAGTAAAGAAAGGAGATAAAATTCTGACAATTTATGCGCAGTCAAAAATGCGTTTGCAAAAAGCAATTAACTATTACAAACGTGAAAAGCCTATTTTGTTTAAATAGACAATCTTTTAAACTTCAATTTTCTGTTTTTTCTATGAGAAGAGAAGAATACAAGGGAAAATTAATAGAATATCTTAAAAAGAATTTAAAAAAAGGATATCCTGAGGAATCTCTCAAGTGGGCATTAGTTAATCAAGGTTACTCCAGAACTTTAGTGGATTCTGCTTTAAATATAACTCATAAAGAGCTTGCAGAAGAAGTTCCGGTTATCAAAGAAAGACCAATAATAAAATATGAGGTGCTTGATGAAAATAATAAACCGGTTGAGATAAAAAAACCCTGGTGGAAATTTTGGTAAGTTACTAAACAAAATACTTTTAAATTGAACCTTTCTGTTAATCTTGGTTATTAAGCCTCCGGCGCATAACGGTTTTGCACCTGCCTTGAGTTTGCATATAAAATATAAACAAGCAAGCAGGGCCCTTTGGGCAACCCGGTTCGACTCCGGGCGGGGGCGTTCTATTTTTAAATCATCTTTTCCTAGATATGTTATGAATAAAAAGAGAAATTTTAAAAAAGTAGGATTAGGGGCGATTATTTTATTTGTGTTTGGGATTTTTTTATATTCATATTTTACAAAAGGATTTTTTTATTCAATAGTAAATATCAATCAACAAGAATTAATTGTTACTCTTTCTTCACTTGGTTGGCTTTCTTATTTTGCATATATTCTTCTTATAATTATGGGGATTATCTTTGCTCCAATTCACCCATTTATCTTCTATGTAACTGGAGGGATTGTATTTGGACCCTATATTTCTTGGGTGCTCACTATGATCGGGGTAACAATAGGCTCTTTAATTGCATTTACTCTTGCAAGAAAATATGGGCGGGCTTTTGTTGAGAAAAAAGTTTCAAAGAAGCACATAGATAAATTTGATAATTTTTCTAATAAATACGGTTCACTTTCAATTTTCCTTCTTAGAGTTAATCCTTTAACTTCTTCAGATATTTGGAGTTATCTTGCAGGATTAACAAACATAAAATCTTCAAGATTTTTAATCTGGACTCTTTTAGGATTGGCTCCGGCAATTTTTGTTCAAACTTATTTTGGAAAAGCCATTGGAAGCAATCCTATTTTAGTTAAGATATTTATTGGTGTAGCAATTTTGTATTTGACTCTTTTAATTTTTGGACTTGTTTATTTTTTATTGACCAAAAATAAAAAGAAATAATTTTTCATTATCTTTATATATTATAAAAATATCTTTAATTAATGGCAAAGGGAGTGGGGATTAAACGTTTTTTCAAGGAAAATTGGATTATTATTTTAATAGTTTTGTTATTGATAGGATCTTTTGCTTATTCATATTTTTCAAAAGGAGTAATTTATTCAATTTCAAACAGCGATTCTAATTCTATTGTGGAATTTATTAATTCATTTGGGGCCTTTTCTTACTTTGTTTTTTTATTTGTGGTTATCCTCGAAGTTATATTTGCACCAATACCTGCTCTTGCATTATATCTTGCAGGAGGAGCTTTGTTTGGAGCATTTTTTGGGGGAATACTTACTTTAATAGGTAATTTAATTGGGGCATTAATCGCATTTTTATTGGCAAGAAGATTTGGAAGGAAATTTGTTGAAAAAAAAGTAGATAAAAAAATGAGAGAAAAATTTGATAAATTCTCCCAAAAATATGGGATATTTTCCCTTTTTCTTCTTAGAATAAACCCCTTAACGACATCTGATTTATTTAGTTATCTTGCAGGGTTAACAAAAATTAGTGTTAAAACATTTCTTATTGGAACTGGTTTGGGTCTTGCACCAATGATTTTTGCACATACATATTTTGGACAAACTTTTGTTAGCAGTCATCCTGCCTTATATATAGTATTAGTCTGGATAAGTATACTTTATCTTTTAGTGTTTTTTTATCTTATTTTCAGAGCAATTAGAAAAAACAAAGTTACTTCTCATTAAAAAAGTCCAGTACTCTTGAGTCTGGACTCATAAGATTTACCTCGTCATCTTTAAACCTGACACCCCTATATATTTTTTGTAAAATTTCTCTGTGGGCCTTATCTTTATAAAATTCCCAATATTTTTTTGGGTTTGTTCTATTAAGAATTTTCCAAAATGCGTCTTGAACATTGGGATTTGGGAATTTTGTGAAAATTATTGTTTTGCATTCCTCCCCGGGAAAATCCACCCCTCTTGAACATTTTGTAGAAAAAAGAGTGTTTATTCTTTTTTCCTTGAATTTTTTTATAATTTCATTTTCTTTATCTTTATTCTGAATCTCAATCAAGTCTTCTCTGGTTATTATATGCTTTAAATCAAATTTCTCTCTTTCAAATCTATCCGGTAAATCTCCAAAACTATTGACATGAATTAAAATTGGTTTCTTTGCAATTTCAATACATTTATCCAAGACCTTTAGATATTTTTTTCTTTCGGCTTTTCCAGATGAAAAATTAGAATATTTGCAATCAAATTCTTCTCCAGTTTTTATAATGTTTATTTTACCCGGATTTTTAGTTTCAGCATCTATTATCTTAAATTTTTCTATACCAAAAATTTCAGAAAGAACTTTATTTGAATGTAATGTTCCAGACATAAGTATTATTATTTTATTTTTATTAATCATCTCTTGAAATCTTTTTGCTAAATTAATAGTTACTATGCTTGCAATTAAATTATCTTCTTTTTTATCAAATAAAATATAAGATTCATCTAAAAATTCATCAAACATTCTTATAGTGCTTCCAACATCATGGACATAACTTTCTTCATCTATTTCATCCATAAATTCCGAATTTTTAATGAAAATTCTAAACAAATCATATAATCCTGTTTTTTTTAATTCTATAATTCCCTTTTGTCTTATTAATTCATTAACATTTTTATTTATTTTTAAATGATTTAAAATTTCATTTATTTCTTTTATAATTTGAAAACTTTCTTCTTGATATACTGTGGCGTGGGAAAGAGAATTTTGCAATCTATCAATATTTATTGTTCTTTGATTTGAAAAGCTATCCAAGAACTCATCACACTCATCAATTATTTCAACTTCTGTACATGGTTTCCTATTGAGGGCACTTTCAAGCTTATATTTTAAAGAATTGAATACAATTATATCAGAATCTACATATGAATTAAACTGTTCATAAAATTTGCACCCTTCTTTTCTTCTGTAAAAAATAAAGCTTTTCCCCAAAAGCCCCCTATATTTTATTTTATCTTTCTCACTTAGATTTTTAACTTCATACTCTTCTGAAATAACTGGGCTCCAATATGGACATACAGGTGCTATGGACATTCTTTTTATATCGGATATTTTCTCAAAATTATTAGAATTTATTTTTTTATTTTGTTTTAAATACTCTTTTAATCTTTGAATGTTTTTTTCTTTTATTTCAATTTTGCATGGAATGTTTTTATTATCTGCAGATAAATCTTTTGAAATAAGTTCGTCTAATTTTTCCTTTTTCCCTTCAAATATGTCATATAATTTTGAATTAACCTCTTTTTTTTGGGTGGGAATCGCATTTTTATTGTCCTCAATAAACTTACATTTGTGATTGTTTCTCCCCGTTATAACAGATATTTTTAATTTTCTTTTTTTATTATCAAGAATATACTTAGTAGTTTCATAATCTCTTTTATATTGTTGTTGAAGTGTTTTACTTGGAACTACTATTGAACTTTTTCCAAGCTCCCTTGCAATATTCAGGGCAATTGCACTTTTTCCTGTGCCACATTTTCCGTGTATAAATATTATTTTATCTCCTTCTTTAATTGATTGAATTACTTCTTTTACAACATCTTCTTGGGTTTTTCCATTTGAAAATTTTAATGGTTCAAGAAATTTCTCATTTTCATATAAACTCCATGACATAGAAAATCTAAAATTCGCGAGTAGTTATAAAAGTTTTGGATTTTTTTAATTTCTTGGTTTGCTTTTAAGGATTTTGAAATATGTTCCATCTAAAATAATAAGCATTTCTTCATTGTTCTTTATCAAAGTATTTTTTAAATATGAATAATTGTCTTTTAAAGGAAGAACTTTTTGCATATCTATTGTTCCCTTTTCAGGATAAATTACAAAATAAGGGGCGATTTCACTAGAGTTTTTTTCTACAATACAAATAGGAGTATTTTTCTCGTTTAATTGATAATTCTGTTCAAAATTTGAGATAGCATCATTCATTTCAGTTATTTCTTCATGCTTTAAACATCCTTCAAGTTTAAAT
>JAKLDD010000023.1 GCA_022703705.1 Nanobdellota archaeon
TTACTAACTACATACAGTTAGTTAACTACTTATAAAGAAATCAAACGTTTATAAAAATTTATATAATCTCTTTTTGTTGATTTTGTATGGAAAAACGAGGAGAGATAAATATTTCTTCTGAAATTGTGCCATCTGTTACACAAGAACAGGTTCATGATTTGCTTTTCAGCAAGCAGATCGATTGGCAGGAAATAATTTACGATTTAATAAACACAGAACAACTAAACCCCTGGGATATAAACATAATTGTTTTAACAGACAAATATTTTCAAAGAATACAAGAACTTGAAGAAGCAGATTTTTTTATTTCAAGCAAAGTCCTTTATGCAGCTTCTCTTTTGTTAAGGATAAAATCAGAAATTCTTCTGAATAAATATGTAAAAAGCATAGACGATATACTTTTTGGAAGAAAAGAGGGCCCTAAAAAACCTGGATTTGAAAGAATTGAATTAGACGAAGATATACCTGAATTAATTCCGAGAAGCCCGCTTCCAAGGTTTAAGAGAGTTACATTAAAGGAGCTTATGGAATCTCTCAATAAAGCAATAACAACAGAAAACAGAAGAATAAAAAAAGAAATAATAAATAAAAATGCGCTTGTGGAAAGCTCAATTTCTTTGCCAAAAAGAACTTTTAGTATAAAAGACAAAATAAAAGAAATTCTTGAGAGATTGACAAATTCTTTTAATTCTAATGAAGTTCATAAAAAGATTTCTTTCTCAGATTTTACAAAAAAAAATCATGAAGAAATGATAGAATCTTTTTCTCCTTTATTGCATCTTGAAAATCAAAAGAAAATTTGGCTTGAACAAAAAAATCATTTTGGAGAAATTTACATTTGGGAAAAGGAAAGTTATTGGAAAAACAACGGTCATCCATTTCAAGATTTAATAGATGAATTAAAAAACGGAGATTATGAAAGTTCTTCTATTTCGGATGAAGAATTTGAAAAATTTGGGGAAAAAGAGGAAGAAAATCAATAAAAACAGGCTATAAATACCTTTAAATACTTCTAAAAAGACAAATATTTTTATTCCTAAGAGGTAATAAAAATGAAATTACATATAAGACTTCCAAAACTAGAAACTTACAAAAGGGACAAAAGAAAACCAATCGAAGAAATTTATAATTCCTTCTCCAAGTTAGGTGAAAACTGGATAGGTGAGATAGTTGCTTATCAAAAAGCAGATTCTGGGAAAAATAAAAATATCTTACTTCCAATAGTTAGTTTTAGAACAAAAAACAAGGGAAATGCAATATGGATAATTTCTGGTATTCATGGTGAAGAACCTGCAGGAGTAAATGCACTTGCAAAAAAGCTTAGTTTTTTAAATAGAGTTGGGAAAAAAATTCCAATGGTTATTATTCCATTATGTAATCCAAGTGGATACTGGAGAAATTGGAGATATCCAAATAGAAAAAAAATGTCTAAGAGAGGAAATTCTGGGAGTGTTGGAGATTCAGATCATTATCTTCCAGATTTAGAAAGACCAAACAAAGCAAGAGAAAAAAAACCATCATCTAAAGTCGCAGGAATATTAAGTTCCCATGTATTAAGTTTATCTAAAAAATACCGTCCTTTCTTAGTGCTGGATTTGCATGAAGATGCCAGTAAAAGAAAGACTTATATTTATTCTCAAGGAAGATTAGGTGCAAATGACCCAATTGCAAGAGAAATTGTAAGTATATTAAAAAAAAGAGGTTCAAGAATTTATGAAAGGGGAGAGACTTCATTTAATCAAAAAATAAAGGACGGAGTTGTTTCTAATATTCATGATGGTTCCATTGATGAACTTCTTTCATCAAAATATATTATTAAAGGAAAAAGAAGAGTAAAAGGTCCATATGCAAGAAGTGTAATTGTTGTTGAAACAAACACAGTTGGAATCCCTATTTCAAAGAGAGTAAATATTCATTCTAAAATTTTGGGAAAAATAAAGAAGTTTTATAATATCTCTAAAAGTATTTATGATGATCCCTATTTAAGAAAACAAATTGAATCGGATATTGTATAAGATGAAAGTCGGAATTTTATTTTCAGGCGGGAAAGATTCTGTTTACTCAGCATATATTACTAAAAAAAACAGACATAAAATAGCTTGCTTAATTTCTATTTATTCTAAAAACAAAGAATCTTATATGTTTCACACTCCAAATATTAAAGAAACTTCTAAACAAGCAAAATTAATGAAAATACCTTTAATTATTCAAAAAACAAAAGGTGAAAAAGAAGAAGAACTTAAAGATTTAGAAAATGCAATAAAGCAGGCAATAAATAAATATCAAATACAGGGGATTGTAACTGGTGCACTTCATTCAGTTTATCAATCTTCAAGAATTCAAAAATTATGTAATAAATTAAATATAAAATGTTTAAACCCCTTATGGCAAAAAGATGAAATAGAATATCTTAATGAACTGATAAAAAATAAGTTTAAAGTAATCATAGTGGGTGTTTTTGCATACCCTCTGGATAAATCCTGGCTTGGAAGGAGAATAGACAAGAAATTTATTGAGGATTCTAAAAAATTAAAAGAAAAATACAAAATTCACCCCGCTGGAGAAGGGGGAGAATTTGAAACATTTGTTTTAAACTGTCCCTTATTTAAAAAAGAACTAAAGATTAAAAGTTTTAAAGATTTTAAAGAAGGAGAACATTCTTGGAGAAGAGAGATAAAAATTTGATATAACTTCCAACCAATTTGAACCTTTCAAATTATTTATAAATATCATTTTCATATTAGATTTATGGATGAAAATCATTTTATGTTAATTTCTTTGGAGGATTCAAAATCAAAAGCAGTTTCAGAAGTTCTTGGAAGCAAAACATGCAAAAAAATAATAACACATTTATCTGAAAAAAAAGAAGCAAGTCAAAAAGATTTATCTGACTCTTTAAATATCCCAATGAATACTTTGGACTATAATATAAAAAAACTTTTAGAATCAGGTTTCATACAAAAAAGGAAAAACTTCTTTTGGAGTAAAAAAGGAAAAAAGATTATCTTATATGAATTATCAAACAAATCAATAGTTATCTCTCCAAAAAAATCTTCTTCACAAAAATTAAAATCTATTGCTCCTGCATTAATATTAACATTAGCAGGGACTTTTGCAGTTTGGACTTATGAAAAAATAAAATATGCAGCAGAATATTCTAGGCAAAATTTAGTTCCTTCTTTAGTTAGTTCTTCAGAAGAATTTTTATCTAAGGGGATAGAAGAAGCTTCTGGTTCAATTTCAGCAGCAGATTCTGTAAACTATGTAAGTTCTTTTAATGCAATTCCAATTTGGCCTTGGTTTTTAGCAGGAGCATTGCTTGTAACAATTATAATCTCAATTGTAAATTGGAGGAAACTTTAATTTCTTAAAGTTACAGAATTGAAAGGAGGTAAAAATAAAACAAATGGGAAAAAACAACGCAATAATAATAACTTCAATAATTGCAGGGGTTATATTAATAATTGCCCTTCTTGCTTTAAACACATTCAATTCTATTGTGCCTTCATCAGGGAAAACAGTAACAGTTGAAGGAGTAGCTACAATAAAAGCTTTGCCAGATGTAACTTCAGTATATTTCACAATTGAAACAAAAGGAGCTACAAGCGTAGAAGCAAAAGATGCAAACAATGTAATTTATGATAATTTAATTGAAGAAATGCTTTCTGTGGGTTTTGAAGAAAATGATGTAAAAACTGAAAGCTATAACATCTATGAAAACACTTATTGGGAGGATAGTTACAGGAAACAAGTAACAGATGGGTATAAGGCAACACGTTATTTAAAAATAGAACTCTCATCTGAGGAAAGTGATAAACTTTCAGATGTAATAGATGCTGGGGTAGATGCTGGTGCTGGTATAAGTTACATAAATTTTGAATTAAGTCAGGAATCTCAAAACAAATACAAGGCAGAAGCTCTCAAATTAGCTTCAAAAGATGCAACAATAAAAGCAGATGCAATAGCTTCTGGATTTAACAAAGAAGCAGGAAGACTTGTTTCAGTGCAAATTTCTGATTTTGGATATTATCCTTGGAATGTTTACTCTGCAAAAAGCGAAGGTGGAATGACTTCTGAAGATTCTATAGCTGCTCAAGAAGCTGCAACAAGCATTCAACCAAGTGACCAAGATATAACTGCATCAGTAACTGCAACTTTCAAGCTAAGATAAATATTTTTATTTTTTATTTTATATCTTGGCTTTTCTATTTTTAAAAAAATTAAAAAAATAATAAATTATTTAAGACTATTCTGAATCAGATTCTGTTTCTAAATTTTGACATCCAAATGGGGGTTCTCCTCTCATTCCAAAATGTTTTCCCCTTTCAAAACCTATTGTATTCTTTCCCATTTGTTCCCTTAGTTGTTTAGCAGTCTCATAATCTCCAGATTGCATTGCTTCTTGTATTTGATTTCTTAATTCTTTATTTGCTTCTCTTTCTTCAGACATTTTATTATGTTTTTCAACAAGAGCATTGAAGTTTTCTTCAGTCAGTTGAGATTCCATTAAATCTTTCCAATTTTCAAAATCACTATCTTCAATTGCTTGTTTTAAAGCATCGTGGAAAGCCTTAGCTTCTTCTTGTTCCTCTTCAGTCATATTCTTATTAAAATTAAGATTTCCAAAAGGAAATGCTGCTATAATCCCTATTCCAAGAATTGCAATTATTGAAAATGCCAAAACTCCAGCAGTTATTTTTTTCATTTTATGATTCCTCCTTACACTTCTATAAAAAAATAAGATATTTTTTAATTTAAAAGCAAAGTGGACAAGAAATCCATTTCTCTTAAAAATATTTAAATAATATCTTAAACATAATGATTCAATAGTATAAACTAAACATAAATTAAAAATGGCAGGACCACCGATGCATTCATTAATCCAAGGAATTGGAGTAGAGCTTATTTATTCATTTGTAATAATTGTGTGCAGTTTAATGATTTATTATTCAACAAAAGAGATGTATGAATTAAGTTCATATAAGGGAATAAAATATTTTAGACAGTCCTTTTTACTCTTTGCAATCGCTTATTTTTTTAGATCATTTATAAAACTACTTTTAGTTTATTCTGGAGCATCAAGGATTTTAGATATTAATATAAAATACATTGGTTCTATAACCTTATTCATTTTTATGTTCTTTGGTTCTTTGGCAGTATTTTACTTAGTATACAGTCTAATGTGGAAAAAATGGAATAATAGATCAAATAAAATAATAAAGGTTTTTTACATCATTTCAGTATTAATCTCATTTATAATAATAACAACACAAGAAACCCTGGTATTTATAATAACAAGCCTATTTATTTTTGCTGTTTCCATATTTGGTTTATATCTAACACACAAACAATCCAAAGAAAAGAAAAAGAAAAGCAGTATTCAGATAATTTACACTTTATTATTTGTGTTTTGGATATTAAATATAATTGAACTATTGATAAAATTTACTTATATGTATCAAATAATAATCTATCTTTCTTCATTAGGGATATTCCTTGTTATTTTATATAAAGTTCTTAAAAAAACAGGTTCAAATTAAAATGAAAAAACGTGGAAGACTTGAAATAATAAAAGATATTTTAAAAACAATGCAGGAAAGCAGAAATTCTATAAGATATACCCCTCTCTTAAGAAAATCAAATATGTCAACATCTAAATTTAATGAATATTATTCTGAACTTATAAGAAAAGGACTTATAATTGAAACAAAATCCTCGGCAGGAGAAAAAAGATTATCTTTAACTCAAAAAGGATTTAATTTTCTTGAAAAATATAAGACAATAATTAGTTTTATTGAGGAATTTGAATTATAAAAAATTTTAGGATTTTTTATCTTCCCCCACCCCCGCCACCACCTGCTCCACCTCCTCCAGCACCCCCAAAACCTCCCCCTGCTCCGCCTGAAGCACTGGAAAAACTAGCAGATGAAGCTAGAATAACTCCATTATACATGCTAACTTGTCTTTCATCAATTAAATTATTAGCCTTAAGCTCTTCAATAACTCTTTTAGGAACACCCAATGCAGTAGCATAAACCAGATATTCATTCCAAATTACAACTGTTTTATGAGTAGCTGTTTTTATTGAGAATGAATTTTTTAAATATCTTTTAAATGATTTCCATTTTTGATATTCAATATAATTATTTTCTTTATATTTAGAAAATAAAGTTCCTTGAGTTAAAGGAATTGTTAAGAAAATAAGCAAAA
>JAKLDD010000024.1 GCA_022703705.1 Nanobdellota archaeon
CGCTCTTTTTTTAAACATTATCCCCCCTAAAAAAGCAATCATTGCTCCATTATCCACAAGCAATCCTTTTTCAGGACAGAAAAATTTTGCACCTCTTTCTTCACACATTATCTTGCACATTTCCTGAAGACGAGAATTGCATGCAACCCCTCCACCTAATAAAAGCTCTTTTTTCCCCGTATGTGCTAAAGCTCTTTCAGCAGTTTCAACGAGCATTGCAAAAACAGTTTCTTGAAGAGAGTAAGATAAATCTTCAACAGAATATTTTTTTGATTCAAGTTTTTGTTTTAAGTTTGTAAGTATTCCTGAAAGAGCAATATCCATCCCCTTGATAGTATATGGAATTTCAATAAATTTTTTCCCCTCTTTTGAAAGTTTTTCAATTAAAGGGCCTCCGGGAAAACCTATTCCGGCATAACGTGCAAAATTATCAATAAAATTCCCAACTCCAATATCAAGAGTTTCACCAAATATCCTGTATTTTCCAGAAGCATAAGCGATTATTTGCGTATTTGCTCCAGAAGCATAAAGCAAAACAGGATCTTTAGCTCCAGTTATTTTTCCTATCTCAAGATGAGCAACACAGTGATTAACTCCAACAATTGGTTTATTTAATTTTAATGCAAGTTCCTTTGCTTTCCTTAATCCTACTAGGAGACACGGTGCTAAGCCCGGCCCCTGAGAAAAAGCAACAGCATCTATATCTTTCTCATTTATATTCGCTGTTTCAAGTGCTTTTTTGTATAATTCTTCAAATAATTTTTCATGGTGTTTTGCACTCTCTGTAGGAATTATCCCCCCCTTTTCTGTTGTATACATATCTCTTACATTTGTTAATATCTTCTCATCTTTAACAATTCCTATTCCAAGAGTATGTGCAGTTGATTCAATCCCGAGTATTAGAGCCATTTTATTTTTTTGTTGCGGATAGGACATATCCAATTCCAGCTTTTTTAATCTCATTTATTTTTAAACTTTCTTTATTAAAAATTTCATCTAATTCTTCTTTTGAAAATTGTTCAGATGTATTTGCCCCGAGAGATTTGTCAAAAATTACTTTGGTACCTTCAGTCTTTATAATTGGGGCTTTGAGCTTTTTGTATATTTTCATTCTTTCATCAAAAGCATCTTCATTGAATACACTCATTATTATCTCTCCTTTATTCTTTAGAACTCTTCCCATCTCTTCTAGTATAATATACTTATTGTTATCAAAATTAACAAAACTAGTCATACATATAACAAAATCAAAAGTAGCATTTTCAAATGGAAGTTTCCTTCCATCCCCTTCAATTATATTCACTTCTGGATATTTTTCAAAGTTTTTTTTAGCAATAATGACTGCATTTTTATCAATATCTATTCCTACTAAATTTTGTGTGATATCAATAATATCCTTTAAACTCCTCCCATCTCCACATCCTACCTCAAGAACCTTTGAGTCTTTCTTTATTTTTCCTCTAAGAAATTTTTTCTCTTCATCTATCCATTTCTTATACGAATTTGGGAGGTCTCTAAAAACTGCCTCATGATAATCAAAGTTTTTCATAAAAAGAGTAAATTCCCAGAATATATAAAATTAATCCAAAGAGGATAATAAAAAATTAAAGAAAGAGTGTATATAAAATTAATTAAAAAAATAAAAAGTGAAATTTAATGGCTTATTTTCTTTTTTTCTTTTTAGCCACTTTCTTTGTTGTTTTCTTTTTAGCCTTTTTCTTTTTTCCGCCTCTAGCCATCTTAGCTTCACAAACATTGCCCATACCGTCAATATAGTAAAGATATCCAGGCTTTCTTTTAACAACCTTATTTACGATTACTGTTCCCATTTTTAACCTCCTTTTTTTTAATTAGGATAAAATATTATGGATAATATTCTTTTTAAATCTTTCTTCGACGGCGTTAATTTATCTATTGTTAAATTTTTTTAAGATGGTTTTAATTTGATTAGAATATTTTTTATTAATCGGGATTTCTAAAAGTTTATAAAATTGTTTATTGCTTTTAGCAGAGAGTTCAAATGGTTTTATTTTTTTTAAATCCACGATGGTATTTTTATCATCTAACCAAACAGCAAGGAATGGAAAAAATACGAATAATGAATGTATTCTCATATTTGTTGGATGGATAAATTCAAACAGCATTGCAGGGCATTTTTCTCTTCTATGAAACATCAGTCCGGTTATTTTTTCAAATTCTCTGACTTTTTTTACATTCTGGACTTTTATCTTCTTGGAATTATAATATAGACTAATATCAACACCCTTTTTCATTAGATTAACAAGTAAATTACGTTTATAATATTAATTAATAGTTCCAGATAACAACCTTCTAACCAAACCATCCACTCTTCTTTTCAAAAACTTCTCTTCCATCTTTCTTTGCAATATAAGTCTTGTACATTAAATTAACATTCTTCTCTGTAACATGATCATGATGTCTGAATCCTCCTCCAAAAGTTTGAGGTATGTGCATCAGTTCATGAATTATTGTTTTCATCTGATCTTCTTTGCTTAACTTATCAAATCTCGAGGATAAAAACTCAAGAGCATAATAAGCTTTAACCCCAATTGCTTTTTGCATTAATTTTCCGAGGGCATGACATCTTGCAATTGTCCCCCTTGTAGAACTGCCGTAACTTCTATAACATTTTACTCTTTCCATAATTATATGTGGAAAAAGTGTTTTTGAAATATCTTCTGCAATTACTTGTAAATCAGGAGCCTCTTCATATCTCACTCTTATTCTCCAATGTGAAAATGCCATTCACCATCTTTTTCTATGCTAATCAAAGAGATATTCTCTTTTCTTACTCCCAGTTTCTTTGATAGAAGTTCTATTATAAAATTCTCACTCTCTTTTGTTTGTGCTTCAGGAATATAAAGAATATATTTGCTTGGCATAACCTTTTCAAATTTAGGATAAGTTGAATTAAACCTCACTTTTATTGCAATTTTCATACACTTCAATATTCCACTCCTTTTTAAGAATTTTTATTATCAGTTATCTGCAATTCAATAGTTACTTGTTGTTCAATAATTAATGCTATTGATTATTAATTAATCTCCACAATTTTCTCTCTTGATTTAAATCCAGATGTTATTTCAACATCTTTCTTAAAATATTTTTTCAACATTTTAATCAGTTTTTCATTGGCTTTCCCATCAATGGGTTTTTCTTTTATCCAGACTTCATAACTTTTGTCTTTTTCAATTTCAATTATTTTTTCCTGAGAAGAATTAGGATGAAGCTTAACCTTAATTTTTAGAGTATTCTGTTTTGAGTTCATTTCTTTGTTCCTCTTTTTTCTCCATCATGGATATGTATCTGGAATATTCTTCAATTTTTTCCTCTGAAACAATTCCATTAAATTGCCTAAATATTTTTTCAAGTCCTCTTTCGCTTATTGTTGGAGCGTATTTTTTTATTGTAATTTCTTTCCCATCTGGAGAATTTAGTCCATGGTGATAAATTAAATAATAGGAGTTACAATTAATACATTTTAGTATATTTGTAGAGGATTCATTTTCGAGGTCTTCTAAATTTTCGGGGGAGGTTGTTGCAATCATCTCAAATTTACTTCCCAGTGGATTATCAGAAAATCTCTTTTCTCCTACAATTGATTCACATTTACATTCTTTCTTTGTCATAAAAAATCGATATTTTTAGTGTTTTTAAGGGTTGTCTTTCTAAGATCTCTTTTATTCTTTTTACCATTGTAGGTTCTTTCTTCTTTGCCATCGTAGGATTTTCTAAATCCCCGTTTCTAAAGAACCCTCATTTCTTTTTACTTTTCTACCATTGTAGGTTCTTTTTTAAAGAACCCCATTTATCTCGTCACAATCTCCAAACCATCTCTGTTTTTTAGTTTGTGTTCCTTTCCCCATGCCATCTTTGTTCGGGCATCTATTGCTTTGATGAAGTTCTTTCCAAAATCAGTGTGAAGATAATATGCAAAGTCCAGTGCAGTTGTTCCAGGTGGCATTAAGAAACAATCAGGCAATATATTTCCTTTACTATCTCCTAATTTGTTTGCTGAAGCAGGAAATATTGCAATATACTTTAAGAAATCAAATACAGCGTTATTCAAAACTTGTTGTACTCCTGTTCCATTTTGAAATTTATCTAAAACATTCTTTTTTATTTTTTCAAGTGCTTCTTTTTGTTTTGCATTAAGTTCTTTTAATACCTTAAACTCTCTATCTCCCGGAATATATTCAATTAAACCAGCTTTAGCAGCCTGCCTTAAAGCTAATTCAGAATCTGCACTGCAAGGTATAACCAAATAATCTTTGTATTTTTCTTTTATTAATTTGTAATTTTCTTCTCCATTTTCCATATCTACTTTGTTTGCAGCAATAATCATGGGCTTGCTTTCTTTTCTTAATTCTGTTGCAAAGTTTATTGTTTGTTGTTCAGTCCAGGAAGTTGGTTTTTCAGGGAGATTCATCCTCAATAAAACATCTTTAACATTATCTTCTTTAACCTTTAAACCAGAAAATTGCTTTGCAACACCCTCAGAAAATTTTGTTTTGGACATTTCAGTTGTCCTAGCAAAAGTTTTCCACACTTTCATTAAAATATTGCAAAACCATTTGTTTAATTCATCTTCTAATAATTCAATATCATTTAATGGATTATAACTTGCATCTGAAACTTGCTTCCCTTCTGCATCTGTAGTCCCAGAAACATCTACTATATGTATAAAAACATCTGCACCTCTTAAATCATCCAAAAACTGATTTCCCAAACCCTTTCCCTCTGATGCCCCTCTAACCAAACCTGCAACATCCATTAAATCAATGGGAACAAATCTCTGATGATTTACGCAAAATCCGTGATTTGGGTTGCATTGGGTATTAAATTCTTTATCAATACATTCAACTCTTACATAACCTATTCCGTGATTAGGTTTTATTGTTGTAAAAGGATAAGATGCTATTTCAACTTCTGCTAGAGTTGCTGCTTTGAAGAATGTGCTTTTTCCTACTGAAGGCTTCCCAACTAAACCAATTAACATGAAATAATCATAAGATTGTCATTTAAAATGTTTGTTGTTAATTGACTTGAGTCAGATATTTAACCACTCCATTCTCAAAATTCGTTGCCAATTCAAGATAAGGGAAATCAATAGTTGAATAAGCATCCCTTGAGGTGTGATAATAGGGTGTTGAGTCACCAGGCCAAGCTTCACTAAGAAGGATTATTGGAAAACCATAAGCCCTGAAAGCATCATAGTCAGAACTTCCCCCTGCACTCACAATTAAATTTATGGGAAGTGGATTCTCTGTTAACACCTGTTGATACATCTCGAACAGTCCTGAACTTGGCCTACACACATGATATAATCTGTCGTCATTTGAGTCCCACCCAAGCATCTCGAAATCCTGGAATGAATGAACATTGTAGTTCTGATTGCTTAGGTATTGAGCAAGAGCATATGCTCCTACGGAGCCTTCTTCCTCTTTGTCAAATGCTACGAACATAAGATTACGTGAACGACATGAGAGCATGGTTGCATAACGGGCTAGAGCACTCACTAAAGTGATTCCTGTTCCATCATCATCTGCCCCTGGTGCTCCTGAGACAGTATCATAATGTGCTCCAAAGATTACCCATTCTGTGCTGCTTACAGTGGCTGGAAGGACTGCATAGACATTGGCACCATCACTTCCAAAATTCTGCACATGCACTTCTAGCCCTAATCCCCCCCATAAACTCTGTAAATACTCTCTTGCAAGTTGCCGCTCAGTACTGGAATATCTGGATGAAATTTTCTTTCCTGGAGCAATCTCAGTCACTCCAGTCAATTTGCCTAATATTTCCTGCTCATAAGATAAAATCCATGCTTGCTGTACATCAGGAGCAGAGCAAGAGCAAGCAGGACACGGTCCACCACAATCGACTCCTGTTTCTCCTTGGTTTTGAATTCCATCGCTGCAAGTTGGAGTTGTAGCAACACAAGCATTATTTACACAAGTATTTGGAGAAGCACAAGGTAATGTTCCTGTCATTGTAACAGTTGTACCGCAATTAGTTGTAACACTTCTACTTCCACAAAATGTATTCAAAGCAGGAGTATAACTTGTAACAGTACAAGCTTGACAAGCATTATTTACACAAGTATTTGGAG
>JAKLDD010000025.1 GCA_022703705.1 Nanobdellota archaeon
TGCTTCAAATAATCCTATTGCTGCATTTTTTATTTCTCTTTCTGTTCTATTATCCTTTTCTATTTCTGAGATTATTTCTTCTATATCATAATTTTTTTCTTCTTTTAGTTTGGTAATTGTTCTTTCAATTAATACGGCTATTGGATTAATTATATCTAATCCAAAGGTCAAAACCCAATCTTCTGGAGTCATCTCTGAAATATCCAATGCAAATTTTTCATCTCCCGGAATTCCTTTTTGAATATATTTATCAAAATGTCCATAAGGGATGTACACTTTTGTTTTCAGGCTTTTTGGTTTCAAATCCCATTCTTGAAGCAGATTTCTATCTTTTTCATTGGGATATTTCATTGTCCAATAAATCCCCATTGTATCAAAAATTAAAGATGCAATATTTTGAGATACTTCTTTGGGCAAATTAGATAATTCCTCTGCAACAACTCCTAGAGTATAAGACTTTCCAGAACCTCTTTTCCCTGCAACTAAAATTACATGGCTTCTTACTACATCCATAAATATTTTATTACTCAGGGAAGTGTATTGCCCCATTTTTACAAAGCCCTTTCCAATATATGCAAGCCCCTTTTTTTCAAAATCCTTTTTATCTGAAATATTTCTTCCAGTTATTATGTCATAAGCCATATGATAAAATAGATAAACCTGTTTTTAATATTTACCTTAATTCTTTTTGGAACCCTTTTGGCTTTAATAGATTGTAAAACCACAATATTTTTAAATGATTATTTCATCTTTTTCAAATGGAAGAAACTCAAAAAGAGAATTTGGGGGAAAAACCTAAAGAGGAAAAATTAGAACAAGCAAGAAAAAATCCTTGGTTAGTCTCTACATTTGTTCTTGGACTTTTAGTTTTAATACTTTTAGTAAGTCATATTTCAGGATGGGGGCTTACTGGAAAAGTTGTTTCTGAAAATAAAGCAGGAGATAATCTTGTTAATTTCGCAATTTCTCAGGGAGTTAGTGCAGAATTGATTAATTCTTCTTCAGAAGGAGCTTTTTATAAAGTATATCTTTCAATCAATAATCAAGTAATTCCATATCTTGTTACTAAAGATGGAAAATATTTTTTAAGTGAAAGTTATCTTATTCCATTGGCTGTTGAAGAAGAAATAGTTGATAATAATACTCCTTCAAACACAAATGTTCCTAAAACAGACAAACCTGTTGTTGAATTATTTGTTATGAGCCATTGTCCTTATGGGACTCAAGCAGAAAAAGGAATAATTCCCGCTGTTGAATTGCTTGGGGATAAAATTGATTTTAACTTAAGATTTGTGTATTATGCTATGCACCCCACTCAGGGAGAAGTTGAAGAAGAATTAAGTCAATATTGTATACAAAAGACACAACCAGACAAACTTGTTCCTTATTTGAAATGTTTCTTGCAAGCAGGAGATAGTGCATCTTGTTTAACTGAAGCAGGAATAAATAAGATTACTTTAAATTCTTGCATTACAAGTGCAGATAAAGAGTTTAAAGTCTCAGAGAATAAAAATGATAAGAGCAAATGGCTCAGCGGAAATTACCCTCTTTTCAATATAGATAAAGAATTAAATGAATTATATCAGGTTGCAGGAAGTCCAACTTTAGTAATAAATGGAGTTCAAGTTTCAAGTGCAAGAGATCCAGCTTCATACTTGGGTGTAATTTGCAGTGCTTTCACAGATGGAACTGCTCCCGAAGAATGTACTCAAGAATTATCAACAACAGCTTACAGTGCAGGTTTTGGATATGATGCAGGAAGCACAACAACTGCAAGTTGCGGATAAAATTAATTTTTAATATAAATTATTCTGATAAAATCGTTAAGTTATCTGTAACAGCAATTTTAATAATGTTAACAAAGCTAGATTATTATAATAAGCTATATGATTTTATTGAGATAATTATAGAATAATATACCAAAATAACTTAATTAATCATCCCCTTAAATATTCTAACTCTTCATTATCTAATTTGAGCTCTTTGGATATGCTTGGATTGGAATTGATTATCTGTTTTATTATGGGGAATTCTTTCATCGCTCTTTTTTGAGCAATATGGCAATATTCTGCATATTTTATTGCAATTGATTTTTTCTTTGCTGTTCTTTGATTATTCATCCAGATTTTTAATATTCTTGTAGGACGTTTATAAGTTGTAAATCCAGTTTTTGCATTCTTTTTTACAGAAGAAATTCCATAGCTCAGGAAGATATTTTCATAAACTAAAAATCTCCAATATTGCTGTTTGTAAATTCTTCCCTTGAACAAATCTGTTTTGCTGAGTAATTCATATGCTCTTGCCAATTCTTTTCCAGAATATTCCATTGGAATGTTTTCTTCAATCCAGAGGATTATTTCATCAATAGACATATTTACAGAATCAAACAATTTTAATGTGCTTTCTGTAGCTCTACCCTTAAAAATTAATTTCATTGCGTTAAATATATCCACTTCTTTATTTCTCTCATCAAAAGTTACCTTTGATGAATCCTGCATTTCTGAGATTGTTTGCAAATCATTAATTGCAGCTCTTAAATCTCCTTTTGCTTGTATTGCAATTTTTGTGAGAACTTCATTGTCTATGAAATGTTTTTCTTTTCTTAAAATCCAAATTAAAACATCCTTTATTGTTTTATAATCTATTTCTTTTAATTGAATTAATTCTGATTTTTTCCTTAAAGGGCTTAATTTGCTGTCCCAAATATCGTTTGCAGTTATTAAGATTGGAAAAGTCGATGTTTCAATTAGAGAAAGCAACTCAGGAAGTCCTCCCCTATCAGTAGAAGAAATTCCATCAACTTCATCCACTAAAATTATTTTATTTTTATTTAAAAGAGATTTTTGCTCAATTGCAGGCTTTAAAATCTCTTCCAATCTTTTTTTATCCCTAAAATCAGAAGCATTTAATTCAAAGAGCTCAGAATCTGTTTCTTTTGCAATAACATGCGCAATTGTTGTTTTTCCAATTCCAGGTGAACCATGAAGAACAATTGCTTTTTTTGATTTTTCAGAATTAAATTCTTCCAAAAATCTTCTAATTTTGTAAATTGCTTCATCTTGTCCCTTTACTTCTGAAAAATATTTTGGTCTGTGTCTTTCAACCCAGGGGGACATTTTATTCAATTAATCTCCTCCAATTTTCTTTATAATAGTTAAATCTTTCACCAAATTCTTCTTTTGAAGTTAATGGGATATTTAATTGATTTAATTTTTCTTTTAATTCAATTAAAATTTCTTTCTCGTGTTCTTTGTCTGTCTTTTTTTCAAGTTCAATTATATATCCATATCCCTTTGTGTAATCAAGACATGCTTTTATTCCGTTCCAATTAAATTGTTTTCTTTCTCTTAACCATTTTATTTCAACCCTATACCCTAGTTCATTAAATAATTTCCCTAATTCATCAAAGCTTTTTTCTTCTGTAAAGATTTCAATTTCTTCTCTTGCATCATCATGTATTTTTCCTTTTTTAAGCCAGATTTTTGCACCCAAATTGTTTTTTTGTATTCTTAAGTCCTGCTCGCAATCAAAGTAATGCGTTTCTTGGAAATCTTCTTTTGCTAATTCAGAGTTCTCATTAAAAAACTTTATAAGTTCTTCATATTTTTCTTTAGATATAAATGAACGTATTTCTACTTCAATATTTTCTGACATTTTTTACTTTTCCTCTTTTTTTAATTCTCTTATATTATTAAGTAAATCTGAAATTTCTTTTCTTGCATCTTTCAAAAGAATCTCTTCAGATAAAGCATCTTTTGCACAATTTCTTATTTTGGAAGCCAAAGAGTAGATATCATCTTGAATTTCTTTGTATAATATTTTTTTAACCCCTTTTGGTTTATAATTTATTAAATTACTAAAATAAATTTTATCTTTTATTTCCATTTTACTCCTTACCCAATCCTGCAAGAACAAAACTTGCAAGTAGAGCTTGAAGTTGTATAAATGGATCAGAGCCTTCAACTATTCTGAATTCGGTTTCACCTGTTTTTTCTGTTAATTTAACTTTTAATTCAGGTTCAACAGGCAGGTTCCATATTTCTTTTTGAATTGATTTTATTACATCCTGTCCTGAAATTGATTCTTTTAACATCACATCTAATAGTTTTTCTCTTGCTTTTTGAAAATCTCCTGCAAGAGCATAATCCAAAACAACTTTGATATCTTTAGGCTTTGCATTAGAAATTATTGTCGAAACTAATTCTGGAGTTATATTTGGAGAAATAGATGCTGTTGCTTGAAGAAGATTTGTGGCTCTTCTACAATCCCCCTCGCTCCCTTCATAAATTATTTCCATAGATTCTGGAGAAATCGTTAAATTTTCTCTTTTTACAATATCCATAAGGTATTTTTCAATATCTTTTTTTTCAAGCAGTTTAAACCTAAAAATAGCACATCTTGATTGTATTGGGTCAATTATTTTGCTGGAGTAATTACATGATAAAACAAATCTACAGGTGGATGAATAATTCTCCATTGTCCTTCTTAATGCTTGTTGTGCTTCTGGTGTTAGTGCATCTGCTTCATCCAAAAAGATTATTTTGAATGGGACCTTTCCTAAAGATTTTGTTCTTGCAAAATTTTTCACTTTTTCTCTTACTATATTTATTCCTCTTTCATCAGAAGCATTTAATTCAAGATAATTTTCATGCCAATTTTGCCCATAAAGTTCTTTAACAACTATAAGCGCCAGGGAGGATTTTCCTGTTCCTGCTGGGCCTGCAAACAACAAATGGGGGATATTCATTGAGTTTGTCAGAGATTCAACTCTTTTTACAATCTCATCCTGTCCGACTAATTCATAAAATTTAGAAGGGCGGTACTTTTCTGTCCAAATAGAGCTTATCATGAGTGAAAAAATAGAAATTAGTTAATAAAGGTTATTGTGATAAAGGAGATGTTTTTATTTATTTTAATTTAAATTATAATGTCATTTATACATAGTAACATTTAAAAAGTTCTGTTTTCTTATTTTTACATGAAAAGTTTAACAAAAATCTTGGGTCTTGCAAGCATGGCTTTAATTACTGGTTGTGCTACAATGACTCCTGCGCAGAAAACAGCTTTATTAGGGCAATCCTTATCAATTTTAGGTTCAATAAATACTCCTAGCAATAATACTGTTGAGGGAAACAGAGCAAAAGAAATTTTAAAAACTTCTGGAAATCTTATTTCAAATCAAGCTAAAATGCAGCATGATTTAGAATATGCAAATGCAGGAAAAAG
>JAKLDD010000026.1 GCA_022703705.1 Nanobdellota archaeon
GATCCTGTATGGTCGAGAGATGGGAAGTTTATATATTTCTGGGGTTTTGGAGAAAAGCATTATAAGGAGAAATACCGGCATAGAATTTACCGTATGAAGATTGATGGAAGTGAATTGATAGAAATATGTAAGGGTGGTTATCCGGGTTTGTAAAGAATTACGATAGTTTCTGTAAGAAAAGTTTCTATAAAAACATGTCCGAGAAATTCGTCATTTAGGGGACATGTTCCGGGAAAGTCGGTCATTTTGGGGGTAAAACAGGGCGTTTTAGGGCTAAAATGCCGTAAAATAGGCGTTTTTTGAGGTTTGAGGAAGGTTAATTTTTGACAGGATTATTCCTAAAAGGGGGGTTTTTGAGAAATTTTAGTCAGAAACTGAGGTGAAATAGATGGAAAGGGTTGAAGAGGAGCCGGGGCAGGGGGAGCAGCCGGGAGAGGGAGAATAGGTAGAGACTGGTAAATATAAAAGTGCTGTTGAGGAGATAAAGGCAGAGCTTAAGAGTGAATTGGGTAAAATCCCTCAAACGGGTGTAAAGTCCCATAGAAATATATTCATAATTTTTGCTTCAATTTTCTATTTTTTATATAGTTAGCTACAGTACCCCGATTAACTTTTAATAACCGTGCAATAGCGCTTATCGAAACTTTACTTTTAAGAAATTCCTTTATGATATCGTCTTTCCCAGTGAGTTTTGTCTTTTGAGATAAGCTCCCCTTTGGTCTGCCAAGTTTTTTCCCTTCAAATTTTTTTCTTGCCAGAGCTTCTTTAGTTCTCTGGCTAATCATCTGTCTTTCGATTTCAGCAGCTAAACTAAAAGAAAAAGCTAAAATTTTGGAATGTATATTATCACCGAGTTCATATTTCTCTTTCACTGTATATACTTTTACGTCTTTTTCCATAAGCAGATGTAAAATACTCATAACTTCCATTAAACTTCTGCCAAATCTACTAATTTCAGAACAAATTAAAATATCATTAGTTGATAATTCCTTTATAAGTCCTCCAAGTTTTCTTTGTTCCAGCCTTTTTGTTGTAGTAATAGTTTCTTCAATCCATTTATGAATAGATATTTTCTTTTCATCAGCAAATTTTAATATTTCGAATTTTTGATTCTCCGTAGTCTGTTTATCAGTACTGACCCTAATATAAGCATAAATCATGTTATCATCTCCAGAAGAAAATATTATGATGCACAAATAAACCTATTTTTTAAATTAATTTTAGCAGATATTGCTAAAATTAAAGGTAATTTTTTATATACAAAAAATGCTTAATAAAAACGTCCATTTAAAATAATCGATTTAGACAGAAGGAGTTATTAAATGTCTATCATAACAATTCTCACCTCTGCAGAACTAAAAATTTTCAAGAATCCTCATGAATTCAATAGTGAAGAAAGGAAAAAATATTTTTATATTGTAAATTCCGGTTGTCAAGTCCACAATTTTGTTTAGAAATTCCGGTTTAAAATCCGGCATGCCTTCAGAGCTAAAAATATTTCCTCTTAGATTCTTATAAGAATCATTCTTAAAAGTATGTGACATAAAGATGTCATAAAATCCTTATTTTAAGCTATCAAAATACATCACCTTACTTTCATAATAAAAACTTCCAGCAATCAAAAAATTATACTTTACTTAAAGACTTTTTGGGTAAAATCTCCTTGGAAGGAGCAGATGTAGTAATCTTTTTACCCCTGAGCCTATAACTTTCCCCTGATAGATAAAAAACTTCTCCGTGATGCAGAAGCCTGTCAACAAGAGCTGTGGCAAGAGAAGCATCTTGCAATATATTTCCCCATTCTACAAGGCTCTTATTGCTTGTGATAATTAAAGGTCTTTTTTCATATCTTCCAGCTACTATCTGATAAAGTATAGGCCCTATAGCAGGATTTAGAGGAAGATAACCAAGCTCATCCAGGATTAAAAGGTCACATTTCAGGAGTAAATTAATTTCTCTCTGTCTTGTGGAATTATTTTCCAGTTGTAATATTTTGTTCATTAAAGCCTGGACAGTAAAAAATCTTACATCATAACCACAGATAATATGCTTTATTCCTATAGCCACTCCAAGATGCGTTTTCCCCAAACCTGCAGGCCCAATAAGACAAAGCGTCCTTCCATTAGTAATAAAACTATCTTCCAGATAATTAAGAAACACCTGTTTATGTAATTCCGGCCTTAGATGGAAATCAAACTGGTCTATTGTTTTTTCATAAGGAAATCCTGCCTGACGTAATCTTCTTCTCATTGATTTCTCCTGACGGTATATCTGCTCATCCTGAAGTAACATGCGCAGGAATTCTCCATATCCCATTTCTTCTTTACCTGCTTTTTCTATGTAGTCTTTATATACTTCTTTCATACGATGCAGTTTTAGACTGCTGAAAAGCTCTTCCATTATTTTCCGCCTCCTTCTACATAATCCATATAAGTGGAAAGAGAACGGTCAACTTCTTTTTGAACCGGAATTCCGGGAATTGGTAATATAATTTTTCCGGAACTTTCGTGCGGAATTTCCAGAAGATATTCCAGATATTCCGAACCATAACATTCCCATTCAGAAGCAAGAGCCACAGCAGCAAGAAAATCTCCTTTACCGTGTCTTTTATAAAGTTCATACATTTTCACCATGTCAGGACCGAAGGCTTCTACTCCTCGTCTGCGTCTGCAGAGATTTGAGATGAAATTATATATATGAGTATCTTCCAGTATAAGATAATCTCTATATAACATTGCCTTTGCTTTAGGTTTCTTATGTAATACTTCATCATAGTGTTCCGGAACTATTACTTTTTCTCCCTGTCCAAATCTACGTTTGTGTTCTGTTATAAGTTTCTGTCCCTTAATATCATATAATAATACTCTATCTTCTGTCAGACGGGCGATGACAGATTGATTTACATACTCTGTCGGAACTGAATAAATATTACTTTCAAGATGTATTCTGCTCTCCTGATTTACTTTACATAATCTCAATATTCCATAATCTTTTGCTATTCCAGGGAGGGGAGTAAATTTATTCTGTTCCTCTTTTAATAATTCTTTCGGAATTTTATTATGAGCCTGGCACACACTGGAATTTATTTTTTCCACCCAGTCTTTATTTCGTTTTACTAAATCTTCATCATCCAAAAATTTTCTTCCGCCAATAAAATTATCTTTTACCAGTTTTACAAGGTTTTCTACACTACCTTTTTGATTAGCACAGTAACGGTCACATACATGACTGTAAAAATCCATATCTATGAAAAATCTCTTAAAGGACTCATTCCAGATTGGCTTATTTTTTTCATCTCTTCCTATTACCACTGTTTTCATATTATCAAATGCACAGGCCCAGGGAACTCCTCCTATATACTCAAACGCTCTCAGTAAGCATCTTATCAGCGTTTCTTCTTTCATATCTTTTTGAAATTCTACATAGATTACCCGGCTGTATTTCAAACGGGCTGCAAATATATACCGGGTCTGTCTTTCTTTCTGTACAAAGGGGAAATCCCTTACTTCACCCCAGTCGATTTGAAGATACTCTCCGGGTAATCCTTCAAATCTTATCGCAGCTTCAGGATCTTTTTTCTCTACCTCTCCACGGAGCTTCTTTACCTCTTCATAAAACCTTGTCTTTCCTCCTGTATAGACAGGAACCAGTTCTTCTTTTGCCATCTCAAGCATACGATTTACTTTTATTCCAGCTCTTATCCATTCCTTTATTTTTTCTTTATGTACTTCAATTTGAGAGGCTGAGGTGACTCTCTCATATTTTTTATTTATAGGTTCTTTCATAACTCGTGAGGCTGTTTCTCTATGACATCCAACCTCTTCTCCTATTTCACTATATGTTTTCCCTTTTTTCCTCAGATATTTCACTATCACTCGTTCCATTTCCTTCAGCATCTCCTTTTCCTCCTGACTATTTTTTGTCAGGAGCTTTTTTCTACACTGAAGGGCAATGTCGTTTTTTAAACCGGAATTTTTGTCGAGTTTCTAACTGGATTTTACATATATCTCAGTTTGGGCTGAAAAGGAATTAAAGACTTTCAGAACAGCTATAAATAAAGTATGTTTTATGTTACAACTTGGATATTTTCAAGCAGTAAAAAGGTTCTTTTATGCTAACACATATCAAAAGAAAGATATAGAATATATAGCTAATAGACTGAACATATCTCTCGAAGAAATAGATATTAATAAGTATAAAAAAGAAACATTTAATCGAAATAAAAAAATAATACTCATAAACTTAGGCTTTGAGCCATTTACTCAAAAACATAATAAGTTGCTCATAGAAAAGATTACTCAGTTAGTATCAAAACAATTAAAACCTAAATTTATTTTTTCGGAGGCAATAGATTTTTTGGTTAAAAATAAGATAGAAGTTCCAGGATATTATATTTTTGCTCAAAATATTACCAAAGCTATAAATAACTATGAGCAAAAGATTTTATCGATAATTGAACTTAATATAACTGATAAACATAAAAATTTTCTTAATAAACTTATAGAATTTGATATGGTGAACCAGCCAAAATCTAAGCTACCTCGTTACAATATCACTTTATTGAAAAAAATTAACCATAGTTTAAAACCAAACGCAATTAATGAAAATGTCGAGAGTTTAAAAGTCATAGAGAAATCATTTTTTGGACTTAAAGAAGTTATTGATATTTTAGACTTACCGTCTGGAATTATTGAATATTATGCAAACTATATTTCACAATCTGATGTATTTAATCTTTTACGTAAAGAAGAAAGTAAGCGATATCTATATCTTATTTCTTTTATTGTAAATCATTATTATGAATTGCATGACCATTTGACTGAAGTTTTATTAAAAATTGTTCAACATACTCGTAATGCCTCTATAAGAGAATATAAAGAATACTTTTTTGAAGAAAGAAAACAGAAAGTAAAAGAAGAATACGAGGTAATAAATTCTTATGATTATTTTTCAAAAACATATTTTGAAATTAAAGATATTATTGATGATGATAACCTAATTGATGATGTAAAACTTAATAAAATAAAGCTTATTTATTCGAATAATAAAGAACAAACCGTTC
>JAKLDD010000027.1 GCA_022703705.1 Nanobdellota archaeon
TCATATCTGGATAAACAGAAGAAAAAATCAGCTGCATTGTAATAATAGGGTATTTTTTCTCGAGAAATCTTTTCTATAGGTATAATAAATTTTTTATTTAGAAAATTTTTATTTTTATTATACTTAGAACCTATAACTATTAATCTATAATTATTGTTTTCATCATATATTTCTTTTGAGATTCTGACAGCCCTATCTAGCCCCTTTATCCAATATCCTCCTTTTGCAACATGTAATCCATATATCTTCTTTTCTTCTAAACCTATTTCTTTTCTAATTGTTTTTTTGTTTCTTTTTTTAAAATTATTTAAATTAACTCCTGTACGTATTACATAAATTTCTTTTCTTTTTCCGTATATTTCTTCAATTTGATTTTTCACTTTTTCAGATACACAGATTATTTTATCTGCATTTTTTATTGGTGGCTTTTCAATTAAATAACTATAAATTAAAAGGGGGGATAATAATATTTTTTTGATTAATCCAAATCTTTTTAAATGAGTTTTATAATAATTAAATCCGGCACCATGGCAAGTATTAATTAATTTTTGATTTTTGATTTTTTTATAATTTTTCATCCAATATCCCCCAACTGCATGAGAATTGATTATATCAAAATAATTTTTTCTAAAATATCTTAATAATTTTTTATTGAATATAAAATCATCAAGAAAAGGTATTTTTCCACCATTTAATCCAACATATTTTATCCCTTCTTTTATCTCACTCTCGTTTTTATGAGATTTATAAACCCAAGTTAAGTTTAAATCCTTCTTTGTTGATTTTATATATCTAATAAGATTTTTCTGATAATTGCTTACCCCCCCATCAAAATCTGGACCAGAACTAACAAAACAAATACTCTTTTTATTCATTTTAATCTATCATCCACCAAATTGTTTTTTTATTGCATCCTGCGCAGAGTGGAACATTGTAAAATTCTCCTTTTTTGTGTGATTCCCTTATTTTTTTTAATTTATCTCCTTCCCATATCTCTTCTATTGTTTGTTTTTTTAAATTTCCTAAGATAATTGAATGATTCCAATCATCACAACAAAGAACAACATCTCCATTCCAATCAACAATCATCTTCAACCAAATTAATGCACAAGGCTTTCTTTTAATTTTTTTATTAAAATGGAAACTTTCTTTTGTTCCTTCTTTTTGAATATCATTTGCCCAATTTCTCATATTAATTATATTTATGCTATCTACTTTTTCTTTCCATTCTTTGTAAAAATTTCCAATTTCTTTTTTATTTTCTTCAAGTTCTACTAAAACAAGAGTTATTTTTGGGTTTAATCTCTTCATTTTATTTTTAATATTTATTAATTCAAGAACATTTCTTTTTGTTATCTCAAATTTTAGATTTTTTCTTATTTTTTCGTAAGTTTCTTTAGAATATCCATCAAAGCTGATAGTTATTCCATCCAGCCCAGATTCAATTATTTTCTTAGATAAATCTTTATTTAATAAAGAAGCATTAGAGTATAAACCAACATACATCTTTTTTTCCTTTGCATATTTTATCTTTTCAATTATGTTCTTATCTAAAAAGGGTTCGCCGAAAAACGAAAGAGTAATAAGTTTTATATTTAGTCTAGCACAATTGTCAATTATTTTTTTGTATAATTTCATGTCCATTGTTCCCATTTTTTTTAATTTAGAATGAGGGCACATTATACATGCTGCGTTACATAGATTTGTTGTTCCAATATCTACTCCAAGAGGAAATTTCTTTTCTAAACTATTAATTGTTTTTCTAATTTTTTTGTTGTAATATTTATCATAGATTTTGCTATCAACAATAAATGGATTCGATAAAATTTTTCTTCCAAAATTATATCCTGTTTTACTTCCACGAATTTTCCGTAGTGTTTTAGATAACATTTTTTTTAATTATATTTTTTGTTTTTAGTAGCAATAAATAAATTTCTTTTGTTCTTTTTCCAATTTCATCCCAATTATTTTTTTCCCAATATTTCATGGATTTTAACTTTAGATCTTTTATTTTTTTAGGATTGTATAGCAATTCATTTATTTTTTTAGTTAAATCTTTTGAATCATTTTCATTAAATGTTTCTATACATTCTTCCTCTTTTTTTAGGTTTTCAAAAGAAGGGATATTTGTAGATAAATTTGAGATTCCATAGGAGAGTTGCATGGCCATTGTAGAAGACATAAAATCTCCTCCCCCCTGTGTATGCAAAGTTATTCCAATGTCTGCAGAATTTAATAAAAAAGGCATATCCTCATCTTTAACAAATCCAAGAAGCCTAACTCTTTTATTTAATTTTAACCTTTGGGTTTCTTTTATGATGTTTTCATAAGCTTCTTTATCTTTTTCTAGTTGAGGTTTTCCAGCAATTAAAAGTATGACCTCTTCTTTTAATTGAGTTAAAGATTCTAAAACCACTTTATAATTTTTGGAGTTTCTTATATATCCCAATATAATTAAAATTTTTTTTCCAGAATATCCTAATTTTTTCTTACATTCATTTTTATCTAATCTTTTTATTTTAGTCGGGAGTCCCAAGGGAAGAGTAGTTATTTTTTCCCTATTTATGCCCCATTCTTCTATATTTATTCTTTCTCCATTTTTTGAATGAGCAATAAAATAATCAACAAAAAGTTTAAGGAAAACATAAATAAATTTGTAATAATAAAGCAATGCTTTTTCTTTTTTACCTTTTTTTAAAGCATATTTTTTTGTTGGGGAATCATGAAGAGCCATAACTATTTTAGCTCGAGTAAGAAGTTTTATCCAAATCAAAAAAGTTAAAATATAAAATCCGGGCAATATCCCAAGCAATTTACCGAAGATCGTTATTTGAAATTGGATGTGTATAATATCTTCTTTAGAAAGTCCTTTAGCTGTCTTTTTTGCTAATTTAATAAAGTAAAAAGGGTTAGAAGAAGAGGGGTTTTTAATATCAATAATTTCTGGTTGAATTCCTGATTTTTTTAATGATTCTGAAAGTTGTTTTGCATGTTCAGCAATGCCACATTTTGTTGGGGGATAGGTAGAAACAATGCGTATTTTCATTTTTATCCATAATTTAGCGTATTTTTAAAGATTATTACCCAAACCAATATCCTAATTTATATGGTACACCCCTGAATATTCTTAACAAGAAGCTTTTAAGACTCCATTTTAAATGTTTAATTTTAAATTTTCTGAAACTATCTTTTTTTGTTATTAAATTTCTGTAAAGTCCTGTTTTGTAAAAATCTTTTGTTGTTTTTCCCCATCTCCATTGCTTTTTGAATAACTCTTTTAAACTATCGGGTTCCATATGTTCTACTGCATTTTCAAGCATCCCGTTTTTCTTTGTTATTTGTTTGAACTCGTGCCAGGTAATTATATGGTCTTGTGCAGCACATATGTTTATATGTTCTTTAGGTATCTTATTGTGTGCTTTCATTAATATTTCTCTTTTAAAGAATCTTGGAAGAACAATATCTTCATCAGGTTCCCAATAAGTTTGAACAAGCATTCTGTCTGCATCATATAATGAGGGTAAAAACTTTTTTCTATTGTAAGCCCTTTCCCAAAACCATAAGCTATCATAATCTTTCATTTTTTCAACAGCCCTTTCAATTGCTGTTTTTTCCAGCATTTGATCGGAATCAAGTAATAAGATATATTTTCCACTGCTTTTTTCAGTTCCAAGAATTCGTGCTTCAAGCAATTTTCCTTTGCACATGATAATTTTTGCATTGAATTTCTTTGCAATTTCTAAAGTTTTATCTTTGCTATAACTATCTATTATAATTACTTCTATGTTATTGTAAGTTTGTTGCTTAACTAAATTTAAGCACTGTTCAAGTGTTTTTTCAGAATTGTATGTTGGAATTGTTACAGAAACCAGTTCTTGATTTCTTTTTGAAGAGAGATTTTTATTTTTTTGAGGCATTTTAAAATTTTAATATTTTGTTTAGGTTGTTTATAAAATTATTTGTATTATATGCTATATTCTCAATTTTTTTTGGGACTATCTTTGATGTCATAAATGATTCCAAGACCCTGTTTATTTCCTTTATCATTTTGTCTTCATAAAAAAGCTCTTTTATTGGATAGTATTGTGGAGTTTTTTCGATTAATTTAACATATCCCCCTTTATTTACTGCAATTAAAGGTTTTCCTAAAGCCAAAGCTTCAAATGGGACAATTCCGAAATCTTCCATAAAAGGAACAAAAATAACTGCTTTGCACTCTTTGTATAATTTTAAGAATTCTTTTTTATTTAGGTTAGTTTTTATTTCAATATTTCTGCTTGATTCAGCTAATTTTTTTATTTTTTCATAATACTTTTCATTTTCTAAACTGCCTGCGATTATTAATTTTTCATTTGGGTGCTTTTTTTCAAATGTTTCCCAAGATTTAATAAGCAAATCCTGTCTTTTTGGAGTGTTGATTCTTGAAGGATATAAAAAGTATCCAAGATTTTTGGTTTTTATTTCTTTTAAATTTTCTATATCTGTTGGGGGATAAACTATTTCAACTTTTTTATTTTTTATTAAATTTCTTTTTTTTGCTCTCTCTAAACTTAATTCAGAAATAAATATTGCTGTATCTATTTTTTTCCAAGCAAGTTTTTCAAAAATTCTATACACATTTACAGCTGTTTTGTAAATTATTTTTGAAAATAAACTTTTATATCTGTTTTTTAAATTCCATTTAATTATTTCATCGGTTGCTTCTCTTAAAGGAGTATAAACATATGCATAAGTTTTACCTGGTTTGTAATTTCTAAATAAGATAAATTCTGCAAGCCCAGAGGTGGATAACAAAAATAAATCATATTTTTCCAGGGGTATTTTTGAAAAAAGACAGTTTAAAAGGAAAAATCCCCGAGAAATTCCAGAGC
>JAKLDD010000028.1 GCA_022703705.1 Nanobdellota archaeon
ATCAGTAACTTTTGTGTAATATTTACTTGTTAATCTTTCAATTCCACCTGTTTTTGAGCCCGTAATTATAAACCCTTTTTTGTGTTTAATGCTTATGTTTCCAAAACCAACTCCATTTTCATACATTCCAATTAATTTTAACGAATAGAGTTTGTCTCTCCACCTATTAATATTTATTATATTTTTTGGAGATGAATTCCCAATTCTATTGCAACTAAATTTTATGTATCCTTCTTGCATTGGAGTATAATTTAAATTTACTTTTTATGCTCTGGAAAAAGATTAAGTATGTCTTCTTCATTGGCTTTGCAAATTCCTCTTTCTGTTATTAATCCAGTTACTAATCTTGCTGGTGTAACATCAAAACTATAATTTACAGCATTGCTTTCTTTTGGAGTTAAAAGGACTCTCTCAATTTTATTTCCTTTTGTTAATCCTGTAGCATATTTCACTTCTTCAGAATCTCTTTCTTCTATGGGGATTTCCTTAATTCCATCTTTCATTTTCCAGTCAAATGAAGAAGAGGGTAAAGCAACGTAAAATGGAATGTTATTGTCTTTTGCAGCCAGAGCTTTTAAGTAAGTTCCTATTTTATTTGCAACATCTCCCGCTATGGTTGTTCTATCAGTTCCCGTAATTACCAAATCCACTAATCCATGCTGCATTAAATGTCCCCCAGTATTGTCTGCTATTACAGTATAAGGAACTCCATGTTTTTCTAATTCCCATGCAGTTAGTTTTGCTCCTTGATTCCATGGACCAGTTATATCTACCCAAACATGAATTGGAATTTTTTTATCAAATGCGTTATATATAGAAGAGGTTGCAGAACCATAATCCACAAATGCTAGCCATCCTGCATTACAATGAGTTAAGATGTTTACCCTTCCTCCGTCCTTATTTTTGCTTATTTCTTCAATTAATTTTACTCCATGTTCTCCTATTCTTCTGCAAGAATCAGCATCTTCATCTGCAATTTTTTTTGCTGTTTCTTTTGCAATAATTATCTTATTTTCTAAACTTTCTTCTTTGCTTATTGCTTCTAATTGTCTATCTACTGCTAAGGCAAGATTTACAGCAGTCGGACGTGTTGCCTTTAATCTTTTTCCTACTTGAATTAAATAAGAGTTAAATTTTTCTTTATTTTGTATTGAGGCTTCTAAAGAGGCAAGATACATTCCATATCCTGCTGTTGCTCCAATTAACCCTGCTCCGCGAACGTACATATCTCTAATTGCTACTTCTGCATCTGCAGACCCGATTAAATTTTCTATTTCAAATTTGTGAGGTAATTCTCTTTGATTAATTATCTTCACAATAGTATTCTCTTTTGGGTCTATCCAAATTGTTCTATAATGTTTTCCATTTACATTCATTAAATTATTCTTTAACTTAAGTTTAAATAAACAATTATAATCGAGAATATGAGTTTTATTTTGATTTAACAAGTTTTTTAAATCTTCATTTATTATCTAAATAATGGTATTAATTAATGATTTTAATGGGATATTTGAATTTGGAATAGTTTTAGGAATAGTTTTTGTATTAATTATGGTTGCTTTGGGTATTTTTGTTTTTGTGTTTTGGATTTTAATGCTTATTGATTGTCTAAAGAGAAGATATAAGGAAAGTTCAGATAAAATTGTTTGGGTTATTGTAATTGTATTTACACAAATTCTAGGAGCTTTAATTTATTATTTTGTAGTAAAAGTTAAAGACAAAAAGAAATAGTTTATTTTTTAAATGATTCTTGCAATAAATAATTTATGAAAATTCCAGAAGGAAGTTTAGAGATAAGGAAACCAACAAAAACAATTTCAGGTATAACTCCTGTAGCAGTTATGCTGCCTCCAAGGAAATGTAAACATGGAAATTGCATTTATTGCCCTTCTATGAATGTTCCGCAAAGTTATACTCCTAAAAGTCCCGTTGTGCTGAGAGCAAAGGCACTTGATTATGGCGCATATAGGCAAGTAGTTAGTAGAGTTAAGGCATTTGAAGTTATGAATCACCCCACAGATAAAATTGAATTAATAATTATGGGCGGGACTTTTTTAGAATATCCTGAAAAATTTCAATATGATTTTATTAAAGGACTTTATGATGGATTAAATGGGAAGATTTCTAAAAATCTGGATGAGGCAAAAAAGTTGAATGAGAATTCCCAACATAGATGTGTTGCTCTTTGTATTGAAACGCGTCCAGATGTTTGTTGTGAATTTATTTCCAGAATGAGGGAGTTTGGATGCACAAGAGTTGAGTTAGGAGTTCAGTTAATTGATGATGATGTTTACAAACTAGTTAAAAGAGGGCATACTGTAAAAGAAGTTGTATTAGCTACAAAATGTTTAAGAGATGCTGGGTTTAAAATTGGATATCATTTAATGCCCGGATTACCTGGAAGTAATTTGAAGAAAGATTTGGAATTATTCAAGAAAATATTTTCTGATGAAAGATTTAAACCAGATCAGATTAAGATTTATCCGTGTCAGGTTTTGCCTAATTCAGAACTTGAAAAACTTTATTGGGGAGGAAAGTATAAACCTTATACTCCTCAAGAAATTCAGAAACTTTTAGTTGAAATGTTAAAGATTATTCCAAGATATTGCAGGGTAATGAGAATTATGAGAGAAATTCCTTTGGAATATTTAATTGCAGGGAGCAAAGATATTGGAATAAGAAAAGATGTTGAGGATGAGTTAAGAAATAAGAAAGTTAAGTTGAAGGAAATTAGATATAGAGAAATAGGATTTAATAAGAAAAATCTAAATTTAAATCTTAGATTAAAAAAAACGACATATAATGCTTCTGGAGGAAAAGAGTATTTTTTGGAGATTGTAAATAAAGAAGATATTTTATTTGGATTATTAAGATTAAGAATTTCCAATAAAGCAGCAATTATAAGAGAGCTGCATGTTTATGGGCAGAGTCTGAAATTGGGCGAGGGAGGAAAAGAAATTGGACAGCAACATACTGGATTAGGAAAATGGTTGATGAATGAAGCAGAGAAACTTGCAAAAAAAGAAAAATGCAAGGAAATTAAAGTTATTTCTGGAGTGGGGGTTAGGGAGTATTACAAAAAATTAGATTATCTGTTGGAAGAAGGAAAAGGCGAATATATGAGAAAGTTTTTATAGAAAAGCTCTTTCTTGAAGTGATGAAAAAATTAATTGCATCTGATCCTGTTATCATTGAAAAAAATAAACTTCTTGTAGTGATGGATAATAAAGATCCTTTTTATAAGATTCCTGGAGGAACTTTAGAAAAAGAAGAAAGTTTAGAAGATTGTGCTATTAGAGAGCTTAAAGAAGAAACAGGTTTTTCTTGTGAATTAATTAAAAAATTACCTACAATGAAACTTACTAAAAATTTAGGTGCAAGCTATTCAACAAAAATTGAGTTACATCATTATCTGGCTAAATTAACTAATCCGATTAAAAATTATAATTCCTTTAATTACAATGGGCATTTTGTTGCATGGATAAATCTTCAGTGCATAAAAGATGAAAAATGTTTTGTTGCATCCAATATTAGGTTTTTAATTGAGGAAGGAAAAATAAAATAATTTTTTATAACAATATTTAAATAACCAAAAATCTTTTAGTTATTATGTCTGATATTGAGAGGTGTGTCCATCAAGTATCTGATGGGGGAAATCATTTACTTTTTAAAGAACAATGGGAAAGATGTAAGAATTGTGCATATGACCCAGAGAATAATAAAAAATGTTCTGGTTATTCTCCAATAGTGTATTCTACTTCAGAAAATATATTGGAAAGCAAATTAAGTGTTTTTTATTCCATCTCACAACCAGATTTAAGCAGGGCAATTGCATAATTAAAGTTTGATTTTTCCTGTCTGCCAATCTTTTATAATTAATCTTGCTGTTGCATCTTCATTTACTTCTCCCCCCCGCTTTAGAAATCCTTTTCTTTTTCCTAATTCTTCAAGAAGTTTTTCAGAGTCTCCCTTTGAATTTATTTTATAAGTTCTTTCTAGAATCCCCGGATAATCTCTAATTATTGTTGCAACAACTAATTCGGGTTCTTTAACTTGACTATAACTTCTTGCACCAAGTTTAGCATGATTAGAAATTTTTTCTTTATCTTGCTGAGAATACTCTTTTTCTGGAATTATCCCGGGAGAATCAAGTAAAATAATGTTTTGTGTGAGTTTTATTTTTTGCATGCTTTTTGTAAAACCCGCATCACTCCCTACTCCTGCAGAACTTTTTCCGATAAGAGAATTTATTAGAGAACTTTTTCCTGTATTAGGATAACCTATTATTCCTACAATTATTTTATGATAATCATCTGGTTTTTTTTCAACTTTTTTTGCCTCTATTTTTATTCTGTTTCTTAGTTCTTTTATCCCTTTCCTTTTAGTTGAAGATACAAAAACATAAGGAATTAATTCTGGAGATAATTTTAAATTGTTTTTATCAATTAAATCAGCTTTGTTAAAGACATAAATTATTCTTTTATTTTTCTTCTTTACTTCTTCTTCAAACTTTTCATTCCGTGTTTCTTGAATGAATCTTGCATCAAGAATTTCCAAAATTATGTCTGAATCTTGAATTACTTTTTGAGCTATTAAAGGGTATTTTCCTTTTTGCTTTCTTATGTTTTTTATTTTTCCAGTATGCCTTGAAGAAAAACTATGTCTTGGTCTCATAATCTTTGTAGGTAAATTGAGTTTAAAAATCTAGATAAAAGCGCCCCGACCCGGATCACATCCGGAGATTCAAACATAACTTAATCTTTCTAAAGTCTCAGAATTAAATAATGCTTTCAGCATTATATACGCCCCGACCCAGCTTCGCTGAAGATTCGAAAAACTTGCAAGAATTAA
>JAKLDD010000029.1 GCA_022703705.1 Nanobdellota archaeon
TTATTTGTTATCTAATGCAGTTAAAAGAGGATAAAAGGGGAATACCCCGTGCAATAATAGCAATTTTAATTATTTTTTCTTTTTTTGCTTCAGTAGGTATTCTTTTCCTTGCAATTAATGGTTTTATAAGGGGGGGTTCTGTTCCTTTGGGAGATTCTTCTTTTAATTTAAAAATTGAAAATGTTCAGATAATCGATAATGAGCTTTTTTTTACTCTTAAAAGAAATTTGGGTGGTGGAACATTTGTTGGATTAAATTTTGAATTTTGTGATGGTTCAAAATCAGAATCTTTTAAAGAAAAAGTTTCAGTTGAAGAGTTTGGGATGAAGTCTTTCAATTTTACTTTTAAAAAAATTGATCCAAATAATTTGCAGAATATCACAGTGCTTCCAACAATTGCGTTAAAGTCTGGAAGGGAGGTTAAAGGAGATGTGGGATATACTTGGGATTCTCCTTCTGATATTTATAGGTGTACTTCCAATTGCACAGATAAAATTTGTGGAGATAACGGGTGCAAGGGCAGCTGTGGAGGGTGTTCTGGAGAGATGGTGTGCAGTTTGGGAAAATGTGTGATTAGTTGTGTGGACACTTGTTCTTCTTTAGGGCATGAATGTGATGAAGTTTGCGGAAAAAATTGTGGAAACTGCTTTAATTCCCATGGTTCAAATTCCTGTATAGAAGGAAAATGTAATCCTGTTTGTTCTGCTGGATATGATAATTGTGATAATAATAGAACAAATGGTTGTGAAACTCAATTAGGTACAGATTTAAACTGTGCTTCTTGTGGAAATGTTTGTATAGGGGGAAATGTATGCACCAAAGGAGTTTGTAGTGTTCCTTGCATAGATACTTGCACTTCTCTTAATTATTCTTGTGGAGTCCACACAATTTGTGGGAATAAAGTTCTCTGTGGAATTTGTTAATTTATCAATTTTGCAAATATTTCTTTTAAATCTACTTCTAATATTGCAACAGGCATTTTTATTTTCCAATTTTTTAATATTTTTGGGTGAATCTCCCCAAAAACTCCTATTTCTTTATTATCTAAGAATATTGCTGATGTTCTCCCTTCTATAAAATGATTTACAATTTCATCTGTTTCCTTTAATTCTATTTTAATTCCTAAGGATTTCATAAGATACATCCAAATTTGTTTTATTTCTGTAAAATTTCCAGGAGTTATCGCTATTGCAAGTTTTTCCTTTTCATTTATTTCTTTTTTTAGTTCAAATATTCTCCCGATTTCAAAGATTTTTTGAGGATATTCACAATCAACATTTTCTGAAAGATTTTTGAGAATAAAATGAGATAAATCTTTTCTAAGTATATTATACTCTGTTTTGGAATTTTCAATTTCTACAAATTCTTTTTCTTGTTTTTCTGGGATGCCCATTTTTGTAAATTGATATTCCTTATTTGTAATGTGATAATTAGATACTTCTAACAGAGATATTCCTGCAAGGATTTCAGATATTTTTCTTTTTATATTTTCTTTAGGGTCTTCTTCCCCGATTGTGTATATTAAAGGTATTTCTGGAGATAAGTTTTCATAACCATAAGCTATTGCAACATCTTCAATTAAATCCACTTCATGAAGGATGTCAGTTCTCCATGGACCAATTTCCACTTCATTAGTTTTTGAATTATAATTGTGGCCCATATTTTCAATGCATTGCTTAAATTTTTTTTCATCTATGTTTGTCCCAAGAATTTTGTTTGTTTTCTCAAGAGAAATCTTCATTTTTTCAGAATTAAGTAATGGGGATATTTTTTCAGGAGCTCCTTTTAATTCCATTTGGTAAATCTTCCCCCCCATGTCTGCAAAAACAAGTACAAGAATATTAAGACATTTTTTTAGAGTTTTAAAATCAAAACCAGAGCATTCAATAAATATATCTTTTGTTTCTGCAGTTACTTTTCCAGTCATTTGAGAATTAATTATTGGGGGCATGCTTAGAATATTATTGTTTGCATCAACAAAAACAGGGAATTTGGATTTTCCAGCTAATAAATGAGAATATTCTTTTCCTGTAGGGTGTTTTTGCAGTATTTGTAATCCAGACATTTCTCTTTCAGATTCTAAGGGAATAAATTTAATGTAATCTGGTTCAAGAGCTTTTAAAGTAATTGGGAGTTTTATTTTTTCAAGAGGATAAATTCCTATTGCAAGTTTTTTTCTTTTTCTTCCAAGAGTGACATGTAATTTTTCTTGAATTTCTATTATTTCTTTTATTTTTTCATCATCTAATTTTAAATCTTTTACAATTGCGCATGCAGTGTATGGGCGAACATCTTTTGTAGAAGAATCAATTATTACTTGATAATTTTTTTCAGGATTATTTATCTCATATTTTTTCATCCCTGGTTTTTTTCCTAAGAAAGCTAGAAAACATCTTTTAAATCCCTGATATGAAAGCAAATCAGGTCTATTTGGAAATATATCTATTTCTATTTTTTCTTCATCAAATCCTTCTAAAGAGGTTCCAAACATAGATATCCTTTCTTGCATTTTTTCATCAAGTTTTCCTATTTCTTTTTCAAATATTTTTTTATTAATTGTGATTATTGCCATTTTATTTTTTTATTTTGTCTGCTACTTTTTTTAATTCTTCAAGGGATTTTTTAGTGCCTAATTTAGTTGTTATGTATCCTTCAGATTCATTGGAAGGGTAAATTGGATATAGTTTAACATGTGCATGATTCACTCCTAATCCTTCTATTACTATTGCTACTTTGTTTACTTTGAGTTCTTTTTTTAATATTTTTGCAACTTTTTTTGAAGCAATCATTAAATCTTTGTAGGGTTTATCTAACATTTCAGTGTAATCACTATCATAGTGTTTTTTTGTAATTATCAATGTCATGCCCTCTGTATTCGGATTTATATCCAATATTGCAAGATGGTTGTTATCTTCCCAAATTTTTACAGAAGGTATCTCTCCTTTTGCTATTTTGCAAAATATGCAATTTTCGTTTGTCATTTTATTTAGTTTTTATTTTTTTAACATGATTTATCACTTTTTGTGAAACATTTTTCCAATCATCAAAAGTTTTAACTCCATTATCCCATGAATCAATACTTATTCCAGTTATGTAATTTTCTTCGTAAAAGTCACTTCGTGAAGGTTCCATATAAATTAAAAATAAAGCAGGATCAATCAAAATCCATCTATTTCTTACATATGCTTCAACTACACAATGCCCTTGATTTTCAGGTTTTAATTTATTTATTCCTTCTATGAACTTTGCAGGAATACTTAATGCACGAAGAAATGTCGCTGTTAAAACTGCAACATCATGACATCCAGAACTAAATTTATCATTAATTATCTTATCAGCTGTTCTACTAGCAAAAATCTTTATTGTTTTTTTATAATCCGAATTAAAAGGAACATTTTTGCTAATCCATTCACAAATTTGAGTTATTTTATCAAATTCATCTCCGTCAAATTTTTCAACAATTGATTTTATTCTAGGAGTTATCTTGCTTTGCTTTCCTTCTTTTAACCAATAATTAATTTCTTTTTCCATTTTATTGTTTTGTCCAAAATTTCATTTTTCTTAATTGAGTTAAATTATTTTTATATAAGTCTCTTATATCTTTAATATCAAACATATTCATGATTATTCTGTCAAATCCCGGACCCCAGGCAAGTACTGGTATTGGTTTTCCTAATAGGGGTTCTGTTACTTCTGGCCTGAATATGCCTGCCGCAAATACTTCTATCCACTTTTTTTTGTCTTCATTCCATACATAACCTTCTACACTTGGTTCTGTGTAAGGAAAATAACTTGGTATGAATTTAACTTTTTCAAATCCCATTTTTTTTGCAAATTGAGTTAAGTATCCTAATAAGTTCCTTAAATTTGCATTTTCATCAATGACAATACCTTCTGTTTGATTAAATTCAAATCCATGATTCCAATCAAGAGTTTCATTTCTAAAGCATTTTCCTACTGCAAAGAATTTTGCAGGGAGTTCTTCTTTTTTTAATTTTGAGAGAATTTGTGCAGATAGGCAAGTAGTGTGTGTTCTCAATACTAATCTTTTTGCTTCTTCTTCATTCCAGGTATATTGCCATCCTTTACTTCCAGAAATTCCCTTTTCATGACTTTCTTTTATCTTAGATACAATTTTCTTTTCTGGCAATTCACCTTTTTTATTTATGAAAAAAGTATCATGCATTTCCCTTACTGGATGGTCTTGTGCAGTAAATAAAGCATCAAAATTCCAAAAAGAACTTTGAACAAAATCTCCTGTCATTTCCTTGAATCCCATCTCTGTCCATATTTTTCTGGCATAATCTGTTGATTGATTTACAAAGTGTCTTTTTCCTCCATTAATCTCAGGAACAGG
>JAKLDD010000003.1 GCA_022703705.1 Nanobdellota archaeon
AATTTGAACCATGGGAATTAAAGCAGTTTCCACAATTTTTTCCGCAAACTTCATCACATTCATGCCCTAAAGAAGAACAAGTGTCCACACAACTAATTACACATTTTCCTAAACTGCACACCATCTCTCCAGAACACTCTCCACAGCTGCCCTTGCACCCGTTATCTCCACAAATTCTATCTGTGCAATTGGAAGTACATCTATAAATATCAGAAGAAGAATCCCAAGTATACCCTACATCTCCTTTAATCTCCCTTCCAGACTTTAACGCAATTATTGGAAGCACTGTGATATTCTGCAAATTGTTTGGATTAATTTTTTTAAAAGTAAAATTAAAAGACTTCATCCCAAATTCTTCAATTGAAATTTTTTCTTTAAAAGATTCTGATTTTGAACCATCACAAAATTCAAAATTTAATCCAACAAATGTTCCCCCACCCAAATTTCTTTTAAGAGTAAAAAAAAGCTCATTATCGATTATTTGAACATTTTCAATTTTTAAATTAAAAGAAGAATCTCCCAAGGGAACAGAACCCCCCCTTATAAAACTATTAATTGCAAGAAAAAGAATACCTACTGAAGCAAAAAAAGAAAAAATAATTAAAATTGCTATTATTGAACGAGGTATTCCCCTTTTATCCTCTTTTAACTGCATTAGATAACAAATAAAAATGTATTAATAAATATACCTAAAATGTATTAAAAATAAGATTTATTTTAGCTTTTTAAAGTCAGATTCTATTAAATCCAAATCTTTGGTTATTTCTAAAATAGCATCATTTAATGCTTTTTTAGCTGCTTTTCCTTTTGTTTTAACGAGCATAATTGGGTTTTTTGTTATGTGTTCTCTTTTCCAAGCAGCAAAAGTTACTGAAGAGTCTTTATTGAGATATACTCTTAAAATTTCCACTAAAGTAAGATTATCTGATTGAAACTCTATTTCTTCCTTGGAATTTTTAAGAATGTTAATTTCCATAATAAATTAGAATAAAATTAGTTTTTAAAGCTTATTATTTATCATTTTCACCAAATAAAATTTCATCTGTTTCTTCTTTGGTAATCTCTTGTTCATCTTCAGAAGATTCTTTTTTATTTTCATCTTTCTTCTTTCTTTTAAAAAATGAAAAAATCCCTTTTTCCTTTTTTTTAGTCATGTTCTGCAAATCTGAAATAGTAAGTGCATTGGTAGTTTCTTCATTAAATTTAGCATCTTTTTCAAAATCTTCTTTTAATTTTTGCTTGTTTAAATCTTCTAAACTTAATCCAAACCCCTCTTTAAAAAGTTTAATCTTAAAATAATCCTCAAGTTTTTTAACTAATGTATCTGATGTGTTTACAATATGCCCTTCTTCAGCCATTCTTATTGCAATCTCAGATTCTCCAATATATTCGGCTAATTGTTTTTGAGAAATTTTTTTGGACCTTCTTGCCATTTTAATCGCCCAGTGAAAGTTTTCAATTAAATCGGTTCTTTGTTCAGAATTAATTGAGACTTTTTTTGCAAAATTCTCATCAACAATATCTTTTAAAGTTTTATTCTGTCTTTGTCTTTTAAGTGCTTCTTCTCTTTCTATTATTCTCCCCTTATGCTTTTCAGGATCAAGATGCGCCATTGATGAAAGTCTTTCATAAACTGTTTTTACTTTTTCTGGTCTATCAAGATAATCTTTTCCAATTAATGGAAATTCTTCTACCTCATTACACTTCTTACAAATTTTAACAAGTCCTTTTGAAGAAATAGCATCAAACAACATTTCTTTTTCATCTGAAACACCGCATCTAATACATTCTACCATTAAAAAACAAGAAAATTCCCCTTTTTTAAGATTTAGATAGTGAAAAATATAAAGAACTAATAATTTATGGCTTTAAAATTATAATTTTTTTTACTTCTTCAGGATTGAATATTTGTTCTTCAAGGTCTTCAAGAGTAGTGATTTCATCTAAAACAAGAGATTCATCAATAATTAAAGAGGGTGATTGGATTATATTATAACTTTCTTTAATCATATTTACAGAGCCTAAATCCAAATTAGCTGCTATTGGAAGCAAAAGAATTTTTTCAGAATTTTTTCCTTTCAAATCCATTAAAATCAAACTAAATACTGTCTGTTTTGATTTAACTTCCACATCTTTAGAAGAATAATCAAAAAAATACAGAACAGTATGAAAATCCTCCCCACATCTATCTCTTAATTCCAATGATTCTAACCAAAGATTAACTCTCAACAAATCATATCTTTTATGAAGAATTTTTCTTTGTTCTTCTGTAAGTTTAGACTGGGCGCTATTTTCTTCAAATTCCAACGCTTCTGCATAAATTTCATCGGCAAAATCAAATAGATTTTGTTTTGCACTCTCACAACTTAAATTAAGTCTCCCACTTAATTGAGAAGTTTTTATTTGTTGGTCTAAAAAATCCACTTCTGAACTCCTAATTAAAAAATCAGATTTATTAACATTAGAAAGCTCTATGTAAAATCCCAAAATAAGCCCAGCTGCAAAAACAAAGATAGTTACTATCAAAGCTTGCCAAAATGCGTTTTTACTATTTACCATTTTACCACGAATATTTTTTTATTGCGAGTTTATACAATGAACTAATCATCACCAAAGGATAAATCATTAGGTACAAGGTCAAAAAGAAGATGAGATTAAAAAGATTTATATTCTTGAGATTAAGTTCTTTCATAGTCATCAAAGCAAACAAAGTATAAAAACACCCCAATAAAAATAAACTTATCCCAAAGAAATTTAAAATAGTTGGATTAAAACTAAGAGAAATTAATCTGGTAACTGCTTCATTTGCAACAATAGAATAATGAGTTGAAAAATAAGTTAATAATAAACTTCTAGTGATTAAATATGTAAATAAAATAATTCCTATAACCCCAATAAATAAAGACATGCTAAAAAAGGGTATAACAAACATTCCAAGCATATTTTTTCTGAGAGCCCATTTTTTATATTTTAAAATTGTTTGAGTCCCTCCAATATTCCACCTAACTCTTTGTTTCCACCATCTCTTAAATGTTTTTGGGGTAACAGTATAAATCTTTGCATCTAAAGACATTCTGGCTTTATATCCATGTGACATCATTCTCCAAACAATTTCAATATCCTGAGTTAGATTTTTTTTATCAAACAATCCAATTTCAAGCAAGACTTTTTTTCTATACAATGCAAATGGACCGGGAGTAACATACACAGCATCAACGTAATCCAAAAGTTTTCTTGCAAAACAAATAACAACATATTCAAGATATTGAAGTTTTTGAGCAAAACTATGTGCCTCTTTTGCTAAAACAGCTCCAGTTACTCCCCCAATTTCCTTATCTTTTTGCAAAAATCCAATCATTTTAAGCAAGGCATCTTTTTCAGGGTAAGAATCTGCATCTGCAACTGCAATATAATCAAATTTTGCTGCTTTAATTCCAATATTTGTAGGTTCTGCTGCTCCTCCGGAATTTTTTTTATTTACAATTAATCTAACGTTCTCATATTTTTCAGCATAAGTTTTCACAATTTCAACAGAATTATCTTTAGAGCAATCATCAACAATAATAATTTCAAGCATATCTTTTGGATAATTTAAATTTAAAAGATTATCTATTGCTTTTCCAATATTTTCCCCCTCATTATAACAAGGCATAACAATACTCACAGGTTCTGGTTTGCCTTCATGATAAAAAAACATTTCTTTTCTGTGCGGGAAATAAACTATAATCATCAAAACAAGCATATACAATCCTATAAAAGTATAAAAAAAGAAGATAAAATCAACAAAATTCATTTCATTCTCCAAAAATAATACTAAATTTATTCATTTTATTAATTCGAATTTTCTTTTTTTAAAGATAATTGTGATGAATTATTCTTCTTTAATTCTATTAATTTCTTCCTCTTCAACCTCTTTTTCAGCAAGTTCAATTTCGCGATTTAATTCATCGCTTAATTTTGGGGGAGATGTTCTTTCACTTTCAGAAATACTAAAATAATCATAAAAATCATCACTTAGACTTAATTCATGCGTGTGTCCTGTTTTTTTCTTTTTTATTAAATCCAAATCAGAAAATTTTTTTATATGGTCATATGCTTTGTTTCCGCGTATTTTTATTATAACAGATTGTTTTATTGGCTGTTTAAATGCAATTATTGCAAGAGTTTCCTGTTCTGCTTTTGTAAATTCAGAACTCCCTGTTGCAAGCTTGTTTATAATGTGAGAATATTCTTGTCGAACATCCATTTTCCACAGCCCATTTTTTTCAATAATTTCAATTGCTAAATCATTTTTTTCATATTTATCTTTAAGCTTATCAATTAATCCCCGAATAAGTATCGGATTTAAATCACTTAAAGAAATCAATTCTTGCATACTCAAAAATCTTCCTGAAATAAAAAATACTGCTTCTAAAATCTTCAAATCTTCATTTTCTTTTGCTTCATCAATCTCTTCTATTGTTTTGCTTCTAACCATAATAAATAAAATAGGGGGGAGTTTATAAAATTAATCAGATTTGAGATAATTTGAATTAAAAATAATCAATAAAAAAAATCCAAAAATGCTCAAAAAAATAGAAAAATAATCAAGAAAATTAGTTTTATAATAAATCAAAACCCCATTAGAATTTTCTTTAGGATAAATCGCCATAACACCTGGACCAACTTCTTTAATATTCAAAACCTCTCCAGAAGACAAATCTTTTGCTCTCCAATTCTTATGATAAAATTCTTTAAATAAAACAACATCATCTCCATCAAAATTATCATAAGTTATTTTCAATTTATCAGGATGAACTCTTTGAACATTAGATTTTTTTATTTCTCCAAAAGCATCTTCATTTAAATTATCTACTAAAGAAATTATTGGTTTTGCATCCAAATATTCAAATAAAACAAAACTATATCCTTTTGGATTGAATTGTTTAATAAGTTTAAATCTGTTATCATTTTCAAATTTTTCTATGAAGTCTACATCCTCATTTGCTTCAAAATATTTTATCCCAAACCAATCAAGATAATATATAGATTTGTTTATTTCTTCAGATTCCCAAATGGTTTTAATAAAATCTCTATGAATATCTATATTTAACATACCTACATCTTGGTATCCAAAAGTATGCTGAACGTTCGGCATAAAATAATTAATTGTCTCTCCAAAGACATATCTTGAAGTACCAAAACGATAATTAGAAAACGCGTTTTCAATTGGAAAATCTGAATCGAGAATTATTTCTTGTATAATTTCATACCTGCTTCCTTCCCTACAATAAGAATATTCATTAAAATTTTTATTTATAATGGTAAAATTCCAAAGGATTCCGAAAAATAGAATTATCAATAATAAAAACAAGAGTATTTTCTTTGATTTTTTGATTTCATTAACAATCAAACCAAGAAAAATAGCCAATAAGATGGAAAAAGGTAAGATTATTCTAACAGGATCCATTCCAAAAGGGTAATGATTGCTTAATCCTCCAAAAAGCAGAAATGCAAAAACAAATATCGACAACAAAATAAAAAGTAAAAATTGTTTTTTCCACAATTTTTTAAAAAAGAAAATTACCAGAGAAAAAACAAATAGAAAAGAGAGAATTCCGATTCCACCTGCCTGCAATCCCCAACAACACTCATCAAATCCAAATAAAAATTGAATAGAAGGGACATATCCAGAAGAAGTCTCAGAAGAATTAGAATAAAAAATAAAAGGAATAAACCAAAAAGATGCTAATAAAACTGGAATTCCTCCACAAATTAAAATTTTTTTAATATTTTTTAAATTAATGCCTGTGACTAAAAAACGAAGAATCATTAAAACTCCTATAAGAAAACCGATTAAGATATGAGTTAGAATACCTATAAAAAAAGTAAGACAATACAAAACAAAAAATTTCTTTTTTCTTTCTTTAATAAATAGTTCAAGAAAGTATAATGAAAAGGGCAAGGCCCATAATGCTGAAAAATATGGCAAATTTCCTGTAGCTATCCAATAATACGAAATACTCAAAACAGTTAAGAAAATTAATCCAGAAAATAAAGCAATTTTCTTATTTTTAGTTAAATAATCTAAAAGCAAATATATTCCAAAAACTGCAAAAAGCAAACTTAAAAAACAAATTAAATTTGAAACAAAAAAGATATTAGAAAAAATTAAAGAAAAAAAGGCTACAAAATAATAAAACAAAGGAGAATACAATTTTAAAAATAAAGTTCCAGAATACCAGGACATATCCCAATTAGCAAAAGGGTATTCTAAAATATAAGAAACTTTGCTTAAATGACCCAAACTATCTAATCCTAATGGTAAATTTGAAAATAAAGGCTTATAAAATAAAAAAAAAGTGAATCCAAAAAGAATCAAAAAATAAATCCAATTTTCCTTGAAAAACTTATTCATAAAGAATAAAGAACACATCTATTTATAAAAGTTAATAATCTTTTTATAAATATCAAAATGAAAATTCCAAAAATTGTTAAAAAAATTTTCTTTTTTGGAGCCACAGGGGGAATTGCTACATTAATAGACCTTCTTTTTTTTAATTTATTTTTTATAATCTCTTCGATGTTTGTTTTATCAAGAATCCTGGGAATTTTAATTTCTATGATATTCAATTTTACTTCAAATAGAAATATAACTTTTAATGCGAGAAAAGGAAAAGTGCCTAATCAAGCAATTAAATTTTTAATTTTGTATGGCATTTCTATGGGGGCAAATGTTTTAACCGGAAAATTTATTTTGTCTCTATTGGAAGAATCTTTGTTTTCTGCAAATATTGCAGCAATTTCGGGGCTGGCGGTTTCAATACCAATAAGCTTTTTTGGATTAATGTTTTGGGTGTTTAAAGAATAGTCTATATTTTATTAATGATAGAATTGAATTAATTCCCTTAAGAGTAGTAAGGTGTGAACCCACACAATCCTTCCAAGAAATAGGAAATTCTTTTATTTTGTATTTTCTTTTTTTACAAAGATATAATAAATCAACATCAAATTCCCAGCCTTTTTCTGTTAAATTTTTTGAAAGAAATTTAGCAACATCTTTTTTAAATAATTTTGCCCCACATTGAGTATCTTTAAATTTAAGCCCAAACAAAATCCTAACAAAAATGTTAAATAAAAAACTGCTCGTTCTTTTTTTAATTTCTCTTTTTGGAAAAATTTTAGCTCCTTTCATTTTTCTAGAAGCAATTATACCATCAAATTCCCCAATATTTTTGTATAATTTGTAAAATTCTTCAGGAGAAGTACTTTCATCAGAATCAACAAACCCAATTAAATTTCCTTTTGCCAATTCAAATCCCTTTATTATAGCCCCCCCTTTTCCAACATAACAGGGAATATTATAAACAAAAATATTTTTCTTATTAAAAGAAAATTTCTTTACGATTTCAAAAGTTTTATCTGAGCAATTATTTGGAATTACAATAAATTCAAAAGAACTTTTTAATTTTTCTTTAAAAAAATTATAATAATTTTCTAAAATAGGTATAATTCTTTTTTCTTCATTATATGCAGGGAAGATTATTGATAACTTCATATAATATTATAAAATTAAGATATTAAAAGAATTTGCATCCTTATCAATAATTATTTAACTATAAAAAACATGAAAAAATGGTAAAGAAATGAAAAGAAAGAGAGTAAAAAAAAGAATAAAAAGTAAGAAGAGAAAAAATAAAAGAAATTTTTTATATATTATCTTGCTAATTTTACTTACTCTGATTTTAATTCTATTTTGGGTAAGATTGGTATCCCCAACAGAAATAGATGATGTTACTCCTGGGATATCTTGCCCCGAAATTGAGATTTATAATCCGGATATTTTATATGTAATACCGAATTTTGAAAACAATCCAATTTCAGAAAATGCTGAATGGTGTGATTATATTTCTTCACTTAACAAAACCTTAAGAATGCACGGAATAAAACATACTTACAAGGAATTTTTATATAATGAACTTTCTCAAGAAGAGTTAGACTATGGAATTTCAGAATTTGAAAAATGTTTTGGGTTTGTTCCAAACAGTTTTAAATCCCCTCAACTTGAAACTTTCTATGAAAATAAACAATTAATAAAAGAGAATAATTTAAAATTCATGTCAATATTTAATCAAATAACTCATAAAGTTTATCATTGTGATGATTCTACTTTTCCATACAATAAAGTGATTAATCTTTTCTAAATAGAATTTAAAATTCAGATTTTTTAAAATTTAAATCTAAGCAAAGCGCCAATTCCAGATAAATTGAAAAACTGCCTGCCCTCTTCTGTATCCGTTGAGACCATCTCAACTTTAGCTCCAGTATCATCTGCAATCTTTTTAAGTTCTTTTATTATATTTCTATCACAATCTTTTGATAGAAGCAAAGTATCCACTGCCCCGTATTCAAGTGCTTTCCTTACTGGGGATTCCTTATAAACTACAAAATCTGGTTTCTCTCCCAATGTTTCAAAAAACTTTTCCATTAATTTTTTTTCATAAACAATTTCCTGATTTGCTAGAATATCCTGCGATTTTTCAACTAACTCTTTTAAACCAGATTCATCACTCCCCCCAATATCAATTTTCCCAAGAACTTTTTTTTGCAAAAGAGTTGGCAAATATTCTCCATCTAAAAATTCATCTTTTGTAGGAATTGGGCCTCCAATTAAAATTCCCTTTAATTTTTTATTTTCATAAAAAAGATTTTTCATCTCATCAGCTATTCTTTTATAAAATTCTTTGGTTAATCCTTCTGTTATCCTGTGAAACCTTTGAGAAGAATTATGAACAACAACGTCATTAGCAAAAAACTCACCACATTGAACTTCAATATCTATTAAATTAAATTTACCCTTTTTTATCTTAATATCTTTAATAGCGATTTTTTCTCCAAAATTTTTCAATAAATAATCTCCTGTTTTTAATTCCTCTGCAGGAATTTTATCCACCTTTATAGTGCGAGTAATTTTATTCTTTGACCAGTTATTATTACGATCATAAATAAAAAAAAGATGATCAGAAGAACATTCAATAGTGCTATTGTCTTCTAAAATAATTATATAAAGCAAATTTTTTTCAACTTCCCACCTTTTTAATACTTTATTATAAAAATCATGTTCTTTATCCATATGATAGGAAGAAATATCATCTCCTACAGCAACCTCATTTATAAAAATTTTGCCTTTATCTTGAACAACTACAGTAGTATCTGGACTTAAACACTGTCCACCTGCTCTTACCTTACTAGGAACTCCTGAAGTCATTTTTTGCAAAACTTCTATTCTTTTACCTTCCAAAATTCCTATTGCAGCTTCTTTTCTATCCATTACAAGCAATGCATAAATCTCTGATACTTCAAGCATCTCTTTTAATGCATCAAGAACAAATTCCTTATCACATCGATATAATCGTGATTTTAAAGGCATTGGAGGTTCAATACCCCAAATCTGTAAATCATCCTGCCCTTCTATTTTTGAAATATTTCCACAAAATATAGCCATCCCATTTTCAGGATTTCTCTTCAAATCTTTAATATATCTGACAATTTTATCCAAAGCATCCACTACATTTTTCCTTGTCGAACTGGATTTAATATTTTTAGCAGTGGATTTTTCAGCTTCAATTTGTTTTTGCACTGAAACAGCATCATAATCTGCAGGAATATAAACAGTAATAAGTTCTGTATGTCTTCCCTTGTGCTTGCTTAATTCTTCCAGCAAAATCTCTAATTCATATTTTGAAATTGCCATGATTAAACGATGAAAAAGTAGATTTTAAAGTTTGGGGTTAAGATAAATAATTCCATACTGGACTAAACTCATCAGGATAAAGTACAAGCATTTTACACATATTAACATATTCATAACCTTCTTTTAGAATATTAGAGAATTGAGAATAAGAATTTGATTTAAATATGTTTAATTTACCTTCCTTTCTAAATATATGCTCTTGATTTACAAATTTTCTCTCTTTGCAATTAAATTTATTATAAAACAAACCAATTCCAGAAGGAGTAACACATAACCCGGAGAAACCAATTATTGTTAACTCTTTATTTACTTTTCTTAAATTTTGGATAACTTCATTCAAACCATTTAATGAATCTTTATAAAAATCTTTTTTACCAGATAATCTTTCAATATGATAAATATGCAATCCAATTTCTTTATCCCTTGAATTATCAAAAAGGGTTTTGGAATTTAAATCTGCCTCAGATAACTTTCCACTAATCAATTTATTCCAACCATTTTTATTTAAGGGTATTGTAATACACATTCCCACAAGTTCTCCTTTGTCATTTTCAAAAATCATTCCAAATTCTGGATTTTTTTTATACCAATTACTTAAAATCTCTGATGTCACAGGATTATCAGTAGGATAAACTTTTTTATCAAGTTTAAGAAGCAATTCATAATCTTTTTTAGATATTGAACGAAATTTCATCCAACCTTAAAGAAAACTAAATGGGTTTATAAAATTTGGTTAATTAAAAAATAATTTAAACAAATTCGACTTCAAACCCTTTTCCTTCTTTTGTTACCTTAGCATTTGAAACATTTTTCAAATCTTCCAAAACAGATTTTATTTCTTCATAATCTTCTTTTCTTAATGTCAAGGCAATCTCTGAATTCATTGGTTTTTGTTGTTTAGATTTTTCTTGCCTTATTTGCGAGATAATAAAATATAATTTATCTAATATTTCTGAATCTTTTTTATTTTCTTTTTCCTTATTATTAAATTCTGGCCAACTAGATAAATGAATAGATTTAATTTTTTCATTTCTCTTAAAATATTCCTGATAAATTTCTTCACTAATAAAAGGCATTATTGGGGAAATCAGCTTTAAAATTGTTAAAAGAGATTTATACAAAGTATATTGTGCAGATAATTTTAAATTTCCCTCTCCCTGGTAGATTCTCTTCTTTACAATTTCTAGGTAATTATCGCAAAAATCTTTCCAAAAAAATTGTTCAACTTCCTGTTTAACTCTTGAGTATTCATATTTCTTAAATTCATCTGTACAATTTTTAACAAGATAATTAAGTTTATTTAAAAAAAGTTCATCTAATTTTTCTAATTTTTTTGGTTTTTTGAAATGATAATCACCTAAATTCATAAAAACAAATCTTGAAGCATTAATTATCTTGTTTATCATTTTTGTCCCAGCCATCAAATCTTTTTCTTGGTAATCCAAATCATTTCCAAGCTTGCTTCCTGCTGCCCAAAATCTTAAAGCATCTGAACCATACTTATCCATAATATCTATAGGAGAAACAACATTTCCTTTAGACTTCGACATTTTTTCTCCCCCTAAAGAAACATTTCCAGAAATAACAATCTCTTTCCAAGGGATTTTATTTTCATGCAAGTAACTTTTAACAATTGTATAAAATGCCCAAGTCCTGATTATATCATGTCCCTGGGGCCTCAAAGAATAAGGAATAACAACTTTATTTTTAATAAGAGAACTTGCAATTTGAGGAGTTAACGAAGAGGTTGCCCAGGTATCAAAAACCATTTTTTCTGGTTCTGCTTCAGATTTACATTTAGGGCAATTTTTTTTGATTTGCAAGGGATCAACAGGCAATTCTTTTTCTTTAGCAAGAATTATTTCATTGCATTTTCTGCATTTCCAAACAGGTATTGGAACTCCAAAATGTCTATTTCTTGAAATAGACCAATCCCACTCCAAACCATTAACCCAATTATCGTATCTTTTATGCATAAATTCAGGATACCATTTAATTTTATTTCCCTGTTCAATAAATTTTTTCTTTTTATCCAATATTTTTATGAACCATTGATTTGTAGGAATAAACTCTATTTCCTGCCCGCATTTATCATGACAATTAACAACATGATTTATTTCTTTTTGCTCTAAAATCAAATTTTCTTTCTTTAAATCCTCGAGGATTTTTTTTCTGGCTTCTTTAATTTTTAGCCCCTTATATTCTCCAAAATTCACTCTTCCAGATGTATCCAAAATTATTTTAGGGATTAACTTATGCCTATTTATGGCATCAACATCATATTTATCTCCATATGAACAAACCATTAATGCCCCTGTTCCTTTATTTGGGTCAGCCGATGCATCTTTAATTATCGGAACTTCAAAATTAAACAGGGGAACTCTAGCCTTTTTTCCAACAAAATCAGAATATTTCTTATCTGAAGGGTGCACAAAGACTGCCACACAAGCCCCTAAAAGTTCTGGCCTTGTTGTTGCTATCGGCAAATTTTTATTTTCACAAGAAAATTTCAAAGTTGAAAACAAACTTTTTTCATTTTTATCTTCAAGTTCTGCTTGAGCAATTGAGGTTTGACATTCTGGACACCACATTGTAGGAAATTCTTTCTGGTATGCTTCTCCAGATTTGTACAAATCAATAAAAGATTTTTGAGAAATTTTTCTTGAATTATCATCTATTGTAGAATAATAAACATTATAATCTGCAGATATTCCCAAGTTCTTAAAATCCTGAATACAATCAGGAGTTATTTCTTTTAAGGTTTTAATGCATAAATCAATAAAATCTGCTCTTCCCATATTTTTACTCTTTACATTTTTTGTTTTTTCTATAAATCTTTCTGTTGGCAACCCATTGTCGTCTGTCCCAAAAGGATAAAAAATACCTCCATTCTTATTTGCTAAAAACATTCTTTGAAACCTTATGATAAAATCCTGTTGAGAATAACTAAAAGCATGACCAATATGCATTTTTCCTGAAATATATGGGGGAGGAGTATCAATTGAATAGATATTTTTTTTGTTTATTGGATTAAATTCAAATATTTTTTCTTTTTCCCAAAAGTTTTTCCATTTTTCTTCAATTTCTTTGAAATTATATTTTGAATCAGCCATGTATAAATCCATCCACCAAACTTTTAAAAACTATCTTTTTCTAAAATAATAATGGCATCCGACAATAAAATCAATCTCCCTGGAAGCTTTGGGGGTTTAATGAGATTCAGTGAAGAATACTCTAGTTATATTAATCTAAAACCAGCACACGTAATTGCATTTGTAATTTTAATAATTGCAATAAGAGTTATTATGCCTTGGGTATTTTAACATGTTTTCAGGGATAAATCCAAAGAAGATGCAAGCCATGATGAAACAAATGGGTATTTCTCAGCAGGAAATAGATGCTTCCCGGGTTATAATTGAAAAAACTAATGGGGGAAGAATAATAATTGAAAACCCTTCTGTAACAAAAATAGTAATGCAGGGGCAGGATACATTTCAAATTGCTGGAGACCATTTTGAAGAATCTGTAAAAGAAGAAATTTCTGAACAAGACATAAGAACAGTTATGGAAAAAACAGGAGTTTCAGAAGAAGAAGCAAGAGAAACACTTGAAAGAACAGGAGATTTAGCTGAAGCAATTCTTGAATTAAGTGAATAAAATGACAACAATAATAAACAAAACCCAAGAAACAATAGAAGAACTAAAAAAACAAGGTAAAATTGAAGATGTTGATTATAAATTACTTGAAAAAATAGATAATCTAAATAAAGAAGTAAACAGAGACTATCTTATCAAAGAACATAACTCTTGGATAAACTCAGAAAATTGTTATGTTTTCCAAAATTTTAATTAAAATGACAAAACTAATTAACCCTATAGAAAGAATGGTTAAAAGAATGATAAAAAAAGGAGAAATAAAAGTACTAGACAAACCAGAAGACTTGGAAATGATAAATATAACATGGAATGAAATTGAAAAAGATATGGAAGAGTATAAAACAATGGATAATTATAGAAAAGGTCTTTCATCAATTGAACCAAATAAAATATTAATTTATCAAAAAATTAACTGATTTTATATTTTTCATCAAAAAATTTCCAAAAAACTTTCACTCCTATAAAACAGCAAAAGATATATAAATATCGAGTACTTGATAAATTACACTTCTAAACCGAACATTTTGAGCAGGAGGGGAAAGTCTAAAAGTTAATGGAAGATATCATACAAGAAAAAATAAGCGCCGATCACCTTTTATATGTAAGTTTAAAATACACCAAGACTTGTGATGTAATAAAAAATCTTATTCTTAGATGGAGAAAGATGATTGAAACCAGTATAGAAGAAATTCTTAAACATGCAAAAAAAAGAAAAAAAATTTCTTCAATTCCATCTAATCCTTTAGGAAAACTTGAAGAAGTGAGAAAACTCTTCAAAAAAGAAAAAAACTTTTTAGAAATAATTGAAATGTATGAAATGTTCAGAAAAATAGATGAATTAAGGACAGAAAGAATAGGGGAATTTAGAAAAAATGTAACCTTGCGTATATATTATCAAGGAAAAGAGATTAACATTAATCTGGAAAAATTAAAAGAATACGCTGAAAAGTTAGAAAGATTTATAAGCCTCACAAAGCAATTTTTAGTATCCAAATAAATCAAATATATCTAATAAATTTAAAATGAATAAAATAATTGTTATTACCTCTGGAAAAGGGGGCGTTGGAAAAACAACAACAGCTATAAACTTGGGTGCTGCAATTAATTATTTTGGAGGGGATGTTTTAGTGGTTGATGGAAATTTATCAACTCCAAATATTGGGGTATATCTTAATTCTCCAGAAGTCCCTGTAAACTTAAATCATGTTCTTTCAAATAAGGCAGAACCCAATGAAGCAGTTTATGAACACGAATCTGGAATGAAGATAATGCTTTCTTCTCTTTCTATAAAAGAATTGAAAAAAATAAAACCAGACAGAATTAAAGATTTTAAAAAAGATTTTAAAAAAATATCTAATTATGTAATTGTAGATAGCTCTGCTGGATTAGGAAATGAAGCGATTTCTACAATTGACTTAGCAGATGAAATAATAATTGTCACAAATCCAGAAATTCCTGCAATAACAGATGCATTAAAAACAATAAAACTTGCCAAGCAAATGAATAAAGATGTAAAAGGAGTTATAGTCACAAGAGTCAGAAAAGATGATATAGAAATGACTCCTGAAAATGTTAAAGATATGCTTGAAGTTCCAATTTTAGGAATGATTCCAGAAGATAATTATGTAAAAAAAGCTCTCAATAAAAAAGATGCTATAATTCATGTTTATCCCAAATCAAAATCTGCAAGAGCGTATAAAGAAATTGCAGCCCAAATTCTTGATGTGGATTATGATTCAAGAAAAGATGCACCTTCAATTTGGGAGATTTTGTTCAAAAAAGAAAATTAGAGTTCAACTATTACCGGATTTTGAAATTATAATAAATACTTAAATTAAGGTTTAACTTATTTTGCTACCATTTTCAATATCTTTTTCGGGGCAAATTAAAACCACCTTAGAATGATCCTCTGAGACAGCAGCAAGCAACATTCCCTGGCTTTCAATTCCTTTCATTAATCTTGGTTTAAGATTAACAAAAACAACAATCTTCTTGTTTTGCAATTCTTTTTTAGAATAATATTCTTTAATTCCTGCACAAATAGTTCTCTTGCCAATTTCCTTTCCAACATCAACACTCAACTTGTAAAGTTTATCTGCTCCAGAAATATCCTCAATTTTCTTAATCTGAGCAACTCGCAAATCAATCTTCTGCCATTCATTAAATTCAACAATTCCTTCCATTTTTATTGATATTCATAAATTAAAAAAATGAACTTTAAAAGATTTTAGATAATCTGCTTAAATACAACGCGGACCTGCAAGGATATATGTTTCTTTAACATAATTTGTTGCAGCAGTACATGAACATTCAACATAAGTACTACCAGAACCACAAGATCCTGCAGCAGTATAACTTACATCATTCCCACCTGCACAAGAACTACTAAACTCTCCTCTACAAGCAATCCCTGCACAAACAGAACCACAAATAGTACTTAATGTATTCGAAGGAAGTGAGCTACAAACAGCCCCATAATTCACACTTCCATAAAAAGCTTGATTACAATATTCGGTTTCAAATTTACAAGTAGCAGGTGCATTATAACATAATCCACTTCCATTAATCCAAAATCTTGAATCAGTTGCACCAGGTGAAGTGCAAGCCCAAGCACTTCCTGTCCAAGTTAAAACCTGATTTGCTGAACATGAAGTAGGCGGAGCTAATTCTCCAGCACTATGTCCAAAAACAGAAGGGTTATTTGTTCCAAGAGCATAAACTCCAATAGCTAATAAAACCACCATGCAAAGGGTAATTATAGTATATGCAAATTTATTAGATATATTCTTGAACATTTCCCTCTTTTTCTTTTGCATAATTAAAATAAAGAAATACTATTTAAATACTTTTTGATGATTATTTAAGTTTTTCTGAATAAGATTTCATTTTTCTTTATTTTTACATCCTTATTTAAAGGATTTTTAATCTCACTAAATAAAATTTTAAATTCAAACTGCTTTGCAATTTTTTCTGAAGTTTTCGGAATAAAAGGCCAAAGTAAAATTCCAATTGCTTTTATTGAATCAGCGAGTTCATAAAGAATTTTTTTATCTTTAGTTTCCCAAACTTTATTTTTTTGCACATATTCATTACAAACATCAATAAATGCAAAAATTTCATTCAAGACCTTGTCAAATTCATAATTTTCAAATAATTTTTCTATTTTACCCAATTTTAGATTTTTCAAAAGTTTATTATCACATTTTTGAATTCCATTTTTTTCTATTAAAGCAGAAACTCTTGAGATCAAATTTCCAAGTTTATCTGCAAGTTCATTATTATGCCTTTTTATCAAAAGTTCTTCAGAATAATCTGAATCATAAAAAACAGGACATCTCAATAGAAAGTATCTTACAGAATCTTCCCCATATTTTTCAGCAAGTTCAACTGGATTAACTACATTCCCTTTACTTTTGCTCATTTTACTTCCTCCAAAATTAATATAACCATGAACTAAAAGTTTTTTTGGAAGTTTTATTCCGGCAGATATCAAAATTGCGGGCCAGATTACAGAATGAAACCAATTGATTCCTTTCCCTACAACATGGACATCTGCAGGCCAGTTTCCATTTGCCCCAGAATAATAATTTATTAAAGCATCAAACCAAACATAAATTTTAAATTTATTGTCAATAGGATTATCAATACCCCAATTTAAATTAGCCCTTGCAACGCATAAATCTTTTAATTCTTCATTTTTTAATCTTGATAAAATTTCATTTTTCTTTTCTTTAGGAATTATATATTTTTCTGCGAGTTTTATTAGTTTATCTTTGTATTTACTAAGTTTAAAGAAATAAGAATCTTCTGAAAGATATTCTGGTTTTATGTTGTGGTCTGGGCACTTCCCATTAACCAAATCTTTTTCTGTAATAAATGCTTCACATCCAACACAATAAAATCCTTCATATTTTCCTTTGTAAATATCTCCTTTTTCAAATACTTTTTTAAATATCTCTTGAGATATTTTCTTGTGCTCTTTTTCAGTTGTTCTAATAAATCTATTATAATCTATGTTTAATTTTTTGCATAATTCAATGAACAATTTGTGGTTTTCATCGACAAACTTTTGTGTTTCAATACCTTTTTCCCGTGCAGCACGGGCATTTGTTTGTGCATTCTCATCTGTTCCAGTTAAAAACCATGTTTCCTGTCCCTTAATTTTTTTCCATCTGATTATAGCATCTGCTATAACTTTTTCAAATGCATGCCCTATATGAGGAGCAGCATTAACATAATCAATTGCAGTTGTAACATAAAATTTTTTTGCCATATAAAAATAATAGAAATAGAATATAAAAAGTTAATTATCTCAAGAATTATTAGAATAACGATCAGCAACATAATCTTCGACATTTCTTCTTTTCCTTTCATATAAATCTTTATCTTTAAATGCGTTTTTGAATAGCTTATTCATATTCAATAAGGTAGGAGAATAAAAAGTATCATAACTCTCAAAAAGATACCTAAAATCTGTTCCTTCAACTTTTCCTTCAACACTTCTTATTTCAACAAAAGAATAGCTAGAAGAAATTTCAGAAGATATTGAATCAAGTATTTTCCTTATTTTTCCTTTCCGGTCTTTATCATCAACAACAACAAAATGATACCTTACAAGTTCAAAATCATCTGGGGATTTTTCCCAATTCCACCTTATATGTCTTTCTTTTTTATTTATTTTTCCCATATCACTAAAGAAAAGATGAAATATATAAAAATTGTTATAACCAATCATATAATATACATAAACCTTTTAAAACAATCTTTCTATAAAATATAACCATGTTTTCAAAAAAAAATTGCAAAAAATGTGGAGAGAAATTAAGCAAAAGATATGACTTTTGCCCCATTTGTGGGACTCCTGTAAATACAAATAAAAGAAATGAAGAGGATGGATTTGGATTACTTGGAAAAAACGATTTTTTTGAAAATTCCGATTCTCTTTCAACTTCATTATTCGGAGGATTAAGTGGAGGGATAATGAATAAAATGTTAAACAATGCAATGAAAATGCTTGAAAAAGAATTACAACAAAATATGAGAGTTCAAAATTCCGCAAAAAATAATGAAAATATTCCTAGAACAAAATTTAGATTAATGATAAACGGAAAAGAGGTTAATCTCAATGATGGAACCCTGATTAAAAAAAATCCTCCAAAAAAAGAACCTTTAAAAAAAGATAATTTTAATGAGTTTACAGAAGAGCAAAATGAGCGATTTTCTAAATTAAAAAAAATAATGCCTGAAAGTCATTTAAAAAGAATAGATGATAAAATAATTTATGAAATTGAACTTCCGGGAGTGGATTCTTTAAAAGATACTTCCATTATACAACTTGAAGATGGAATAGAAATAAGAGCCCTTTCAGAAAAAAAAGCCTATCTTAAAAGAGTTCCCCTTAACTTATCAATATTAAATTATTATCTTTCAAAAAATCTGCTTATTCTTGAATTTAAGGGAAATTAACTACTCACAATCTCTCCCTTGGAAATATATGAGGCTGCACAGATTTGAACTGTGGACCCCTGCCTTACTGATTTTTTGAAACTATCAGAGCAGTGCTCTAACCAGACTGAGCTACAGCCTCATATGATTTTGTAGGCAGGATGGTTTGTTCATAGAACTTTAACCAGACTGAGCTACAGCCTCATATAAAAATCAAATTTAAACAATTTATAAAAGTTACCTAAATCACTTTTTAGAAATTTTATTAAGTTCCCGGATAATTTCTTTCATTCCCGTAGAACCAAAGCTCTTTTTTCCTCTTTCTGTATCTGAAAGTTTTTTTACCTCTTGTATTTTTGCTTTTACAACAGGGAGAAGTATTATTTGTGCAACCCTCATTCCTTTTTCAATTTCAACTGTTTTTTCATTCATATTAACGAGCATTATGGAAACTTCTCCTCTAAACCCGCTATCAAAAGTTCCTGCAACAGTATGAACATTCATTTTTTGAACAATTCCTGCCCTATCTCTAACTAATCCTACATGCCCTTCAGGAATTTCAATTGCTATGCCTGTCCTTAAAGTTTTTTGTTCCAAGGGAAATAAACTTACATTTTCAATTGCTTTTACATCAAAACCCACATCTGTACCAAAAGCATATTCTGGTGTTTCTGCATTTTTTGAAAGTTTAAGAAATTTAAGCAAAACCTCTGAATTCTCTTTTTTCCTCTCCATTTTATAATAAAAATAAGAACCATTATAAAAGTTTCGCCTCCCAAAACCTCAAGCTTTTTAAATGAACTTTTTCTAAAATAAACATGGTCAATGGTATGTATCATCAAATAAGAGAAGCTTGGAAAAAACCAGATTCAGCAATTCTAAGAAAAAGAATGGTTGAATGGAGAAAATCAGAAGCTCAGGTTAAAGTTGAAAAACCCTTGAGATTAGATAAAGCAAGAGCTTTGGGATATAAAGCAAAAAAAGGTTTTGTTATAATAAGAATTAGATTAAAAAGGGGAGGACATAGAAAAGAAAGACCTATAAAAGGAAGAAGAGGAAAAAGAATGCATACCCGAAAAAATTTAATGATGTCTTATCAGTGGATTGCAGAACAAAGAGTGCAAAAAAGATACCCTAATTTAGAAATATTAAATTCTTATTTGATTGGAAAAGATGGAATTTATGCATTTTATGAGGTTATTTGTGTTGATCCTCAAAGACCAGAAATAAAAAACGATAAAACTATTAATTGGATAAGCAATCCAAAAAACAAAAAGAGAGCTTTTAGAGGGCTTACAAGTTCTGCTAAAAAATCAAGAGGATTAAGAAATAAATCTCCAACAACTAAGAGCAGACCAAGTAAAAAAGCAGGAAAAAAACTAAATCCTCCTTCTGGAAAAAGATATATTTTACATAGATAAATATATATCTAATTTAATATAGAAATTCTTAAAAGTAATCACATCTAAAGGTATTAAATGAAATCAGTAGATAAACTTGCTAAAGGGGATTACATAGCATTTGGTTTTAATTATAATGGTGGAGAACCCAATGAGATAATAGTAGACAACATAACTGAAATTTACGAGCATAAAGTATTGGTTCATTTCTTATATGGACATCATTCCTTATCTGAATTTATTAAAAAAGAAGATATACTCGCAATAGGAAATTCGCAAGGCAAAGGAGTGATAAAAGGGTGTACTGGAACTTATGATATCTTGGAATCTAAGAAGATTAGTGAAATTCTAGCCAAGGATAAATATAAATAATTTTCCCAAAACATATTTAAATAGAATATATCTTTCACATTTATGAATTTAAAAGGGAGTGAAACAGAAAAAAACCTTCTAAAAGCATTTGCTGGTGAAAGCCAAGCAAGAATGAGATATACCTATTTTGCATCTGTTGCAAAAAAAGAAGGATATGAACAAATATCTGCGATATTTACAGAAACAGCAGATAATGAAAAAGAACATGCAAAAATATTTTTTAAACATTTAGAAAAATCACAAGGATTACCTGTTGAAATAACTGCGAGTTATCCTGCAGGAAAAATAGGAACAACAAAAGAAAATCTTCTTGCAGCTGCAAATGGAGAACACGAAGAATGGGGAGAATTATATCCTAAATTTGAGAAAATAGCATTAAAAGAAGGTTTCAAAGATATTGCAGAATCTTTTCGTGAAATAGCAGAAGTTGAAGAGCAACATGAAAAAAGATACAGAAAACTTTTAAAAAATGTGGAAGAAAAAAAAGTTTTCAAAAAAGAAAAAGTTGTAAGATGGAAATGTAGAAACTGTGGATATGTTCATGAGGGAAAAGAAGCCCCAGATGAATGCCCGGCTTGCAAACATCCTCAAGCGTATTATGAATTATTTGAAGAAAATTATTAAAAATTATGTTTAAACCTAAAATGACAGAAAAAAAAGAAATTTACAAATGCGAAATTTGTAGAAATATTGTTGAAGTATTGCACGAAGGACCAGGAGTTTTAATTTGCTGTGGACAACCAATGAAATTACAAAAAGAAAACACTATTGATGCTTCAAAAGAGAAACATGTTCCAGTAATTCAAGGAAAAAAAGTAAAAGTAGGTTCAATTGCTCATCCCATGATAACAGAGCACTACATTGAATGGATTGAAGCTACATCCGAAACAGGAGAGACTGCAAAAGTATTTCTAAAACCAAATTCAAAACCAGAAGCAAAATTTTCATTTAAACTTGTTTCAGCAAGGGAATATTGTAATTTACATGGATTGTGGAAAAAATGAAAAATAAAAAAACAAATGTGCTTAAATTTGTAACAAGAATTCTAGCAGTCATTTACATTTTATTTATCACTATATTTGCGTTTGATTCCAAAAATCTAACTGAATTCTTAATTCATCTTATTCCAACATTAATTTTTTTAATATGTTTGATAATCTCTATTTTTAAACCAAAAATAGGGGGCATTTTATTTGTTCTTGTTGGAATAGGAACAATAATATTTTTCAGCACATATGCTAAAATTACAAGCTTTATATTAATCTCAATGGTGCCTATTATAATTGGATTGGTATTTTATTTAAGCAAAAAGAAATAAAAACTTATTTTTCTTAATTAATTAATGTTGTATAAAAAACTTGCAGAATTATATGAATCTCTTGGGGGAACAACAAAACGTCTTGAAAAAATAGATATCCTTTCAAAATTCCTAGAACATTTATCTGATGAAGATAGGGAGATCATTTATCTACTTGAAGGAAATATTTATCCAGAATATGATGAAAGAAAAATTGGAATTTCAAATCAACTTGCAATAAAAGCAATTTCAAAAGCAACAGGAATAAATTCAAAAAAAGTAATTCAGGAATGGAAAAAAATAGGTGATTTGGGGGAAGTTGCAAAAAAATTAACTTCTGAAAAAAAGCAAAGAACTCTTGCATCTCACATATTAACAACAAAAAAAGTTTTAGAAAATTTAAGAAAACTTCCTGAGTTAGAAGGAAAAGGGACAGTTGATAAAAAGATTGCACTTATAACAGAATTATTAACTTCTGCTGAACCAACTGAAGCACTTTATCTTGTAAGAACTCTAATAGGCGATTTAAGAATTGGAACTCAGGAATCAACTATAAGAGAATCTTTAGCAAAAGCTTTTTTTGAAAATATAGATGAAGCTCCTGAAAAAATACAGGATGCAATTGATAAGTCTAATGATACTGTAGAGGTTTTTGATTATTGTAAAAAAAGAAAAATAAAGGAACTTGAAAAAATATCAATGCAAATTGGAAAACCAATAAAAGCCATGCTTGCACAAAAAGTTTCAACAATTGAAGAAGGATTTAAAGCATTGGGAAAACCCTGCGCAATTGAATACAAATATGATGGTTTCAGAATGATAATTCATAAGAAAAATTCTGAAGTAAAGCTTTTCACAAGAAGTCTTGAGAATGTAACTCTCCAATTTCCAGAAGTTGTTGAGTATATAAAACAATTTGTAAAAGGAGATTCATTTATATTAGACTCTGAAGCAGTAGGATATGATAAAAAAACAAAAAAATATACTTCTTTTCAGAACATAAGTCAAAGAATAAAAAGAAAATATAATATTGAAAAACTACAAGAAGAACTTCCTGTGGAAGTAAATGTATTTGATATTCTATTTTATAATGGAAAATCTTTGCTTGAAAAACCGTTTGAAGAAAGAGCTAAACTTGTAAGAAAAATAATCTCTCTTCACCCATATAAAATAATCTCTTCCAAACAGATAATAACTTCAGATGAAAATAAAGCAAAAGAATTTTACAAAGAAGCTCTTAGAAATAATCAAGAAGGAGTAATGATGAAAAATCTTAAAGCACCCTATAAACCTGGGAGGAGAGTTGGAAATATGCTTAAAATGAAACCAGAAGAAAAAGATTTGGATTTAGTAATTACGGGTGCAGAATATGGAAAAGGAAAACGTTCTGGATGGTTTTCAAGTTTTATTATTTCCTGTAAAGGAGATAAATCTGGAGAATATTTGGAAATTGGAAAAGTGGGAACAGGAATTGTTGAAAAAGAAGAAAATAAAGAAGATAATGAAAAAGTTTCTTTCGGAGAGCTTACAGAAAAGATAAAACCCCTAATAAAAAAAGAAGAAAAAGAAGGAGTGTGTATAAAACCTAGAATAATTGTATCGGTAACTTATCAAGAAATACAAAAATCTCCAAATTATAATTCTGGATGGGCATTAAGATTTCCAAGAATAACAAAATTAAGGCCAGACAAACTTCTTTCAGAAATTGCTGATTTAAAAGAGATTGAAAAAGATTTTAACAATCAAAAAAGAAACTGGAGATATGGATAAATACTCACGTCGGGATATTTAAAAACCTTTATAAACCCAAATTTCATTTATAAATAATTAAAATGGCAGCCGGACAAAGCAATTATAAGATACAAAACATTGTTGCAACCGCTTCTTTAGGAAAACCAGTTCCATTAACAAAACTTGCAAGAACTCAGCCAAACACAGAATATAATCCAGAAACTTTTCCAGGTTTAGTTCTAAGGGTTAAAGAACCAAAATCAGCTGTTCTTGTATTCTCATCTGGAAATTTAGTTTGTACAGGAACAAAATCCTTAACTCAAGTTCGAGAGGTTATTGATGCTGTAATAAAACAGCTTAAAAAAATAAGTGTAAACATTACTACAAAACCAAAAATAACTGTCCAAAATATAGTTGCATCTGGGACAATTGAATTAAAATTAAACCTTAATTTTTTGGCACTTGAAATGGAAAATACAGAGTATGAACCAGAGCAATTTCCCGGATTGGTATACAAATTAGTAGAACCAACAGCAACATTTCTTCTTTTTTCAAACGGAAAACTTGTTTGCACAGGAACAAAAAACAAAGAACAACTTGAGGACAGTATGGACCAGCTTTTAAAAAATGTAAAAGCTGCACTTAAAAATTATAAATAAATGATTCTATTTTAAAAGTTCAGAAATTCTTAGAATTATTCGTGAAGTTCATGTTAATTTATTGGTATTTATTCTTAAAAACCAAGATAAATTAATACATTTTATAGTATATACAAATCTATAAAAAAGCAAGCTTTCTTTAAGGGTTATGGAAAACGAGGAAGGATATTCAGAAGAAGATTATTCGTCAAGTATGCTGGAAAATGCTCCAAAAAAGAAGCCAAAATCAGAAGATTTAATAATTGAAGCTAAAAATTTCTTTAATTTTAATAAAGAAGATTTAGGGGAATCAATACGAAAAAGGACAAATGTTGTTTTTCTTGATTTTATGAAACTTACAGAATTTTCAAATAAACTCTCTGATGAAATAATTATCAATCCAGAAGAAACCTTAAGCCTTATAGAACAAGGAGTTGAAGAACTAGGTTTAGTAAAAAATGTACGAATTAGATTAAAAAATCTTTCAGATGCGCACCAAATTAAAATAAGAAATATACGTTCAAAACATCTTAATGAACTTATAATCCTAGAAGGAATAATAAGGCAGGCATCAGATGTTCGTCCACAAGTAGTAAATGCAAAATTTGAATGTCCAAGCTGTGGAACAGTTATTTCTGTGTTACAAATTGAAAAAAAATTCCGGGAACCAAGCAGATGTTCCTGTGGGAGAAGAGGAGGATTTAGATTAATTTCAAAAGATATGGTTGATACTCAAAGATTAGTTGTAGAAGAACCTCCAGAATCTCTTTCAGGAGGAGAACAGCCAAAAAGAATTAATGTTTTTGTCAAAGAAGATTTAGTTGAACCAAAAATGGAAGATAAAACAACTCCTGGAGCAAGAATAAAAATAATAGGAATATTGAAAGAAGTTCCTGTTCCATTAAGCACAGGAGGATTATCCACCAGATTTGAATTAGCTGTTGAAGCAAATAACATAATTCCAATGGAAGAAACATTTGAAGAATTAGATATAACAGATGAAGATGAAAGACAAATTCAGGAACTTTCTGAAGACCCAAAAATATTTGAAACATTAGCCAAAAGCATAACTCCAAGTGTTTGGGGATATGATGAAATAAAAAAAGCATTAGTTTTGCAATTATTCGGGGGAGTTCAAAAGCAAATGTCAGATGGTTCAAAATCAAGAGGAGATATACATATTCTTCTTATAGGAGACCCGGGAGTTGCAAAAAGCGTAACTTTAGTTTTTATGTCAAATATTTCCCCAAAAGGAAGATATGTTGTAGGAAAATCAACATCAGGGGCAGGTTTGACAGCAACTGTTGTGCGTGATGAATATCTAAAAGGATGGAGTTTAGAAGCAGGAGCAATGGTTCTTGCAAATAAAGGGCTTATATGCATAGATGAATTAGAAAAAATGGACCCTCAAGACAGAAGTGCCATGCATGAAGCAATGGAACAGCAAACAGTAACAATCTCCAAAGCAAATGTTCAAGCTACATTAAAAGCTCAAACATCTGTCCTAGCTGCAGCAAATCCAAAATTTGGAAGATTCGATCCTTTTATGCCAATACCTCAACAAATTGATTTACCCCCAACACTAATAAATAGATTTGATATAATATTTACATTAAGGGATATTCCAGATAGAAATAAAGATGAAAGAATTGCAACACATGTTTTAAAAGAACATCAGAAAGAAACAAAAGAGGTTTTAATTGATTCTAATTTATTCAGAAAATATGTCGCATATGCAAAGCAAAAAATAAATCCAAAATTAATCCCAGAATCTGTGGAAGAATTAAAAAAATTTTATATTGAACTGAGGAATAAACCAGTTACATCTGAAAGTGCAATGCGCCCAATACCAATTTCAGCAAGACAATTACAAGCATTAATTAGAATGTCAGAAGCATCAGCAAGAATGAGGTTAAGTGAAGAAGTTTCAAAAGATGATGCAAAAAAAGCAATTGAATTAATGACATATTATCTTACCCAAGTAGGTTATGATTATGAGTCAAAGACTTTTGATATTGACAAAATATCTGGGAAATTTTCCTCATCACAAAGAAACAAAATACTCATGGTAAAAGAAGCAATAACCGCTCTTGAAAGCAAAATGGGAAAAATGATTCCGTATGAAGAAATTGAAAAAGAACTTGAAGAAAAGATAAGTAAAGATGAACTTGAAGAGGTAATAAACAGATTAATTAGGGATAATGAGATTTATCGCCCAAAAAAAGGATACATTGGAGTTTTTTAACTCATAAAACCTTATAAACATCCAAAATTTTTAGAGAATATAAAAAGATGGCAGAAACAGGACAATTTAAAAGAAACATTGCATATAAGTTAAGAATAAGTGATATTTTTCTTGGAAAGCCAGTTATTGCAGATGAAAGATTTTCTTTTTTGGAATTGGGAGATAAAAAAATAATAAGAATAAACTTAATAGGAAATATTGTGGATAAATTTGAAAGTGAAGGAGAAAGAAAATATATATTTTTTAAATTGGATGATGGTTCTGGACAAATAAGCTTAAAGGTTTTTGGAGAGGATATTGCAAAGTTTAAAGAAATTACACAGGGATTAACAGTTATTGTAATAGGGGTTTTGAGGCATTGGAATAATGAAACTTATATTCAACCAGAAATAATAAAGGAACAGGATGCTAAATATCTTCTTGTAAGAAAATTGGAACTTGAAAAATTACAGCCTCAAAGAACAAGCCATATTGAAAAATCTCAGATAATTGCAATAAAAGATAAGATTCTTGAACTCATAAAAAATGCAGAAGAAGAGGGGGGAATTGAAAAAGAGCAAATAATTCTGAAATTAAAAGAAACTTCTCCAGAGATAATAAATCAGGAAATAAAAAAATTTCTTGAAGAAGGAATAATATTTGAACCCCGACCTGGAAAAGTAAGGTATTTAGGTTAATTATTTATGGGATAAGATGATTGATTGACAGTAACTTCTTTTTCAAAAAATTCTTCGTATTTATCCGCTAATTTTATTGCCTGTTCAAAATAATTTTTCTCATAAACTGTAAAACTATTATCATCCGATCTAATGGTGAAAAGTATAGGAGGTTTTTTATTAAGAACAAGTTTATCAAAAAGACTAACCTTTCCTCTAATACTAATCATACTTTCAACTGAATTTATCAAAAAAAGATCTCCAAGAGTTTTTTTGGCTAACAATTTGGTTTTACCTATCTTCAACTTCTTATGTAGCTTTTTTGTATCCCTAAAATCTTCAATTTTCATAATAATCCTTTTATGAAGTTATTTATAAAAATTTATATAGTCAATTTCCAGCATAAATTAATGGAAACCTACGAAAAACTCCTTGAAGAAGCATATTCCAAGGTAAAGCAAATTGAAGGAAATGGGGAAAGATTTGAAATTCCAAAAATAGAAGGGCATATAGAAGGAAAAAAAACAATCTTAACAAATTTTCTGCAAATAGCATCTTACCTAAGAAGAGATATTGAACATTTTCAAAAGTTTATATTAAAAGAACTTGCAACTTCTGGACAAAAAGAAGGAGATAGATTAGTTCTAAATAATAAAATTTCAAGCGCAAAAATAAATTTAAAAATAGAACAGTATGTAAGAGAATTTGTTTTATGTAAAGAATGCGGAAAACCAGATACAGAATTAAAAAGAGAAAATAGATTAAATTTTCTTCATTGTCTTGCTTGTGGGGCAAAACACCCGGTAAGAGAAAAAATTTAAATAATATTAATAAATTACAAATAAATTCTAATGGGAATAGAAGATATAAGCGAAAAATTTGATATATTTAAGACAATTAAATTAAACTTAGATAGCTCAATAAAAGACAAGAGAAAAATTATTGAAGAAAATAAAAATAAAAAAGCATTAATAGAGTTGAAAGATGCTCCAGATAAATATCTTTTAGGAATAATAAAACCAAAAAATTCAATATTCTTTGGATTAAATTCAATAGAAAACAAAGAAAAATATCCTTATTCAGAAATAATTAAATATGAAGAGTTATCCAAAATTATGATATGTAGGGGTTAAAACCTACAAAATATAAAAAAATAGAAAATCTAAATGTTTATAAAAGAATTTTTCTTGAGAAAATAATAAAAATTCAAATTAAACAAATGGAGGTAAAAAATGGTAGAAGCTTATTGTGTTAAGTGCAAGAAAAAAGGACAAAAGATGAAAGATGCTGTAATGAACCAAACAGCAAAAGGCGGATTTATGGCAAAAGGAAAATGTCCTGATTGTGGAACAGTTATGTGCGCTATGATGTCTAAAGAAAAGGCAGAAAAAGCAATCAAGTCTGGTGAAGCAAAAAAAGGATACTAAAAAATTAATTATTTTTTGATTAATATATTAAAATGTTTGTAAATATAATAAAATCTTACAGAAATGTAGTTGCAGTTTGTGATAAAGAATTAATAGGAAAGAGATTCGAAGAAGGAAAATTTCAACTTGATGTAAAAGAAAATTTCTTTAAGGGAAAAGAAGTTTCAGAAGAAGAAGTATTAAGAATAATGAAAAATATGAAACTTGAAGATTCTACTTTTAATATTGTTGGAAAAAAAGCAGTGAATATTGCAATCAAAGCAGAAATAATAACAGAAGATGGTGTAGGAAATATTGCAAATATTCCTTTTGCACTTGTACTCATGTAAAAGTGCGAGCTAATTTTAATATCGTTTAAATTAAAACTTGAAATCAGTATCTAAAAAAGATATAATAAACCACCAACCTTATAAACTCCTACTTATTTTTTAAAAAATGGAAAACAAAAATGATGAAGAAGTTCAAATAACAAGGGCAAAATTACCTAGGGGGGGAGAAGTAATAGGGGTAATTGAAGAACGTCTTGGTGGAAATAAAATGAAAGTTAATTGCCTTGATGGGAAAACAAGAAATTCAAGAGTCCCTGGAAGATTAAAAAGAAAACTTTGGCTTCGCCCAGGAGATATAGTAATCGTAGAACCTTGGGAACTTGATAAAACAAAAGGAGATGTAATTTTTAAATACCCTTCCAATCAAATTGAATGGTTAAAAAGAAATGGTTATCTCAAAACAGAAAAAGAAGAATTTTAATTTTTAATTCAAATATTTAAAAATAACATAAGATAATTATATAAATTAAATCTACTATTTTAGATTATGATAAAATTGATTTCAGAAAAGATTACAAGGATAATCAAAAATAAAAAAAATCTTGAAAAAGATTTAAATGTAAAGATAAAAAACAGGGGCAAAGAGATATACCTTTCTGGAGAACCGGAGGATGAATATATTGCAGAAAAAATTATTGAAGCTCTTGAATTTGGATTTCCTTTTTCAACAGCAATGCTAATAAAAAAAGAAGATTTTGATTTTATGGCAATAAACATAAAAAGTTGTGCAAATCAAAAAAATCTTGAAAGAGTGCGGGGAAGAATTATAGGAAAAAACGGAAAAACTCTTAAAACCCTTTCAAATTTAAGCAATTGTAGTTTTGAGATAAAAAACAATCAAATAGGGATAATTGGAGACCCTGATTGCATTAAAAATGCAGAAGAAGCATGTAAATTGCTATTAAAAGGCTCTAAACATGCAAATGTTTATTCTTACCTTGAGAAACATCATCCAGAACCTATTTTTGATTTAGGGTTAAAAGAACCTAAAAAAAGATAAACAATAATTTTAAATAAGGTTCTAGCTAACTTTGTATAAGATGCCCTGGTAGCTCAGTTGGTTAAAGTTCTAAAGAACAAACCATCTTCGCCAAGGTATATGCCCTGGTAGCTCAGTTGGTTAGAGCGCACGGCTGTTAAGCGCGAATAAGTTCGTTCATTCAACAATCTATTCGTAAATTGCTGAAACCGTGAAGTCGTAGGTTCAAGTCCTGCCCGGGGCGTATTTTTTCAATTCTAAAAATATTTAAAACTATAAAACGTGATTATTTTGAATATATTTGAGTAAAAATGAAAAAAGAGATAAAAATAAATGAATTAAAAGAACAAGTGCAAGAAGTAGAAAAAGAGTTACAAAGATTGCAAGTAGAAAATCAAAGAATAAAAGAACTTTTAAACATAGAAGAAAACGAAGAAGAAACATTTTAAATTTTTTAAAAAACCTTTTAACCACTAATTTTCTTATCATTAAATGAAAGATAAAAACAAAAAAGTTCTTTTAGCAATGTCGGGTGGAGTGGACTCAAGTGTTGCTGCATTTCTTCTTAAAAAACAAGGATATGAAGTTATTGGGGCATTTATGAAAAATTGGAGTGATACCAAAGACCCTTTAACTGGCAGATGCGCTTGGAGGACAGAAAGAAAAATGGCATTAAAAATAGCTTCTCAATTAAATATTCCATTAATAACTCTAGATTTTGAAAAGCAATACAGAAAAGAAGTCATTAACAAGATGTTCGAAAAATACAAAAAAGGAATTACACCTAATCCCGATATAGATTGCAATCAAAAAATAAAATTCCCCCTTCTTTTAAAAGAAGCCCAAAAAAGAAGCATAAATACAATTGCAACAGGGCATTATGCAAGAGTAAGAAAAAACAAAAATAGTATTTATGAACTTCTAAGAGGAAAAGATGAATCAAAAGATCAATCATATTTCTTGTATAAAATAACACAAAAAGAGCTTTCACATTGCTTATTTCCAATAGGGGAATATACTAAAGAGCAAATACGAAAAATTGCAAAAGAAAAAAATTTTCCAAACTACAATAAAAAAGGAACAGTCGGAATATGTTTTGTAGGGAAAGTGAATCTAAAAAAATTTCTTCAAAAAAAGATAAAATCAAAAAAAGGAAAAATTCTTAACCCCAATGGGCAAATTATTGGAGAACATGATGGAATTTATTATTATACTATAGGGCAAAGATTAGGCCCAAGATATGGATTTGAAATAGACAGAGGAAATAAAAATAAACCCTCCAAATGGTATGTTGCAAAAAAGGATATAAAAACTAACATAATTACTGCAGCTCCTGAAAACCACCCTTTAAATTTTAGGAAAGAAATAATTGTAAAAGATTTGCATTTAATATCAGAAAAAGAGAATATCTTCAAAAATCAATCAACAAAAGTTTTTTCAAGAATAAGGCATGTTGGAGAATTACTTCCTAGCACACTTTATTATAATAAAAAAACAAAACAGTTTAAAATAACACTTAATGAAGCAATAACAGGAGTAAGTGAAGGACAAGCGGTGGTTATTTATGAAAAAGATAGGGTTCTTGGTGGAGGAGAAATAAAATTTAATTAATTAAGAGAACTATCGATTTCATCCCCGTAAACCTCAAAAGGAATTTTTAGTTCACAAGATTTAACAGCAGTATCATTAATAATTAAAATAGTTTCTCCAATTGCAAGAGGTGAGATTGTAGAAGAATTTCCAAAAGAGGGTTCTAATTTTATCACAGAAGAATTTTCTGCTCTCCAGGTTATTTTATTTTTATCAGAATATCCCTTTACTGAAAATGTTGTGCTGATAGATCCTCCATAATTAGAAAGATATAAAGACATTCCCTGCAAACTTCCTTGAGTCAAGCCCAATTTACAATCAAAATTATTTCGAGGGTAACATTCTGCGTTTTCAAAATATTCTGTAGAAAAAGAGCCTTCAGACATATTAAGAAATATTGAAGTTAATTCATTTCTATTTATCTTGCAAATTTTTTCCTGATTAGTTGTAAAATATTTTTCATAATAGATACATCTTCCATCTTCTGCATACCCTCTTATCTCATAAGAAACAATAGGGGAAGACATACTAGAAGAACTTAAATTCCAAAAGGTCATAGTGCAGTTTTTTGAAGCCTCAATAAAACACGAATAATCAGAATTACTCCCACAATCAATAATTGCTGGGCCGATAATAGTATCGTTTATAGTTACATTAATAGAATTATTAATTGCAGATTTTGTTTTATTAGTTAAATTAGAATTGGGGGCACCATTAGATAAATTTGAGGAAAAATTATTGATTACATTTTTTCTTGTGCCATTTTCAAAATAGTTCTCTCCAGCAGACTCTATTTCAGAACATTCTCTTTTTTCATAAGGAATATCATCCATTGTTCCGCAAGAATTTAAATCTTCACAAACTCTTGTTTGATTTTTCTCATTGCAATCACTCCACTTAGAACAATTCCAGTTTTCTTCACAAATTGTTAAGTATAATTTTTTAATTGAAATTACTGCTGTAGAATTTTCTATTTTTATTAATTTAACTTTTATATCATAGAGAGCATCATTATCTAAATCAATATATTTTGCTTCATTAAGTTCCAGTATAAATGTTACTGGTTCACTAAAAATAGTAATTCCTGCAGAATCAAATCCAACAAAATCAATTTTTATTCCATGCTCCTCGTTTCCAAATTTAAATGATTTAGAATCATTATCTCCTAGCTCTAAAGAGGCACCTTTTATCAATTCTTTTTCTGAAATCTTTTCTTCTCCTTTTGGATTAAAAAGAATAAACAAAAGAATTACAATGCCTATAAAAATTAATCCAAAAAATATAAACCAAAATTTCTTATGAGTTTTTATATTAGAAACCTCATATTGATTTTTCACCTCTTCATAACTCATTATTAAACAAACAACCAATAATTTATAAATATATTTAAAAAGACCACTAAAAAGAATAAAACCTTAAATTTAAATAATTAGATTTTCTATAATCTATATGGATTTAGATAAAACAATTAAGGCAAGAAGAAGCGTAAGAAAATTCAAATCTTCTAAACCAAATTGGAGAGATATTCTGGAATGCATAGATGCTATGCGTTATGCTCCAATGGCAGGAAATAATTTTTCTATTAAAACAATTCTTGTAGATGAAGAAGATAAAATTAAAGAAATTACAGAAGCTTCGCAACAATCTTTTGTCGGACAAGTAGAATATATTCTTGTTGTTTGCACAACTCCCTCTAGAACAGAAACTTCTTATGGAGAAAAAGGAAAAATATTTTTAAGGCAGCAAGCAGGAGCTGCAATACAAAACTTTCTTCTTAAAATAACTGAAAAAAAACTTGCAACATGCTGGGTTGGATATTTTTCAGAAAAAGAAGTCAAAAGAATCCTTAGCATACCAGAAGAGATGCAAGTAGAAGCTTTGTTTCCAATAGGATATTCTATGCAAAAACCAGAATTAAAAAGGAAATTGGAACTGGATGCTTTTTTGTATTTTAATGAATACGGAAATAAGAAAATGAATAAAATACAGAAAATAGATGCTTAATCTGAATCACTTAAAAGATTTCTTAAATTATAATTCTTTGTGATCTTTGCATATTCATGCTGATAATCTTCAATCTGTTTTCCATTTAGTTTAAGTTTTCCTGTAATTAATCCTTTTATACTTTTTATAAATCCTAATTTATCTCCTGTTAATTGCATATACTCCATAACTAAATCACGTTTAGTTAATTCAAAATTATCTTTATCAATAACAGTTATACCTTTTATTGCACATATACTTGCTTTACAAGAATCAAGCTCAAGAATCTTAGCCAAATTTTCAGGAGTATTTTTTCCCATTAATATGTAAAGTAAAAACACCTTTATAAAAATTATTGTAATAAAAATAAACTTCCTGGAGATTTCTCTCCAGGTTTGAAAAAAATAAAAAAGCCTCGCGATTTTCATCGGAGGCAATTTAAAAAATCGCTTTTCCGTGTTTTGAGGAAGTTTATAAAAGAAACCAGAAGGTGTCTTTTATTTATCTCCAAACTTCTATTCCCAAATCAGTCATTTCTCTTGATGCAGGGAATGTATGTTCGTCTATGTCCTTTCCAAGCACATATGGAGATTTAACTCCAGTCATTATTGTAATAACACGAACTTTACCCATGAACTCTTTGCTAATTCTTGCTCCAATAATAACCTGCGCTTCAGGACCCAAATTTTCTGACACTGTTCTACCAATAATATCAAATTCTTCCAATTTCAAATCAGGACCACACGTTATATGAACCAAAGCTCCGCTAGCACCCCGATAATCCACATCAAGTAGAGGATGAGTAAGGGCTTGCCGAACTGCTTCATTAACTTTATCCTGAGAATCACTTTCACCAATTCCAATAACTGAAACTCCGCCATTCTTCATTATTGCTGAAACATCAGCATAATCAAGGTTGATTAATGAAGGCAATGTAATTGTTTCTACAATACCTTTAATCATGGTGGATACAAGTTCATTTGCAACTGCAAAAGCCTGTTCAATAGGCAATTGTCCTGCAATATCAACTAATCTATTATTGTCTAGAACTATGCATGTGTCTGTAACTTCTCTTAATTCTTGCAATCCAAATTCTGCTTTATCAATTCTTGCTTTTTCTGATTCAAAGGGCATTGTAACAACACCAATAACTACTGCTCCTGTTTCCTTAGCAATTTGAGCAACAACTGGAGCTGCACCTGTTCCTGTTCCACCGCCTAAACCAGCTAAAACAAAAACCATATCAGCATTTCCAACTGCTTTTTTCAAATCAACAAGTGCTTCTTTAGCTGCTTCTCTACCTATTTTTGGTCTTCCACCAGCACCAAGTCCTCTTGTTAATTCTTTACCAATAAGGATTTTTTCATCAGATTTTGTAACACTTAAATGAAGTGCGTCTGTATTACAAGCATAAATTGTAGCTCCATTAATTCCTTTGTTAAAAAGCCAAGTAACTGCATTGCTTCCCATTCCACCACATCCCATAACCTTAATATTTGCTTTACCAGCCTTTAATTCATCAAAGTTGATGCTATGTGTTGCAGTATTTGCGATTGCCTCTTTTGCAAAATCTAGTACCATTCTTTTTTTTCCTCCTTTCAATTGTATGTATATACGATTGATTGGAAATTTTTACATTTCCTCTCCATTATATAAAATTCTGGTATGCAGAATTAAAAAATTAATACTGTTCTTATTTATAAGAATTGTGGAAGTAAAAAATAGATAATATTTTTAAAAAAATAGAAAAAATTGATTCATATTATTAGTAAAATAAGTTATTAAATACTAGAACATACTTAAAAGAACATGCAAAGTGAAATAATTTATCTTGTAAACACCAAAATTTTGACAATAAAAAATAAAGGGAGATGTTATCAAGGAATTATTGAAGGAGTAGAAAAAACCTTTACTAATTTAGAGCCATTAGGAAGACCTTTTTCAATAATAACAAAATCAAATAAAAATATTCCCTTAGAAGAAACTTTGGAATTCAAAGAGCTTTACAATCCATTTACACCTTTAGAACACTATTTAAGAGAAGCGGAAGTTGAATTTACGCTCTCCAGAAGAGAAAAAAATTTACCTCAATACTTAGGAATAGAATATGGAAATCCTGCAATCATGGAAGTTATTAATAACTTTGGAAGAGATGGATCCAACATAAAAAGAAGCATTTTTCCTTGCAAGTTTTACCTAATAAAAGATAAATTTTAAATTGCTTCCTCTAATTTTTCAATCTTACTCCATCCTCTTTTGAGCTTTGCATTAACTTGTTTTACAATTAACTTCAAAAAATCACCATTAACCAGAAGTTTTCCATTTTTGAAAATTGGAAATTCCAATCTTTCTGTGCTATTTAATTCTAAGACAATATTTCTACCCAAGGCATTTATTCCAGAACGCTTCCAACCAATTGACTTTGCTTTTTCCAAAAACCAAGAAGCCCCCTCTAAATTTTTAGATGCCACATGCAATATAGGGGGTTCTAATTTAAATTTTATTAATTCTTTCCTTCTTGAAAGAACTTTTAGAGAACTTTTTAATTCAGAAAAAGAAATCAATTCATGCCAAACTTTCAAAAATAAATCCGGAGATTTTTTATCTTTATCCAGCATTATAACAATTCTCCCAGAACAAGAGGAAGTCGTATAAAAGTTTTCTTTGGAATTTATTTTATTGCATAAGGAGATTATTCTTTTATCCCATCCCCCAATAGAAGACTTATCTAATTTGGAAAGAATTGCTGACTTGCGTTGAAAAAAGAAATCTCTTTGCATTTTATTTAAATTCTAAACTTTTTATAAGAAATATATTCCACATTAATTTTCTTTATTGACTCTTTAGGAAGTTGCCCAGAAACAAGTTCTTTAATTATTTTAACAGGTTTTGGTTTAAACCATTTTGAATAGGCTATTTCAATTAAAACTCCTTCTGCATAACCCAAACATAAGAGTAAATCAGTTTCTTCATTTAATTTTTCTGGTTGATTTCTCCAAGAATTACAATCAATTTTTTCACCCAAATCCAAATTGAGCCAAGAATAACCAAATTCTTTATCCTTCAAAGGGATAATAGAATAAACCTTTTTTCCCCCATTATTTAAATATTCTTTAGCAAAAAATTCAGCTACAGAACCCTTATCAGGAGTAACTACAACCCCATTACCCGAACGTGCAACAAGTTTAGATAATCCTTTAATTATTTTAACAGTATCCTTATTTACCCCTTCTAAAGAACTTAATTTTGTAGGCCCAATTATTCCTATTTTCATTTTTTTATGGATACTTCAAAATTTATAAATTTATCACTAAAAAATTTATAGCAGACAAGGTAAAGATTTAAATATACATCATAGTTAAATTCTACAATAAAAAAATATGGAACAAGAAAAAAAAGAGAACTTGGACGAACCCCCACCCAATACAAATTATCTGCAAACTTCAAGATTTATTTCTGATATAAATTTACTAAAAAAAGAATTATCAAAAAGAAATATTTTTCTTAGCGAAAATGAGATCAAAGAGATAAATGAAGTTACAAAAAAATATCCAATGAGAATTAATTCTTATTATCTTTCACTTATCAGAGAAAAAGGAGATCCTATTTGGAATCAATGTGTACCTAGAATAGAAGAAATAAAAAACACTATTGGAGAAGAAGATCCTTTGAGAGAGGAAAATGGAATTCCTTTTTTAACTCATAGATACCCTGACAGATGTCTTTTAATTGTTTCAAATACTTGCGCAATGTATTGCAGATTTTGCACAAGAAAGAGAAAAGTCGGAGAAATCTTAAAGAACCCCTCAAAAAAAGATATTTTAAAAGCAATTTCTTACATAAAAGAACATAAAGAAATACGGGATGTAATTTTATCAGGAGGGGACCCTCTTTTATTGAACGATAAATTTCTTGAAAACATTTTAATTGAAGTAAGAAAAATACCCCATATTGAAATGATAAGAATTGGTACAAGGGTTCCTTGTGTAATGCCTGAGAGAATAACAGATAAATTATGCGATTTACTAAAAAAATATAATAAAAACCCTCAACTTTACATAAACACGCATTTTGAACATCCAAGAGAAATAACAGAAGAATCAAAAATTGCCTGTGCAAAATTAATTGATGCAGGAATTCCCCTAGGAAATCAAAGTGTTTTATTAAAAAACGTAAATGACAAACCTGGGATAATAAAGGAATTAAATCAAAAACTTTTGTCAATAGGTGTTCGGCCTTATTATCTTTATCAACCGGATTTGGTAAAAGGAACTGCACATTTCAGAGGCCCTGTAAAAAATGGTTTAAGAATAATACAAGAATTAAGGGGTTTTACAAGTGGTATGGCTGTTCCCCAATTTGTTATTGATTCACCGGGGGGTGGAGGAAAAATACCTCTCCTTCCAAAATATGCATCCCTAAAAAAAGACGGAAGTGTTAAAATGAAAAACTATCAAAAAAAGACATTTAATTATCCTGCAGATATTAAATAATTACTTTTTTGAATTCTTTTTGTAAATATTTGTTCAACAAACTGGGATTTTGTCTGCAAAAATATTCTATCTCACTAGAAGCTTCATGAGCAGTATCATAACTTTCTCCCAAGCACATTAAATTTCTTTCATGAACTTCGTGCAATAAAACAAACTTTATCTCACGTAAAGTCAAGTCATCATCTAGCCAAATTTCTCCTGCAGGAATAAAGGGATAAACTTTGTCATGCCCTCCCTCTGTAAAGTCTATAAAAAACAAATCTCTAACCATTCTTCCATCAACAATCCAAACCTTAAGTTTTCTACTGTATTTTTTTAATAATCTTTTATGAACAGACTCCGCATTTTCTTTTATTTTTCTCTTTGTCTCAATTCCTTTTCTTATTAAGTAATCTTTTATTCTCTCCTTTCTTTCAACAGAATTTGCCTTATCAACTGCTTCTGTATATTCTATGCCCTTAGCCATTAATCTATTCTCTATGAGCATATTACTTATGTAGAATTTTTCTTCCCCCGGCACTTTCTGTTTATCTATCCAAAACTCTTTTTCTGGAATAAAATTAAACCTGTAATGTTGCCCATAATTAGTAAACTCTCTATCTATTTTTGAGCGAATATATTCTCCATCAACAATCCAAACCCTAAATCCAGAAATATCAGAAAACTTTTTTATGTATGGCTTGCCTCTTTTCATTTTCTTTTTTTAGATAATATTATTACTAAAAGATGATTTAAATATCTTTAGATAAAAAAATTTATATTATTAATAAGATTCTCTTTAAATTTACTCAAATCTTTTTTTCGAAATATTGCTGAGGCTGCTCTAGGATGTCCTCCGGCGTTAGAATCTTTCAATCCTTTCACACACTTTTTAAGAAGTTTACCAAGATCTATTTTACCTGTTTGATTTCTAGCACTTAATTTTACAAAACCTTTCTTATCTTCCATATCAGAGATTAATACAACTGTATTTTCTCTGAAACTTTCATCAGATAATTTACTCGCTATTACAGAAACTATATTATATTTTGGATTACCATAGGCAAAATACAATTTTTGCTCAGAAAAATACTCTGCTTCTCTCTTAAATTTATCAATCCAGACTTCAATTTCTTTACGTATAACCTTATCTGCCCTATTAAGAGAAGTTAAATCTTTTATTAAGACTAAATTATAAATCCTATTAAAATCAGGAGAATAATATATCAAAGCATTATTAATCTTTTTACCAATTTTACCGGGTTCAGAATCCCATATTGATTTATCCTTGACTATTTTAGGATAAACAGACTTAAGAAATTCAAAATTATCAGGATTTTTATCCCAAGTATAATCAGAAATTATTGCTGCACTAGCCAACCAACTCCATTTTTTTGTATCAAAAAACTTTCCTTTAAAAGCCAAATCAAATAGAGCATGAGAAGAACAATAATTAGATTCTGTCTTAATGATCCCAGATTTATTTTTTAATTCCTCATTAGGGGGATGATGATCAAATACTAAAAATCTGGACTTATTTCTAATCTCTTCCAAATCTTCAGGATAATTATCTGCATTCCAATCTGTAAAAAACAGAACATCAAATTCTTTTTTAATAACTTCTTTAAGAGTTCCAGGACCATAATTAAGAAACTCCATGAATTCTATTTTTAATCCTTTAAATTCAAGTATCTTCTGCAAGAATATCCCAGAGACAATGCCATCAACATCTGTATGTGTAACAACCCCAATTTTATCTTTCTTAGAGATAGAATTTACAAATTTATAAAAGTCATCTTCAGAGCCTAAAACATATCCATTCATTCTTTTCTCAATATTTCACACCTTATATTATTTTCTTCGCATAATTCTTTGAATTCAAAGGCGTCTTTATTTTCACCGATAATAGAACCATAATGCATGGGGATTGCTAAAGTAGGTTTTATTAATTTAACTGCCTCAAATGCCTCCTCAGAATTCATAGTAAATCTCCCCCCAACAGGCAAAAGAGCAACAAATTCTTTTCCTGATTGCTTATACCCAGTAAGTTTTTGCATTTCTGGGATTAAATCGCTATCTCCTGCATGATAAATTAAAATATTATTTATTTTTATTAAATATCCCACCCATGCTTCTTCTTTTGGATGAAATTTCTTATCAATATTATATGCAGGTAAAATTGATATTTTAACATCCCCTAAATCAAGTTCTTGTCCAGGTTCAACAATCTCCATTTTAATTGGCACATTAAATCGTGTAATTTTGCTTTGGCAATCTGCAGTTAAAAGAATTTTTGTTCCTTCCTGAATAATTTTCTCAATATCCATAACACTACAATGATCATAATGGCTATGGGTTATTAGAATTATATCTGCTTTATCCATTCCGGTCTTTATGTTATATGGATCAATATAAATTGTTTTTGAATTTTTAATCAAAAATCCAGAATGTCCCAACCATTTAAGATTAACCTCTGAAATTAACATAAGATAAAAGAAGAAAGATTATTTTTAAAGATTATTGTAGAAAAGAATTTTTAAAATAAGTATTAATTAAAAAATCAATTAAAATTCTTCTTCATCAAGGTCTTCATCCATATCTTCATCTTCTTCCTCTTCATCTTCAATAGATTCTTCTTTGAATTTAGGCATTGTTTTACCTCCAAATTTAAGTAAAATCACTTTTCTTTCTATATTTTTAAACATATTGTTACACTCAAAAATAGATAAAAAAGTCAAGAAAAGTTTAAAAAAGCAAAAATGCTAGACGATTACTAAAAAATAATAAAATGGAATCAAATTCATATATTGACGCTTTAAGAAACTCGAAAACGAGCGATACTCTTATGAGGCTATCTCCAAGAAGACAAATTGTTGAAAAACAAAAAAGAAGATGTTATATGTGCGAAAAAACACTTGAAAACATAACCTGTTATTTCTCTGTTGTTGAAGGTCCAGATATGAACACAGGAATAAATTCTAAAGAATTGAGAGCTATTTGCCCATCTTGCTTTTTTGCATTAAAGGAAAATCCTGTAAAGGAAGTTAAAAAGTCAAAAGATGCAGAAAGAGAAAAAGCAAAACAAAAAAAACAGGAAGAAGAAGAGGTTAATTTATTCAAGGAGCTTAAACTCAAGCACAGCACAAAGGATGAGATGTACGATCAGTGGAATTAAAAAAATTCTGATATAATTAATTTTCAATCATTTCTCTTATCCTATTAAAATTTTAAGTTATCTGTAACAGTTATCTCAAATTAAATGATAATGTTGATTAAAAGTCGAACAAGAGTATGATTTTACACACATTAACTAAATATCGAATTTAAGGTGTAAATCTTGCCATTGTTCTAGGAAATGCAATTGCATCTTTTATTGTATCTAAACCGCATATCCAAGAAATTATTCTTTCAACACCCATTCCAAAGCCCCCGTGAGGAACACTTCCATATTTTCTTGTATCTAAATAAAAAGAATATTGTTCTGGCTTTTCTCCCATTTCAATTAATCTCTTTTTAATCTTATTAGGATCTGCTTCTCTTTCACTTCCCCCAATTAATTCTCCATAACCTTCTGGTCCAATAAAATCACATCCATTAACAACTTTAGGATTTCCTTCTGTCTCTTTCATATAAAACGCTTTAACTTCTTTTGGATAATTTGTAACAATTATGGGAGTATCATGCAACTTACTTAATTCATCCTCTTCAATTGTTCTCAAATCTTTGCCCCAAGGAATTTTTATCTTTGCTTTTTCTTTAAGAATTTTTAAAGCATCATCATAAGTCATTCTTGGAAAAGGTTTTTTTACAGTAGGTTCTAATTTTTTAATATCTCTCTCTAGAATTTCAAGTTCTGGTTTATTTTCATCCAAAACTTTTTTTACAATATGTTTTATTAATCCTTCACCATAATCTTGAATATCCTTAAAAGTCGCCCAGGCAACTTCCATTTCATTCATCCATAATTCAGTTAAATGCCTTGAAGTTTTACTTTCTTCTGCCCTAAATGCAGGTGAAATAGTGTAAATTTTTTCTAAAGCAAATATTGCTGGCTCAGCATACAATTGCCAAGTCTGAGCTAAAAATACTCCTTTCTTTCCAAAATAATCTACATTAAATAAGCTACTTCCCCCCTCACACTGAACTGCTTGAAATATTGGACTCTGATATTCATAAAATCCATTTTTTCTAAAATATTCATGTATTGCATTAAATACAGTGCTTCTTATCTTAAGTATTGCGGTCATCTTTCTGCTTCTTAACCATAAATGCCTTCTATCTCCAAGCAATTCTTCATTTAAGTCTTTATTAATAGGGTAATCTTCTGCAATTTGTATAATATTTATTTTCTTAACCTGAATTTCAAAACCTGTTGGGGCTCTTTTGTCTTCTTTTACTTCTCCAATTATTTCGAGAGAGCTTTCAATTTTTATTTTATCTATCTCATCCCACTGCTTTTCAAAATTTTTCTTTTCAAGAACACATTGAATAATATTAGAACTATCTCTCAATACAATAAATTTCATAGCATTGCTTCCTCTTTCTCTATAAACCCATCCGCGAACTGCTACTTCTCCCTTCTTCTTTTCAATTGCTTCTTGTATTGAAATAAATTTATGAACCATCTTTAAACATAGAAAAAGGGGTTTAATAAATTTTATCTATTCTTACTAATCTTTATATATCCGATATTCAAACAATTTTAATGGTATTTGAAATAAAACATAAAGATAAAAAAACATCTGCAAGGATAGGAATTCTCCAGACAAAAAAAGGAAAAGTTGAAACTCCTTTTTTTATGCCTGTTGCAACTCGTGGAAGTGTAAAAACTTTAGACTCTCATGAACTTCAAAAAATAAAAGTTCCAGCTGTTATTTCTAATGCATTAATTCTTTCTCTAAGAGAAGGGGAAACAATAGTAAACAAATTCAAGGGGATTGGAAAATTCATGAATTACAAAGGAATAAATTTCACAGATTCTGGAGGATTTCAAATGTATTCTCCCAGCATTTATTTAAAATCTACAAAAGAAGGGATTTTTTTTAGAAATCCTTTAAATGGAGAAAAAATATTCATGACTCCTGAAAAAAATATGGAATTACAATTAAAAATATCAAGCGAAGTTGCAATGTGTCTTGATTCTATGCCAATGTATCATAATACAACAAAAAATCAAATTGAAGAAGCTGTAAAAAAAACATCACTTTGGGCAAAAAGATGTAAGCTTCATCACGATGAATTACAAAAAGATACAAAAACAGACAAACGTCAACTTTTATTTGGAATAATTCAAGGGGGAAAATATGAAGACTTAAGAGGACTCTCAACAAAACAACTTTTAGAAATAGATTTTGATGGATATTCTATTGGAGGTTTTGGTTTAGGGGAAACAATTGAAGAAGAATTTAACATTGTCAAAAAAGTAAAACAAATGCTTCCAGAGAACAAACCAGTATATCTTATGGGAATTGGAAATCCAGTTGAAATATTAAAAGGAATTTCTATGGGGGTGGATATTTTTGATTCAAGAATGCCAACACAAAATGCAAGGCGGGGTTCTTTATTCACATCAGAAGGAAAATTGCGTATTCTTAGAGAAGCTTGCAAATTCGACAAAAATCCAATTGACAAAAACTGTAGTTGCTTTGTATGTAAAAACTACAGCCGTGCTTTCATCCGTTATCAGCTCATCCACGATGAATTTACAGGGAAAAAACTTGCTACATATCATAACATTTACTATCTCACAAACCTAATAAATATAGCAAAGGAAAAAATCAAAGAGGGGAAATTCAAAGATTTCATGAAAGAAGTTGAGGGAAAGTATAAAGAAAATTAAAGATTAACTTTCCATTTATCAATTTGATATCTATCACCTCTTTTAATAACTTTATCTCTTGTACTTTTTTGTAATTTAGATAATCTTGAATTATTAACTTTAGACTCAATATGCACTTTTCTTACTTTACCAGTCATCCAATTCATCTCGGTAGAAGTAAAATCTTGACCCTTAGGATCTCTTTTAGGAGAAAATCCAAGATTTTTAATTTCCCAATTCTTTTTACTTAACTGCTCTCCAATTTTACCTTTAATTTGATTTTCCTTTAATTTCTCTTTAATAGTTTTTTTCATTTTAACTCACGGAGTTAATCTTGTTCTATCTCTTGGGAACATTGTCGCTTCTTTAACATTATCCAACCCACATATAATCTGAGTTATTCTCTCGAGGCCGATACTCCATCCAGAATGTGGTGGAGCACCATATCTAAAGCTATCTACATATGCTTTAAAATTATCTGGATTCAATCCCTTAGCTTTCAATCTTGCAATAAGTAAATCTGGAATATGTATTCTCTGACCTCCTGAAGAAATTTCAATACCCCCATAAAGAGCATCAAACCCTTCACTTAATTTAGCATCTTTCTTTTCATCTTTAGTCATAATATAAAATGGTTTTATTGAAGTGGGCCATGAATGTGTAAAAACTATCTCTCCAGGATACATTTCACAAAGTTTTCTTTCTTCTTCTGGTGTAAAGTCTTCTCCAATTTTACCCCCAACTTTCTTAAGTGCTTCTTCATAACTTAGGTATACCCCTTTAGGAACTTTCAAATGTTTAATTTCTAAAATTTCAAGTTGATGTTTACATTTCTCTAAAACCTGTTTAACAATAAATTGCACAACTTCTTCAAGCTCTTTCATAATAGACATTTGATTTGTAAATGCACACTCAATGTCCATTTGTCTAATTTCATTGATATGCCTAGTAGTATTATGCTTCTCTGCTCTCCAAACAGGAGTTATAGTAAAAGTGTTACCTAAAGAACATGCAAGCATCTGTTTATACAACTGAGGAGATTGTGCTAAATACGCTTTTTGCTCAAAGTACTGCACAGAAAATAATTCAGTTCCCCCTTCTGAAGCTGCACTAATTATACAAGGAGGTTGTATCTCAATAAAACCTTTATTGTAAAAATGCTCTCTAAAAGAATTCGCAATAACTGTTTGAATTTCAAATATTGCTTGAATCTTAGGTTTTCTTATATCCAAAAATCTATAATCTAATCTATTCTGAAATTCAGTTGTAGTTGTTTTTTCATTAACATGAATGGGTAATTTCTCTGCCTTACTTATAACCTCGATACTTTCAACATCAACCTCAACATCTTCTCTAACAAATTCTGCTTTAACTTTTGCTGATTTTGTTTTTCCCTTTATCTCCACTGCACTTTCAAGGCTTAAATCAGATAATTTTGATAATTCTTTACCCTGAACAACACACTGAACAATTCCTGTTTTATCCCTAAGCAAAACAAAACCCAACTTAGCAAGAACTCTTATCTCATATACCCAACCTTTCAACAAAACTTTTTTATCTGTTTTTAAATCTTCAACTAAAGTTCTTTCCATGAAAATAACACAAAAACGGGGTTTTTTAATTTATCTGGTTTAGAATTATAAATTTATTATCTTATGTCCAGCAACACCAAGATTGTAAACTTCTGTTTTGCCTATTTTTACCTTTCCTTCTCCTTCGTGAATATGCCCACAAAAAACATATTTGGGTTGATATTTTTTAACATAATCTAATATAACCTTGCTACCAGCATGTTTGCCAATCCAATTCTTAGGGGGATTATATTTTGAAGAAATTTTATCTAAATAACCATAAGGAGGTTGATGACAAACTAGAATATCCAAGTTCTTAAAATTTTTTAAAATTCTCTTTGCTTTAATTGTTTCTTTTTTTGCTTTATTCAATCTATTATTATAATCAGAGGGTTTAAACTCCTTAACCCAGCTTGTATCTATAAAATATTCCAGAAAACCAACTCTCAATCCATTAATATTTCTTACAACATTTTTAACACGATAAAAATTATTAATTTTACTAATGCCCTTCTTAAGATAAGGCAATTTAATTTTGAATTTATTTTCATCTTTTTTAACCTCTGAATTCTTTATCATATCCGTTCCGATATTTCCTAAAATAGAATAAGTTTGAGCAATTTTTGAGAGATATTCTAAAATATTTATAGTCGAACCATAAATCTCTTGGTAAATTCTCTTAGTATCTAATTTAGTGAACTCCAATTTTGGTAACCCTTCCTTTTGTCTTTTAATATTTTCAAAAACTTTTTGTCTAACAAAATCTGATTTACCTAAATCCCCTGTTATTAAAACTAAACCAATTCCATTTAGAGAAATATCCCTTATTTTTTTATATCTCCATGAGGATCTCCTACCGCTAAAATTTTCATCTTACTTCTTTTTCACCAATTTATTTATTATCTCCATTGCCTCTTTACCATTAATCTTTCCCTTAAACTTAGCCATAACTAATCCCATATATGCATTAGCATTTAATCCAGGCTTTTCTTTTATTATCTTCAAAACTTCCCCTTCAATCTCAGAATTATCTGCTTTCTCTATCTTTATTGCTTCTTCAAAATTCTTTCCATTTACAATATTAATTAAAATATCTTTAACATCTCCTTCACCTATCTTCTTTTTATTTAATAATCTCAAAATATCCCCATAATAATCAATTATCTTTTCTTCAATCTTTTCAAATGTTTTATTTTCTTTTGAAGCTATTTCTTTTGGAAATAAAACAATCATCTTAACAATAAAATTAAGATTAGAATAAATGTTTGCAAGAGATTTCAATTCTTCAATTTTATCTTCGTTTAAAATTAGCTTAATCATTTCTTCACTTAATCCCTTTTCTTTAAGTTCTCCTGCAATTTCACTTCTCAATTTAGGCAAGTCTTTCTTTATTTCATTAATAAATTCTCTGGATATTTTAAGTAAAGGCAAATCTGTTTCAGGATACATTCTATCTGAACCGGGCATAGGCCTTAAAAATTCAGAAGAACCATCTGGAAGAGCATTTCTAACTTCTGCTTGAGTGGGAGTCTTTTCATCATATAATTCTTTTTGTCTTAAAACTTCATTTTCAATTGTCTTAACAAAAGTTCTCATATCCTGAACACCTTTCATCTCAACCCTATTTCCATTCAAGATAGATATGTTTACATCTTGTCTAATTGTTCCAATTCCCCTCTTAACTTTACAACTTCTTAGAACATCTCCAATATGTAATGCAACTTCTTTAGCTTGCTCAGCAGATTTAATATCTGGAGAGGTTGCAATTTCAACCAAAGGTATTCCCAACCTATCTAAATTCCAATAAACTTTATCTCCTTCTTTTTTAACTTCCCGTGCAGAATCCTCTTCCAAACAAATTGTATCAATACCAACTCTTCCAAAAGCAGTTTCAACATATCCATCTCTGGCAATTAAAACAGTTCTCTGGAATCCTGAAGTATTACTTCCATTTATAACAGTCTTTCTCATAATTTGTGTAATAGGAATAATCTTACAATTAAGAAGTAAAGCAATTTGAAGTGCTATTTTCAAAGCTTCTTCATTAATTTCATGAGGGGGTTCTTCATCCAATTCAATTAAGCAAGTGCTATTTTTATAACCCTGATAAACAAAAGTTTTTTTTAGAGAAGCCTGATATTCTGCAGCCCTATCAACTTTACCTGATTCTCCAGCAACAGCATGAAGTTTTCTCTCAACTAAAAAATCCGGTTCATCATTTCTTAAAACAGAAGGGCAATTACAAAACAATTTATGAGTATCTAACTGCTGATGTATTTCCAAACCAGATTTAAACTTTAGCTTACTGTAATCAATCTTTTCCATAAAAAGATTAAACAAAGAGGGTTTATTAAAATTTTGAATTAAAAAGAAGGCTTAATTAAATTTACCATTAAACCACCCTGTTCATTTCTAAAGTATTTAACTTGATTAAAACATTTGTGCATTGTTTTTGTACCCACTCCGCTATGTCCTTTTGGAGCATAATGTTTTCCACAAAATGAATAAAAATCATTTGCAGAGTCTAAAGAACCATCTTTTTTATTTTCACGTATTAAAAATATATAAGGAATAAAATTACCATTAATATTTCCCCCTTCATCCCCCACAACATATTCTAGTTTTTCTTTGGAAAACTTCCTTAACAAAAAAATTTTTTTACTATTATCCTCCAAATTACCATGCTCATATGCATTCTTAATTGCCTCACAAATACCTGGAATTGTTTGGCTTAAATAAAAATAATTTGCCCCTTTCTTAGTTAAATCTTCTTCCAAAAGATCAATTATCCTGTCAAGATTAAGGCCCTTTTTAGGGATAAATGAAAAATCCCTAAAATTCTTTGGTGTGCTAAAGCATTCGATATCATAATCTTTCAAATTAATTTCTTTATCAAATTCGGTTCTAACTAAAGAATTTAAGTTATTAATATCAAATAATTCGTTGCATAATTCTATCATTTTAATTAAGATATAAAGGCTCATTTTACTTATAAATCTTTCTATATGTTACCATGTTTTAGTTACAACTAATAAACAATTAAGCTTATAACTTGATTTTCATTTAAATAAAAATATGGAAAAAGGAGAAAAAGCAAAAGAAGGGGTATCAAAGATAACACGCCCAATTACTTTTGCACAAAAAGCAGCAGATAAATTGACACTTGGAATTGGGAGTTGGTCATTTATAATATCCTTTTTAATTATTCTAATAATTTGGATATTTGCGATTATCTTTTTTTCAAAAGAAGTTCTTGATTTAGATCATTTTCTTATATTAAACTTGTTTCTATCCTGTGTAGCTGCAATACAAGCCCCTATAATCCTTATGTCTCAGAATAGATCAAGTCAAAAAGACAGAAAAAGAATGGAATATGATTATATTATAGACAGAAAAACTGGAAGAGAAATTGAAAAAATAAAAATACAATTGGATAAAATTGAAAATAAACTAAATCAAAGAAGATAATTATTCTTCCAACCTCTTATTAAATTCTCCAGCAATATTCTCAAGCATTTTTTCTTTTATTTTTTCTTTTGATTTTATCCATTCTTTATGTCCTAAAACCCATCCTAATTTCACCAACGCTGTTTCTGCAAGCATATCTCCTAAATAAATTACACCTGCTTCAATAAGTTTTCTTCCACTTGAATAAACTAACCCATCTACTCTTCCATTAATACATTGAGAAACCCCGCAAAAAATAATTCCTTTGTTAGATAGTTCATTTATTTTTTTAATGAATTTTGATGAAGCATTTCCTATTCCACTTAATTCCAAAATAATTCCCTTATATTTATCTTTAGCGTAATAGTCTAATATTTCTGTAGACTGCCCTGGATAAAGTTTAATCAAAGCAATTTTATCATTAAATTTTAAATCTAATTTAACTTTTCGATTGTTTCTTAAATTATGCCCATCAATCTTCAGGATAGTATCCTGAGAAATCTTTGCAAAGGGTTTACAATTTATTGGTTTAAATGCATCTCTTCTAGAAGTATGCAACTTTCTTACTTTTGTTCCACGAATTGCATAACAAAAATTATCTTCTTCTGAAGCATGTCCAACAAGCATTACTTCTGCAATATCTGAGATTGCGGCTAAAGCAGAACATTGCAAATTTAAATTAGCATCAGAACTTGCCCTATCAATGCTTCTTTGAGAATAAGTTAAAATAACTGGTTTGTTTAATTTTCCAAGAAAAAAACTCAGGGCTGCAGAAGTATAATGTAAAAAATCAGTTCCATGAGTAATTATAATCCCCCTTATATTTGAATCATTAAGAAGTTTTTCTGATGTTCTAGCAATTTTTTGCCAATCTTTGAAATCCATCTCTTCTGAAAATTTCATGAATGGAACTTCAACCTTAACAACATTAACTCTTTCAAATAATCCAGGATAAAATCTAAATAAACTTTCGGGATTTGTTAAAGGATGAACTCCCCCTGTTTTTGAATCATAACTTGAAGCAATTGTTCCCCCAGTAATTATCATTGCTATGTTTGGCTTTTTATTATCCTTAGAAATTTCAGATTTTTCTTCTTTATCCTCCCCCCTATGAATTGTTACAATTTTTAAAATATCTTTCTTATTCAATCCAATATTATATCCATTTTCAAGTTTCAATAAAATTATTCCCTTTTCAGATTCAGGACTCTCCAAGAATATTCCTTCATAAATAACCTTCCCAAAATGAACTTCAACTAAATCGCCTGGTTTAGCAATAATTTTTTCCATGAAAAATACAAGAATTATGAATTTAAAAATATTCCATTAATGATATTCAAATGCTCCAATATCTGGTAACCCCACAACAGGATTTCCATCATAATCTGTTGCTCTTATAGAACTTACATCTGTTCCTTTGTTAATTGCAGGGCTTGTAGACTGCAGGTGGAAATTATCCAAAGCAGCATTTACAAATAATGGATTACCAGTAACACCATGACTTTCTGTACCATATGAAGGTGGAGAATTATAAAATAGATTATAATCATGTGTTCCTCCCTCTATTGAATAATAAGTTCCGCTTTCTCCCCCATAAAAAATATTATTTTTTGTTATCGCATTTGTAGAGATTCCATACTGAGATTGTGGCGCAACAAAGCTAGACCACGTTGTTAAACCGTGTTTATAAAAAGTATTATGATAAATGTGCACAGGACCTCTAACTCCTTCCATTAAAATGCCATACATACTGTTATATTTGAATATATTGTTATAAATGTATACATTGGTGATACTTGCTCCATTACCCTGTATAAATATCAGATTAGAGAGTATAGGAGAAGGGTTCCATGTTGGACTTGTTTCATAAATAAAATTATTTCTGATTGTAACATTATCAATGCTTGAACCAGAAACGTCACCACCAACATCTAAATCGACCCCTGTTGTATGAAATCCGTTATAAAGTCTATTCCCTTCTACAAGTATATTTTTAGCTGCAATCCCATTTCCATATATATCAATTGCAAATCCTCTTCTTCCCCAATCATGTACTGTATTATTTCTAAGAACCATATCAGAATAAACCATTTCTGTTCCATAACCTAATTGAGTATTTGTATCATCTCCCCATTTTCCTCCATAAGCTAATTCACCATTTTCAATTATCAACCCAGATGAAGAAACCATCTCTGTAGTATAATCATAACTAAAACCAGCCCAACCTGAATAAAGTATGTCAATTCCATTAAAATGCAAATATTCCATCCGATGAAGATTAACTCCATACATTCTTTGTGGCACTTCTACACTTGCATATTTTGTTGCAGGGTTTTCTGAAGAGTAAATATAAACATAGTTTGAACTATATCTCCATTGATATTCTGCTGTTAATGTTGTTTTTCTCCTAGCCCAAGATGCACTGCCATCTGCATTCACCAAGAAAATATCTGCATCTTGGGGTGGATTAGAAAAAGTTATATCAGATTTCCAGATATTTCCTCCTTGATTTGTCCATGTCGTACCTGCTTTTGAACCTAAAATTCTTGGATTTTTACCACTTCCATACGCTCCAAAAGTAATATAATTAGATGAAGTTCCAGAAGAAGGAACAACTAATGTTTCTCTCCAAACTCCCCCTCTTTCAAATAAAATTGCATCACCTGGCTGAAATGTTCTTCCATTTATTTTAGATATTGTTTTCCAAGCAGTTGAGGGAGAAGTTCCCACAGCACTATCACTTCCTGTTGTTGAAATATAATATACTGTTCCAGTTGGACAAGCAGGGCAAGGTCCACCACAATCCACTCCTGTTTCTCCTTGGTTTTGAATTCCATCACTGCAAGTTGGAGTTGCAGCAACACAAGCATTATTTACACAAGTATTTGGGGAGGCACAGGGTAATGTTCCTGTCATTGTAACAGTTGTACCGCAATTAGTTGTAACACTTCTACTTCCACAAAATGTATTCAAAGC
>JAKLDD010000030.1 GCA_022703705.1 Nanobdellota archaeon
CCGGATCACATCCGGAGATTCAAACATAACTTAATCTTTCTAAAGTCTCAGAATTAAATAATGCTTTCAGCATTATATACGCCCCGACCCAGCTTCGCTGAAGATTCGAAAAACTTGCAAGAATTAAGCCAACCTCGGAATGAAACTTTTAGTTTCATAAAACGCCCCGACCCAGCTTCGCTGAAGATTCGAAAAACTTGCAAGAATTAAGCCAACCTCGGAATGAAACTTTTAGTTTCATAAAACGCCCCGACCGAGATTCGAACTCGGGTCACGGCCGTGCTTCCTCGCTTCACTTGGAGTCATCTCGTGTGACGAGCTGAAAGGGCCGCATTCTTGGCCTCTGAACTATCGGGGCTTGCTCCATAGGGCACTGGCGGAATTTTAATTCCAGCCTGAACTATCTGGGCTTATGCAGCAAATTATTTGCTAAAAAATTAAGATGAAAACACTTTTTAAAGATAACTAAATATATCTTTTATCCAATAGCATAATAATGAGCCTACTAGTTCGCAACCCCGCACGAAGATTTATGGATTTTTCTTCTACCACGAAGTTGCTCAGGATTTGAATAAATAAACTAATTTGAATTTTGCAAACCCAAGATGCTATTTCACTTTGTTCAATAGCATAATAATGAGCATACTATATTCTTGTAGACTTATCTTTGTTTTGTAGTTTTCTTTTTCTACTCTTATAGTTTTTTCTACCATTGTAGTTTCTTTTTTCTAAAAAAGAAACCCATGAGCCTACTCGGATTTGAACCGAGGACCCCCGCCTCTCTTAGATTACTCTTGGAGTTTTTCCAGAGAGAAACAATCCCATTTGAATTGTACTCATATAAGAGCGGTGCTCTAACCAGGCTGAGCTATAGGCTCATTGTTATTAATTTGAAATAATTAATGGGTTTAATTATTTAAGCTTTTTCAGAACAACAATCCTTATTAATTCTTTGGATTTTTTCTAAAAATGGGAAATAAGATTTCTACAGGTAGTTATGATTTAAATACCTGGCTTTATGGGGGATATGAAACAGATATTATAACTATGATTGCGGGGGGCCCTGGGACAGGCAAGACAAATTTTGTTATTCTAGCAGCATGCAGTCAGGCAAAAAAAGGGAATAAAGTTATTTTTTTTGATAGTGAAGGAGGATTTTCCAGTGAAAGGGTCAAACAAATTGTAGGAAAAGAAAATCTGGATAAGATACTTGAAAAAATACTTATTTTAAATCCAACAGATTTTGAAGAGCAAAAAAAAGAATTTGTTAAGTTGCTTGGTTTAATTAAAAAGAAAGATATTGGATTAATTATTGTTGATGGTATGGCTATGCTTTACAGGCTTGAATTGGGAGATGCTGTAAGTTCTGGAGAAGATGAAAAGATAAAAGAAATCAATAGGGAAGTAGCTAAAGAAATGAGAATTCTTGCAGAAATATCAAGAAAACAAAATATCCCTATTTTAATAACTAATCAGGTTTATTCAGAATTTCTATCTGAAGAAGATTTAAAAAAAGGTGTTGAAAGAACAACAAGTATTGTTGGGGGGGATTTGTTTAAATATTGGAGTAAATGCATAATTGAATTAAAAAATGAAAGAGGAAAGAGAAAAGTTATCTTACTTAAACATAGAAGCTTGCCTGAAAAAGAAATGGAATTTGTTATAAAAAATGAAGGAATATTTAAGAAGCGTTTCTTATAATTTATTAAGTAGTTACAAATCAATTTAAAGCAATTCATTTTTAATGAATTATGTCAGAAAGTATCAAATTTGAAGCAGTTAAAAAAATTTCAGAAACCGGTTTTAAAGTAAGAGATTTAAGCAAAATTTCAAAAGTAGATTCAATTTCTCCCCCAAGTGTTTTTATTGGTTCAAAATTAAAATATCCTTTGGTTAATGTTGGAATACTTAGCCCATTAGATAAAGAAGAAGATGCATGGCTTTATGATGATGCAAAATATTGGGCAGAAAAGAATTTCAACATAGAGGAGGTTATGAGTCTAAGAAATGGTCTTTTGAATTCAAGATTCCAAACAAAAGTAAGTGATGCTAGATTAAATAAAAAATTTGTAGATATTGCGAAAAATATTGCAATTTCTTCAAGGCAAGTTGATGTTGAAATTGAATTAAAAAATAGATTAATTGTGGGAAGAGAAAAAGATAAAATTTTAACGCCTCATGGAATGAGAGCAGGATTAAAAAGTGTTGAGATAACAGGCAATGTAAAAATTGATAAAAAAGTTGATAAAGTTATGAACGATGAAATTAAAGCATCAGAGGCGATTAAATATTTGTATAAAAATGATTTTAATGAATACACCTTAAGCAAAATATTAAGTGTTGGAGTTATGGGTCTTAAAAAAAATAAACGATTTGTTCCTACAAGATGGAGCATTACTGCAACAGATGATATGCTTGGAAAACAATTTCTTGAAAATGTAAAAAATTATCCTTGGATAGAAGATTATGAATTATTTTATGGAGAGTTTATGGGTAACCAATATATTATTCTTATGTTTCCAAGTGTTTGGAGTTATGAATTATTTGAGATGTATCTTCCAAAAAGTTCTTGGAATCCTGGAGATGACATAAAAGCATCCACAGATATGGAAGGATATTCTGGAAGAAAAACTTATGCATTTGATACTGCAGGAGGATATTATGCTTCTCGTTTTGCTGTTCTTGAATATTTGAATTCAATAAAAAAACAGGCGAGTGTTATTGCTTTACGAGTTGAAACTCCAAGTTATTGGGCAGCGTTAGGGGTTTGGGTTGTGAGAGAATCTGTTAAAAAAGCTTTAAAAAAAGAAATGAAATTTACAGAAAGAGAAGAATTAATTGAAAGTGTCAAAAAAATAGGAAAAATAAAATATAATTTTGATTTCTCAGAGATTTTGAATAGAAGCAAATTGATAAAAGAAAAAAAAGAGCAGAAAAGTTTGAGGGAGTTTATTTGAGAAAAGTTTAATTTCCGTTTTCTTTTTTATAATCTTCAATTCTTTTTTTGTTTGTTGGGCAATCTGGATTAAAGCAAAATGTCCAAGGTCTTTTCCCTTTTGATAATCGTGTAAGCATTGGCCATCCGCATTCCTCGCAATTTTTATCTGCTTTCTTTATCTGCCCATTTGGAGGCAAACTATATGTGTTTTTACAATCAGGATAAGCATTGCAGCTCACAAAAAATCTTTTGGTTTTTTTTGAGTAATTTATTGATAAATCTCCTTTTCCACATTTTGGACACCTTATTATTGCGTTCTCTCTTTTTTGCTGTTCTCTATACTCAATATTTGCATCTACAAGTTCTTGACCTATCTTGTTCTTGCTTTTTTCAAAGTCACCTGAAATCTTTGTAATTGTTATCTTTGCTTTTTCTATTATTTCATTTTCTTTTTTCTCTTGTTTGGGCTTGTTTTCTAAATCCTGGATTTTTTCCATTTCTTCTTCAAATTCTCTTGTTAATTTTTCATCAATTATTATTGGGGAGTATCTCTCTAAAGTATTTATAAGTGAAATCCCTAATGGGGTTGCCTGAATGCTTTGCCCTTCAACATATCCTCTGTCATATAATGTTTCTAATATTGAGGAACGGGTAGCTTTTGTCCCAAGATTTCTTTTTTCCAATTCAGATATTATTGATGCAGGCGAGTATCTTCTTGGAGGTTGTGTTTCTTTTTGTTCTGTCCTTGAATCTATTATCTCTACTTCTCCTTGCATATCTGGAAGATGTTCTTCTTTTAACTTGCTTGGATATATTTCCAACCAGGATTTTTTGAAGATAGATTGGCCACTTTTTGAAAATATAAATCCGTTTATGCTTGCCTTTATTGTTTTATTATCTATTAAGGCATTATCACAGAATAAACTCAGAAATCTTTTTACTATTAATTTGTAGATTTTGTCTTCTTCTCCAGAAAGAATTTGCTTATTTCCTGTTGGATAAATTGAAGGGTGTGCAGGATCTGTTTTTTCTCCTTCGATTGGTTTTTCTTTTGTTATCAATTTTTCTACTTTGAATTCTTTTGAAAGACTTTTTAATATTGATTTGTAATCAATTGAATCTGGAAGTTTTTGAGAAGAAGTTCTTGGATAAGAGATTAATCCTGCTAAATATAGGGATTGTGCTATTTGAAGAGTCTTTGATGGATTTATCCCA
>JAKLDD010000031.1 GCA_022703705.1 Nanobdellota archaeon
ACTTATTTCAATACCAATAGAAAGAATGAAATTCAATAAGAAGTGAAAAATTTACACCTGAATAACATTTACAAATTTTTCTTTCCCATATTCCGCAATTTTCGAATCCTTTGTAACTATATAAGCCCCTGATTTTCTGGCACTTGCAACAATTATTCTATCTTGTTATTTCAAAGATTATTCTATACAAAACCAGGTGATTTTGAATAAGAATCGAGTAACCAAAAAATAAAAATAAGTCAAAATAAAGATAATAAAAATTTTAAAGAAAAATGTAACCAGGTATAAAAAAATATATTGGCATTTTACCCGTAAGATGTAAAATACCAATTATACAAATATTAATTTATATGAAATTATCAGAGTATCGAAAAAAAGTCAATAGCGGGAAGATTGACGAAATAGCAGAGGAATTTAAAGAAAGCTGTCCCATATGCGGAGGAGGAAATTGCGCAAAGTATAATGGATATTACACAAGACAGGTAGTAGATGAGGGAGGGACATATCATAAAAACTACCGAATAATAAGATTTAAGTGTAATAAAAAAGGAAAAAAGTGTAATAAACATTTGACATTTTCAATGCTCCCCTCTGGCCTTATCCCATATGTAAAATATTCTGTTGGTTTTATACTAAAATCACTATCAGAGATAATCCGAGAAGGTAAATCAATCAAAGAAGTTTTGAATAATCTGACATTATCAGGAAATAGTGAGTTGTTAACTATAAGTCCAGGTGAGATATATCAATTTAAAAAATATGTTAATACCGGTATAAACAGACTTACAGCGGTGAGATACGATGGTATAGAAATCTATTTGAATAAAGCCGTTTCCGTTATTGAAAGAATAAGCTGTTTTTTAAAATATTTATCAGGAGAAACAGATGGTAAAATCCGCTCTCTGGAAAAATTGTCATATGACTTTTATGAAAACCAGGGAGGATATAAAACAAACAGTATGTTTTTACTGGGAATTCCATCTCAATTCCGACCTGTATAAAATAAAAAAATACAGAGTAATGGCTTTTTTTTTGTTTTTTCTCAAAGCTATCCTCAAAGTCAATAAAAATAAAAAAATCAGTCCATCTAAAAAAACTTCAATTAATTTTTTAAAGAATTCAAAGAATTTTCTGTCTGTTTTTCAAGAAAAAACCTCTTTTGGATAAATTGCACAGACCTTTATATATCCTGGTTTGTGAGACTTATTTATAATTATAAAAATAATAATTGGAGGTGTAATATATGAACGAAGAAGAAAAACTTAAAATGCGTGAAAAAATGGCATTATTTAAACACGGGATAATATCCCCTGTTCTGTATGAACATGAGGAAAGCCAGAACAAGTATTTTAAGAAATTTGCAGACAGGGATATATCTGTTCCCGGAGTCGGAATAAAGAGATTTTCAGTTTCTACGTTTAAAAGCTGGCTTTCAGCTTATCGTAAAAAAGGGTATGAAGGGATAAAACCGGGAGTAAGAAAGGACAGAGGGAAATCAAGAAAGATATCTACCAAATTCAAAGAGCTTGTTACAAATACCCTGAAAGAAATGCCTATGATAAAAACTTATAGCCAGTTATACAGGTATCTGATGGAAGAAGGTTTTATATCTTCAGGGGAATTCACTCTACAGACTTTTATCAAATATCTTAAAGACAATGATATTAAAATTAATAATAAAGAAATTATTCCAAGAAAGAAATTCGAGACAGAACATATAAATCAGCTCTGGATGTGTGACTTTATGCACAGTATTTATATTCGTGACGGTAAAAAGAAAAGACAAACTTTTCTCTGTGCCATTATTGATGACCATTCAAGAGTTATTGTCGGGCATTTCTGGAGTTTTGACTCTGCCATGCCTTCCCTGGAAGAAACTCTTAAAGGAGCTATTATGACTTATGGATTACCTTCCAAATTTTATAGTGATAATGCAAAGGTTTTTACCTCACAATCCATTCATCTTCCCTGTGCAAAACTCGGAATAGCCGTTATTCATTCACGACCTTTTGACGCATCAAGTCGTGGAAAAATCGAGAGATTTTTTAGAACTGTTCAGCAGATATTTATACCTCAAATCCATAATGATACAATTACACTGGACGAACTCAAAACATCTTTCAAAAATTGGCTTCACAACGAATACCATAAAAAATTACATACTGGTATAAATGAACCTCCTATGGAACGTTATCTTAAAGACCTTGAACTTATTACTCCCAGGCGTATTGACAGGGATGTTCTCGATTTGATTTTTTATAGAACTATCAAAAGAGTTGTTAAACTTGACTCTACTGTTTCTATTGATAATAAACTTTATGAAGTCCCTTATAAATACATAGGACTTAATCTCGAATTACGATATGCTCCTTCTTCTCCTCAGGAAATTTTTATCTTTGAAAACGATAGGCCTTCTGTAAAACTCAGACCTCTCGATTTACATCTCAATGCTAATTCACCTCATGTTTCTCTTTCTTATTCCAATCTTTTTCAACACAGGGAGGTATAAATTTTGTTTCGTACTTATTATAACTTTAAGTCAATGCCTTTTGAAAAATCTATACGAAAAGAGGCTATGTTCAAATCTAATACCTTTAAAGAATTTTCTTCAAGAATGGAATTTATAAAGCAAACAAGAGGTATTTTTCTTCTTACTGGTTCTCCCGGAGTCGGTAAAACTACTGCTCTCAGAGCATTCATTGAGGAACTCAAGCCTGAGTTTTATAAAACCGTTTATTTCCCTCTATCTTCTGTCTCTCCATGTGATTTTTACTATCAGCTCAATACTGCTCTCGGCGGTAATGGCTTCAGGTTTAAATCTAAATGTTTTTCTTCCATTCAGGAACTTCTTCTTAATTTTGCCATTGTTAAAAAGCAAATTCCGGTTCTCATTTTTGATGAAATACATTTCTTCAGAAATGAAAACCTCTATGAGCTACAAATGCTACTCAATTTTAATATCGACTCTCTTGACCCCGTTATCGTTATTCTCTCCGGACATTCTCTCATGAGAGACAGAATACTCATGCCTAATCTCGCTTCTATTAACCAGAGGCTCAGAATTAAATTTGATTTTCAGCCTCTTTCAAAGCAAGAAACTTTCTGTTATATTCAACACCACCTTAATCTTGCAGGGGCGTCTACTTCATTATTTAACGATAATGCTATGGATGCTATTTTTAACCTCTCTTCTGGCGTAATCAGAATTATAAATAATATTGCCATTAAAGCCCTTATTATGGGCACTACTTTACGTAAGGATATTATTACTGAAGAGATTATTTTTGATGTTTCTCCGGAATTGTAATTCCTTATTTTTTTCTTTCTTTTTTACTGGCTTTAAGCCAGTATTTTTTTCTCTTATATTTGTAACATATAGTGTTACAGAATAGTATTATATTATTCTGAAATTATTGTAACATACAACGATACGAAAGGTAAAAACTCATGAAAAATATTCTTTGGAATAACTACAAACTTTATATAATCGGTAAATCTATTGAACCTTCAGAAAATTTACGTGTAAAATTCTACAGAGCTATCAATATATACAAAAAAATGAAGTCTTATTCTCCTGATTATCTTCAGGGCTTCTTTGATGGGGCAAGACTTGATGAGCAAACTAAAGAATTTATAAGATTTATTATACGAATTATATCTCAAGAATAATTGGTTAATACAATTCTTTAATTTTTTTATTTTTTATACAGAATAATTCTTGATTAATTTTATTCTGACCACTTTTTTAGACATTTTTATTCTTTAATTACTGGTCAGATTATTTCTTTAAATAACACTATCTGCAGGATCTCCGTGAAAATCTGCAGGTAACCTGGTACTTAATACGGCAATTTCAGGTGTAAGCTGGAGAAGGGATATAGACGGTGCAGTCAGAGCCAGTTTAATCCAGTCAAGACAGTCCATTCCCAGATTAATTCTTCCTTTTCTTTCCAGCATTGCTAATTCCCACAGAGATATGACAGACAGGCGAAGATTTGCATATTTTGCAGCATATTTTATGCAGGTAAGACTTTCCGAATTTCTTAATTCTTCATTTTTGTTTAATAACCAGATCCATACAT
>JAKLDD010000032.1 GCA_022703705.1 Nanobdellota archaeon
TTAAAACTAAAAGTCCAAGAACAAATGTAGAGACTAACCAAGGATTTTTTCTTGCTTGTTCTAATTTTTCCTCTTTAGGTTTTTCCCCCAAATTCTCTTTTTGAGTTTCTTCCATTTTAAAAAGATGAAATAATCATTTAAAAATATTGTGGTTTTAAAAGCTATTAAATCCAAAGAGGTTCCAAAAAAAAAATTAAGGTAAATATTAAAAGCAGGTTTATCTATTTTATCATATGGCTTATGACATAATAACTGGAAGAAATATTTCAGATAAAAAGGATTTTGAAAAAAAGGGGCTCGCATATATTGGAAAGGGCTTTGTAAAAATGGGACAATACACTTCCTTAAGTAATAAAATATTTATGGATGTCGTAAGAAGCCATGTAATTTTAGTTGCAGGGAAAAGAGGTTCTGGAAAGTCATATACTCTAGGAGTTGTTGCAGAGGAATTTTCTAATTTACCCAAAGAAGTATCTCAAAATATTGCATCTTTAATTTTTGATACAATGGGAATTTATTGGACAATGAAATATCCCAATGAAAAAGATAGAAACCTGCTTCAAGAATGGGATTTAAAGCCAAAAAGTCTGAAAACAAAAGTGTATATCCCCTATGGACATTTTGATAAGTATATTCAAAAAGGAATTCCAGGAGATGAAAAATTTGCATTAGATATTTCAGAGATGACTCCAGAAGACTGGGTTTTGACTTTTGGATTAGATATAATAAACCCAATAGCTGTATTAATTGAAAGAACAATTACCAAAATAAAAGAAGAAAAAAATTATGATATAGAAGAAATAATCTCAGAAATAGAAAAGGATAATAGAACAGAAAGAGAAATAAAAAATGCAGCAATAGGATTATTTGAAGCAGCAAATACCTGGGGAATATTTTCTAAGAAGGGAATTGAACCTACAAAAATAACTGATTTGATTAATGCCGGGACTACTACTGTATTAGATTTGAGTGTTTATAATTCGGTAGGCAGCTTTAATGTAAGGGCACTTGTGATAAGTTTAGTTTCAAGAAAACTTTTTAACCAAAGAATGGATGCGAGGAAAAAAGAAGAAATAAAATCTATTGCAAAGGGTTTTGATTTAACTCCTTTTTCAGAAAAAAAAGAAACCCCCCTTATCTGGATTTTTATTGATGAAGCTCATGAATTTCTTCCTTTAAAAGGAAAAACTCTTGCAACTGATGCTCTTATTCAGTTATTAAGGGAAGGTAGACAGCCAGGAATTTCTATTGTTTTAGCAACTCAGCAACCCGGGCAAATTCATAAAGATGTTATGACTCAATCAGATTTAGTTATATCGCATAGAGTGACTTCTGCACCGGATTTAGAAGCATTAAACAGAATAATGCAAAGTTATCTTCTTGAAAGCATAAAAAAATATATGGATGATTTACCCTCTTTGAAAGGTTCTGCAATAATACTTGATGACAATTCTGAAAGAATCTATCCAATGCGTATAAGACCGAGATTTACCTGGCATGGTGGAGAAGCTCCAACTGCAATTAAGTCTGAAAAGAAAATATAATAATATTTTTAAATAGTAAAAATACCTTTTTTTAATGGATAACTCAATTGAATTAGCAAAAGAAATTGCTCTTGAGACAAATAAAATAGTAAAAAGAACTTACTGGACAAATGAAGAAATTGAAAAGTATTTTGGAAAACGTTCCGCACAAGAGATAATACAAAACGGAACAACCTGTTTTATGAATCCTTGTCTGGATTTAACATTGGTTTCAGCATATTTAATGACTTCAAGAGGAATTAAACATGATTTAGTTATTGAAGAACATCTTCTCACAAAAGACTTTAATTTCAACAAACTGCATTTTTTAATTGAATATTATATAAATGGGAAAATAAATACCTTAAATTACAAAAGAAATAATGAGGTTCATATTTTTAATGGAAATTACAGTGGAAGAGAAGATATCCAAAATGCACAAATGATAAAAATTCCTGGAGAAAATATAAATCCTTACAAAAATCTTAATGATAATCTTGGATATAGTAACTTAGAAGATTTAATCAAAGATAAATTTATTGGATTTTCTCTGGAAAAAAATATTAGTCAATTAAAATATGACAATTCATTAAAAAACTTCAATGATTATTTAAAGAAATATGGAGAAGTATTAAATATCATTACAAAATTTGAAAATCAACCCGCACTCTAATTTTATATGGGGCTGTTTCTCCTGCAGATTTAACATTTAATATTTTTATTTTTTTTCTGAATTCAGAAGCTTTTTTCTTTATCTTATCAATAATTAAATTTTTTTCGTCTTCTTTGCAAAAACCATAATAAAATATTTTTGTTCCTTTCTTACTTAAAATAAATGCCTGTTCTAAAAAACTATCTTTTAAATTTGGTCTTGGCATTACAATAAAATCAAATTTTTTACCTTGGTTTTTTAACTTGATTGCTACTTTTTTTATATCCCCATTAACAAAATTGATTTTATTTTTAACTCCGTTTATTTCTGCATTTAATTCAGCGTATTTATTTGCTTCTCTGTTTATTTCATTAGAATAAACTTCTCCAGGTTTAGAATTTTTTGCTATAACAATTGAGAAAGGAGCAACACCTGCAAACATAACTAAAACATTTGAATCTTTCTTTATCAAGGAAGAAATTTCTTTTCTTTCATTGCTTAGTCTTGGGGAAAAATAGGTAGTATCAACATTAAATCTAAAAGAACACCCGTTTTCTTTGTAAAGGGCTTCTTTGTTTTTTTCTCCTGCAAGATATTTAGTCCCCATTTTTCTTAATCTTCCAGAAAACTTATCTGATTTTTCTAAAACTGTCTTTATGTTTTTATTTTTTTTAAGAATTTCTTTTGCAAAAATTATTTTGTTTTTCTTGCTTGTGTTATCTGAAAAATTAACAATTGCAATATTTCCTAAAATGTTAAAAGAACGCTGTTTAAGATAAGATTTCATAATTATTATTTTAAATCAAACAATTTAAACTTTGCTTTTTCTCTTGAAGAAAACAAATGTTGCAATTCCTGCAACAAATAAAATTATTGAAAGGAAACTTGACCCCTCATCTTCAACTCCTGCAACAGCATGTCCAGTAATTGCAGGTGTTAAAAAAACAAGAGAACCAATTAAAAAAGCAATTGCAATTAAATAACCAAAATTAAACCTCTTCATTTTTATTTTTCTACCATTGAGTTCTTTTTTAAAGAACCCCATTTACCTCTTAATAAATAAGAATATTTAATTTTATAAATATTTCTAATTCAATAAATTTATAAGTTAAAGTTCATTTTTAAAGCACATGGGGTTGATGGGAGATTTGCTTTATAGTATAGATCCAAACACAATGATTCTTGGTTTGGTTTTTATAATATTATATGTTTTAATACATTTTTCTCTTTCAAAGATATTTAAACAAGAAAGA
>JAKLDD010000033.1 GCA_022703705.1 Nanobdellota archaeon
GTTATTCAATACATACAAAACTTTATCCTTTAAAGCCTCAAATAACCAATTCAATACAGATAAACACTGACAAAATAAGCAAAAAAATCTGGCACGGACAATAATTCATCTGCACAAAATCTGGCACGGTAAAAAGCTTATATGACAATATCAAGAAAGATCTGGTACGATTATTAATTTTAACTCTGCTGAATCTGGTAAGATGACAAATTTAATAACACGAAACCTGGTACGATGTTATAATTTTGTCATTTTCTGTTTTATTCCGTGCCAGATTCGCATGAAGCCCTTTAGATAAAAGCAGGAAACTTTATTGATCTGTGGAATATGAAATATATTAATAAAATAAAGCAGGTGAAGATGTCTTGTTATAAGGCAATTCACCTGCTCTATTTTTTACGATGAAAGGTAGATATGTATTATGAGTAATAACGGCTTGTTAACAATAAAAGAAGCCTCAAACGTTTTTAAAATAAATCAAAGTACAATATACAAATATATTCAACAGGGGCGAATCCAAAGCGAATCGTTTTCTATTGGCGGAGTAAAAATAAAGAAAGTTAGAAAACAAGATTTGGAAAGTATTTTTATAAATAAAGCAAAACGGATTCTACAAACAGGAAACGAAAGCGATTCTCTTTCGTCAAAAACAATTCGACAAAACGAAACCGATTCGACGAAACCGATTCTACAAATAGAATCCTTAAAGGATACTTTAAAAGAAGTGGTAAAGCAAACTATTTCAGAAGAACGAAGCCAATTAATGAAGCCTATTGAAGAACAAGCCCTATATAGACTTGGAGGACTTGAAAAAGAAAATCTGTTCCTGAAACAAAAAGTAGAAACACTTATCCAGGAACTAGAAAAATATAAAGCCTTACCCTGGCAGATAGAAGAAAGAGACGAAAAAATAAAATCATTGGAAGCAAAGTTAAAAGAAGAAAAAGAAATTCTTAAAGCACAAATGTTAGAAGAAAAAAAAGAAGCTTTAAAAAAGATAGAAGAAGAAAAAGAAGAAATTCTCAGAGTATATGAAGTAAAACTTCAAAAAGCAGAAGCAAAACAAATTGAAATTTCTGAAGCCTGGAAGAAAGAATTAGAACTGGCCAAAAAATCCTGGTGGAAGTTCTGGTAAAAGATATTTGATAAATAAACTAACTTGACAATGTCACATTTCCTTCCCCAACGTATTCCTCGTAAATTCATGGTAAAAAGTTAGATACAAATTCTACAATAATGACTTTTCGCTTCTTAAAAGTAATGCTTAATATTTAATTGTTTAGAGCAGGTTGTCAAAAAAGCAATGAAAGAGTAATTTTAAAAGAAACAAAAAGAAACTTCACGAATACTCTTAAAAATCTGGTCGGTAAATATTTTCTCAATTAACAAAACATAAACGAAACTCCTTCTTTTGCTTTTTCAATCTGCTCAATCTGGAACGAAAACGATACAGATGTTTTTTATAAATTATGTTTAATCTGTCCTGTAAAGACAAGATTTTTTTGGGAATAATTTGCTTTAAAATTTCTCTTATATCATTAAGAGTAAGCATAGGTGCTTTAGTGAAAAGTAATTGCTTAAGCTCAATAAGGAATAACATAGTAATCAGAACCATAGTCATATGATGGTTCCAACCTCTCCATCCAGTAACCTGATATTCATCCATACCAGCCAATCCCTTGGCATCCTCTATTGCTCTTTCTACAAAATATCTGGTATTCTGTCTTCTTGCAAGAACGTCTAATGGAGTAGTATCCTTTGCATTACTGAAAGTAAATTTTATATAACTCCCATCCAGGTCTTCTCTTATAAGAAGCCAAACAGGCTTTTCTACAGGTAGTTCTTCATATATTCGATATACTCTTAATGCTGCAAAATTTATCCAGAGTTCTCCTCCCTGGATATCTCTTATTTTTAACACTTGCCAGTCCAATTGATCTGTATTCAACAATTCTTTTACTTCTATTGCAGTATCTTCAAGAACTCTGTTTTTAATTGGATTTCTTCCTCTCTTCCCTTTCTTTGGGGGAACACCTACTTCAGGCAAGTCAAGGTATACTCTTGTATCACCAGGAATATCTGCAAAATATATTTCCTCTGCTTTTTCTAATTTATTTAATAGTTCAGGTTGCTGACCATAGAAACCATCCATGCTTATATATTCTCCAGGAATTCCTCTTTTTTTAGCTTTAAAAAACATTTCCAGAGCAAGGTCTCCTTTTGTTTTAAATTCTCGTTTCTCTTCTGGTATTCCAGCTTCTTCACATCTCTTACTGTCTTCTGTCCAGCTTTTCGGAAGATAAAGACGTTTATCTATTAAAATACTTTCTATACCGTTTGTATATCCAAGATATACTCCAACCTGACAATTATCTGTTTTTCCTATTGAACCACAATACTGTCTTGATACTCCTACGGATTTCTTTCCATCCTTTTCTGTTCCACTTTCATCTATTATAAATGATTTTTCTCCAGGTTCTTTACTGAATATTTTAACTGCTTCTTTTCCTATCTCTTTTATTATTTTGTCTTCCTTCCAGGGTGATTTTGATATGAAATGACTTAGAGCCTGTCCATTTATCTCGGTTACCTGCTCCGACATTTTATTCATATTTCGTCGACCTTCGCATAATAATAATCCTTTTATATATTCCATCCCCTGAGATGACACGTCTCTCGTTTTACTTCGAAAATATTTTCTGAAACTTTCATAAAATTTACTCAATGAGTCTATTCTCTCTTTTATATCTTCTAATTTCAGGTTATAATATATATTCATTGGGCATCTTCTCTTTTTGTTGATATTTTATAATCATTTAGAAGATACCCTATTTTTTATAATTTATCCAGACCTAATATGATTTTTCTATTATAATCTAATGTGACATTGTCAAGTTATATTAAAAATAGAAATAAATAAAAACAAATAGCAAAGGAAGTGTATTTATGCGTGATTCATACAGAACGTCAAGTAATGAATCCTGGTTTACAAGGATAAAAAATGCTATATTCGGTGTGTTAATTGGTATCATTATGTTTATTGCTTCCTTCCCTGTTTTATTCTGGAATGAAGGCAGAACCGTGAGAACTGCTCAGAGTCTTGAAGAAGGCTCACAAAGTGTTATATCTAT
>JAKLDD010000034.1 GCA_022703705.1 Nanobdellota archaeon
CAGGGTGGGGACCCAACTGGAACTGGGATGGGTGGCCCAGGATACACGATAAAAGATGAATTCACACATGCAGGAGGAAATAAAAATCTAAGGGGAACAATTTCAATGGCAAATGCCGGACCAAACACAGGAGGATCCCAGTTTTTTATAAATCTTGTAGACAATAATTATTTAGATTCAAAACACCCCGCATTTGGAGAAGTAATAAAAGGCATGGATGTTGTGGATAAAATAGCAAAAGTTCAAACAGACGCAAATGACAAACCCCTAAAAGATGTGAAGATAATAAGAGCTACTGTTTTGAAATAAAATTATTTTGTAACCAACCAAGCTCTGCTCCAAATACGATAAATATCATAATATCCATTTTCAATCATAAATCCAAATCCTAATTCTTCTCTTGCAAAATCTCCATCGCCCCCCATCTTTCCAGCAAGATTTGGTGAATTCCAAAAATCAGTCCCCCACCTTTCCTTCTCTACATCCATAAATTTAAATAATGCTTCCTGAATGGTAAAATCCTGATCTTCAAAAGCAGCATATTCTTTATCATTAATCACATTTGCCATATACCTAAGCGCAAATTTTGGAATAATCCTCATCTGGGTTAAATAATGATCCTCAATAGGATTTGAAGCCTCCTGAAGATAAGATACATAATCCTTCCTATCTACTTTAACATCCAACATCTTCAAAAATCCCTCAAAATATTTTTGTTGAGCATTATTAGAAAAATAAACACATCCTCCATTGGGCTCTTGAGGAGGATCTCCTTTAATGGGTTCAAAAATATTTTTTTGATATCCATAAACACCATTCCCGTAAGGAGCAAATTGAGATAAATCTGCTTGAAGAATCTTCAGCCTTCTTCCGGCCCAAATCTCGGATAAACTGTCTAAACTGTTTGTTTTCATATTCATTTAAAGTTAATTGAAATGCTTTTAAAAATTTGTATAATGAATATATGCATAATTAAATTTTTATCTTTGAATCAGCAACCTTATCAGAATGAACATCCATATCTCCACTCATTAAGCAGTCCCAACAAGTGTGAACGCTTCCATCTTCTTCTTTAACGATTCCTGTTCCATTACATTTTGGACAGTTATTTTTCATTAAAAATAAAGGCTTTTCCAATATATAAATTTATATTCTTTGAAATATCTAATTAAATTTAATAAAATCCTAAATTATTTGCTTCAAAAACATTTATAAAAGGACATTATTTGAATTAATTATGGAAAAAGACATAGGAAAAATAAGAAAAAACGACACTTCAGAAATAATTGTAAGAGTGGATGATTTTGGAGGAAGAAAAGGATTAACAATAAGAGAATTTGTTACCTCTGAAAGATATACTGGATTTACAAAAGCAGGAGTAAGAATTCTTTCATCAGATTTTGAGAAATTTAAAGAAATGATTAATTCTGTAACAGAAGAAGACATGGCAGAAGTTGAAGGTTCTGAAGTAAAAGAAAAACCAAAAAAGAAAAGTGCAAATCAAGAAGAGCTACCTGATTATTAAATAATCATTTTCAAAAACTTTTAAAACTAATTTTTCTATATATGTTAATGAAAAAGAAAGATTATAATCTAATTTCTACAGTCTTAATAATTCTTGCAATTGGAGCACTTGCTTTTTTTATTTTAAAAAAGGATAAACCTGAAACAACAGAAGAAATAGCAAAATGCATTGGTTCTAAAGCAGTTCTTTATACACAATTAGGATGTCATGCTTGTGAAATTCAAGAGGATTTATTCGGGGAAAACTATCAATATCTTAATGTAATTGATTGCTGGTATGAAAAAGAAAAATGCACAGAGATAATGGCCACTCCAACCTGGATAATAAAAGGGAAAAAAACAGAGGGAGTCCAATCAATTGAAAAATTACAAGAATTAACTGGATGTTGATTTATGTAAATCTTTAAATATAAATTATTTATAATTAATTCATGAATTCGATTGATAAAAAGAGATTAGAAGAATTGAGATTAAAACATAAAGATGTTTTAGAAGATAAGTCCATAATAGAGATCTTTCAATTAAAAAGAAGAGGGGATGAAGGAACATTAGCATACAATCCAGTAAATTATCCGGTAATTGACGACAAGTCTTATTCTGAAAAAGCTAAAAGAACACTGCATTACTTATCAAGAAGTTTAAATTAAATTAATTCGCCAATTTCTCTCCTATCCATGATTTAACAAAAATTCGAATATCTTTAAAAATTGTGTTCAATAAACATTTAACTTAACAATATTAACTTAATCATACATTGTTAAGTTAAAGGGACTTTTCAGATAGGTTTTAAAATAAGTTTATCTTGTCTTTTGAATGGATAAGGAACTCCAAAAGATAGCCACAAGAGATAATCTCCTTGAAATTATGAGGGAAGTTTCCAGAAGAATGCTTGAAGTTAAACAGCATTTAATTGATTCTTATGACATTACTTTCTCAAATAAGAATTTATCCGAAATAATAGGCAAAGTAATGGAAAAGGTGTCTGCGGATATTTTTACTAAAAATCTTAAATATGAGGTTAAAAATGCAAAAGCAGACAGGGAAGCAGATTTAGTTTTTACAAAAATAAATTTACCTATGGAAATTAAAATGACCTCTACAACTAATGCTTGGACAGGCGGAGAGTTTAGTCAAAGACCTTTTGATTATTTCTTGGTTTCTTGGGGTGGTGATTTTAACGAGTTTTTTGTTTGTTGTGTCAAACTAAAAAAAGAAGATTGGAAATCCAATATGAGCAAAAACTTCTATGGACCGAGTTTAAGTTTAAAGAAATTGAGAGAGTTAAAAGATAAAATAGTTTTGATAGGAAGTATAGACGATAAAGGAAGAATGGTTAGAGAAAAAGTTTAATCTTTCTTTTTCTT
>JAKLDD010000035.1 GCA_022703705.1 Nanobdellota archaeon
TAGGAAGTTTTTGACCTACTGGATGAAGCATATTCTTCGAATTTTTATTATACCAGCAATAACTATTATTCATTTTATCTCCCCAGTAATAATCCGTAGTAGTTCCTGCTCTACAGGCATATTCCCACTCTGCCTCTGTAGGAAGTCTATAATTTTTGCCATTTTTCTTACTTAACCACTTACAGTAATTAACTGCCTGATGCCAGTTTACATATACTACTGGCAAATTATCTCCAGGATTATCATGAGATGAATCAAATAAACAATACTCTTTATTTGTCACTGCATATTTCCCTATGTAAAAACTATTTACTGTAACTTCATGAACTGGTTCAGCGATACCTTTCTGTCCCATATTAAAGCTTCCACCATTTACATAAATCATATCTAGCGTGAGTTTACTAAAAATTGAATTTCAAAGTTGAACAAACCTATATACCATAATAGTTTTCAGAGTAAAAAAACGTATAGGTAACTAAGTACACATTAAAATTCAATATTTACAAGTATAAAATTATACTGTATAATGTAACTATGCCTACATTACAAAAAAGAGTTATTAAAGGACATACATATTGGTATATAATTACATCAAAAAGGAAAAATGGTAAACCCACACCTGTTATTCTTAAATATCTTGGAACAATAGAAAATATCCTTAAAAATTCTACTCTATCAGAAGAAGGAAATTTTAAATATAAATCTTATAGTCACGGAGCAGTATATGCCCTGTGGAAAATAGCAGAGAAATATAATATTTTGAGTATGATGCGTAAATATTTTAAGGATAATAACAGAAGTGGCAATGATGTATCAACAAGTTTACTTCTTGGAGCAATTCACAGAGCATGTGAAGGAGGGAGCAAAAGGAGTTTTAGTGAATTTGCTTCTGAAACAACATTACCAGAGATAGCAGATTTTAAAGCAGAGAAAGTAACGAGTCAACACTTCTGGGATCAGATGGATAAAGTGGAATTGAAAGAAATAGAATTATTCCAGAAAGAATTTACAAAAGAACTCCACAGGAAAAAAATTATTAGTTTTGAGAAATTATCCTATGATACAACTAATTTTTTCACATATATTGACTCAGGGAATAACCGTAGTAAACTGGCTCGTAGAGGTCATAATAAACAAAAGAGGAATGATTTAAAACAATTTTCTTTAGGACTTCTGGTAAGCAAGAATTTTCTTATACCTTTGAGTTCCTATATATATGAAGGTAATATAACAGACCAGTCAGTAATCTCACCATATATTAAATCTTTCAAAAATAACATAAATACAATAACAGAGTCAGATAAAATAACAGTAATATTTGATAAAGGAGGATGTTCGAAAGGGAACTTAAAGGATATAGAAGATGAAGAGTTTCATTATATATGTGCATTTTCTCTGAAGCATAAGAAAGATTTAATAGAAATACCATTAAGTGATTATGAAACAAAGAAAGTAAAAGATAAGGATATATTACTTTTAAGAAGAGATGAAAAAATATGGGATAAAAAGAGGACAGTGTTATTATATTATAGTAGCAAACTTCACGAAGGGCAGCTCAGGGGCTTAGATAAAAGCATTGAAAACAAAAAAGAAAAATTATTGTCTCTTCAGGAGACTCTTAAGAACCCACGCACTGGAATTAAAACCAGAGCACAACTTCAGAAAAAACTATCTGAGATAATAAAAGGAGAATACGGAACTGAATTATTTAAGTTTAAGATAAAAAGAAAAAAACCACTTTCTTTTGATTTCTCTTTTGATGCATCATGTTATAATCTTATTACAATGGAAATATTTGGCAAGAAAGCTCTTATAACTGACCGGTCTGATTGGAGTTCTGAAGAAATACTCAGTTCGTATTTTTCACAGGGTGAGATAGAAAAAGTATTCAGGCACGTAAAAAATCCTGACCATCATTCTATCAGACCTCAATTTCACTGGACTGACCAGAAAATATATGTCCCTGTTTTTATCTGTTTACTTGGTTTTATGTTGACCTGTCTTTTACAAAAAGAACTTCAGGAGCAGGGTTTTATTGCAGAAAAGGAAAAGATAATAGATACTCTTATAAAAGTCAGACAGTATAATACTTTTCGACTTGGTAATGACAAAAAATTCAGACCTGTAGAGACTAAACTTGAAGAAATGAGTGAATATGAGGCTCAGTGCTATAATGCTCTACTTAAGGCGGTGGAAAAGTGACACTGTTACCCTATACATTTTTTTATTCGCTTTCCTGCATGAATAAAAGAAAAGATGAAGATTATGAGGAGATTTTTAGTAAACTCACGCTAGCAGTAGCAAGCACAAATTTGTTTTTCCTGTTTTCTCTATGCTTTTCTGTATAAAACTCGATAGCGATTGTGCTTTTACCGATACCGGGAGGATAAGTTATCTTTATATTTTTATTTGCTTCCTGGCTCCCCAGATTTTCTTCAAGAGTCCTGAGAATCTCCGCTCTTGCTTCCTCT
>JAKLDD010000036.1 GCA_022703705.1 Nanobdellota archaeon
ATTCTGCATAGAAAAACAATAAATTTAGCCTTTCCAATTTATTACTGGCTTTATGTGTTTTATTATTTGAACACTTTTTTCTTGAGCTCTCATAACTTTGTTTATATCTTTGTAAACCATTGGGGCTTCGTCTAAAGTTTTTAATGAAACTGTTCCTTGAATTCCTTCCATAGCTTTTTCAAAATCTTGCATTGAAATCTTTTGTTTTGCATCTTTTCTGCTTAAAGCTCTTCCTGCACCATGTGAAGAAGAGTTCAAGAATTTTGAATTTCCTAAACCTTGAACTAAAAAAGAACCATCTTTCATGTTTCCAGGAATTATTCCTCTTTCCCCTTTTTTTGCAGGGGTAGCACCTTTCCTATGAATATAAAACCCTTTCTCATAAACTGCGTGATTATGATTTTTATTTACCCACAATTCGGTTTTTAATTTTTCTCCGATTATTTGTTCTAAAATCTCTATAACTTTATAACTTATTTCCAACCTGTTTAACAAAGCATATTCTAAACCAAAATTCAGAATATTCAAATATTCTTTTCCCAATTGGGAATTTACATCTAAAGGAAATGTTTTCTCAAAATTATCTTTGCTATTGGAAGCACTTATCATGTATTTTTTTGCAACTTTGTGCCCAAGCCCTCTGCTCCCAGAATGAATTACTAACCAAACTTCTTTTTTATAAAAACCTATTTCTATAAAATGATTTCCCCCACCAAGTGTTCCAATATTCTTTAAACAAATTCCTTTAATCATATTTAATATGGTTTTATCGTGTTCTCTTTTCTCAAATTTATCAAGAAGCACCTTAATTTCTTTTTTTGTTTTGTTTGAGATATCTTTTTCTTTCTGATATTCTCCAACACCCATAGGAATTTTATTTAAAACTTTTTTATAGATTTCATCTTTATTTTTAATAATTTTATTTAAGATATCTTTTCCCTTTATTCTTATTGCAATCATCCCGCAACCAATATCATAACCAACCCAAGCAGGAACTATTTTTTTATTTGTTATAATTACTGAGCCTATTGGTGCAGAATATCCTTTATGAGCATCAGGCATTAGGGCTGCAGAAATTACAAAATCTTCAGAATAACAATCCTCAAATTGCTTTAATGTTTCTTTATCTAAATCTATAGAATAATTAAATATTTTCTTTTTTTTCATTAGATAATAATTATTACAAAACTTATAAAGTGTTTGGTTATAAATTAAAAAATATTAATATTATTTTTATGAGGGAAAAACATTTATAAAACCCGCTTTATTAGTTTAATTAATGGATAGCAAAAGAGCAGTGATTAGTTTTATTTTTATAATTATGTTTATAATATTCTTAAGTGGATTAGTTTCTTCTGAGAGTTGTTGGACTCAAAAAGCTTCCTGCAGTGCAGGAGCAGATTATACTGTTATGCACTTAGCTTCTTTAACAAATGCCCATGGAGGACTGTGGGACACTGCTTCTGATTCATATTGGCATATTTGTTGCGATTTTCCTGGAAGGCATGATTGTGATGGAAAAAATGCTGTTGTAAAATTAGTACAAAATACAAATGCTCATGCTCAAATTCCTTCTCTGGACACTTATGGTTTTGATGTTTGTTATGGAAATTTAGATTGTGTTTCTACAACTTCAACAACTGAGTTTTGCCCCCCAGATCACGATATTTTTATGATGTACTTGGCAACTAGCAATCCTACTGGTACAAATGCTCATATTTCTGGTTCTGAAAATGGAGAGACAACAGCTTTTCTTACAGGATATGGAACAAGAATATGCTGTGCTCCAGATGTTCCTTCTTCATGTGGGAATGGAGTTTTGGATCTAGGTGAAGGTTGTGATGATGGAAACCATCAAGATGGAGATGGTTGTAGTTATCCAGAATGTCAAGTTGAATCAGGATGTGTGTGTAATACTGCTACCCCTAATTGTTGTTATTGTACTCCTACTTCTCACTGGTATTTAAATTCTAATCCTATTCAATTAAATCCTTCCCCAAGTTATTATGGGATAAGATTAAACGATGTTTTAACAATGAACTTTGATACAACATTTTGCATGAGTCCTGGAGCAACAAGAACATTTGAAATAAGAGAAGGAACA
>JAKLDD010000037.1 GCA_022703705.1 Nanobdellota archaeon
GTTAGTAATTCATTCTGGGAGCAGAGGGCTTGGGCACAAAGTTGCAAAAAAATACATGATAAGTGCTTCCAATAGCAAAGATAATTTTGAGAAAACATTTCCTTTAGATGTAAATTCTCAACTAGGAAAAGAATATTTGAACATTCTGAACTTCGGATTAGAATATGCTTTGTTAAACAGACTAGAAATGAGTTATAAAGTTATAGAAATTTTAGAACAAATACTCGGGGAAAAATTAAAAACCGAATTATGGGTGAATAAAAATCATAATCACGCAGTTTATGAAAAAGGATTTTATATTCACAGAAAAGGTGCTACTCCTGCAAAAAAAGGTGAAAGAGGAATAATTCCTGGAAACATGAGAGATGGTTCTTTTTTAGTTGTTGGACTTGGAAATCCAAAATTTTTAAATTCATCTTCCCATGGGGCAGGAAGAAATTTAAGCAGGAAAGAAGCCAAACAAAAAATCTCTTTAGAAGATTTTAAAAAAAGTATGGAAGGCATTAAAGGAACAGTTTCTCTTAAAACTTTAGACGAAGCCCCAATGGTTTACAAAGATATAAACAAAGTTATGGGGGCTCAAGAAAAAAGTGTTCAAATAATAAAGCACATAAAGCCGGTAATAAATTGGAAAGGATAAATTTATTGTTTTTCTATACAGAATAATTTCAATTGTCTTGGGGAATATGTATTTAAATTTGCTGAAATAACTGAAGATTTAACATAAACACTTACACGGGGGAAATCATCAGAAGTGCAAATATCATCTAATTTGCATAATTTGGATATGCATTCAAGATTTTGGGGGGTCATAGAAATAATTTTATCATAAACACGAGGAATAGACGAATTAAAATTATCCCATTCAAGAGGCAAATTTGTATTCAAAACATTTAGAATATCTGTTCTTAGGGTTTCATTAAACTCAATTTCATTTAAAATAGAAATCTCTTGCTTGTATATTATAGGTGCCAGTAGATTTTCTGCTGAACTTGAATTTTTTAATACAACAAATAATACTCCTGTTAATAGAAATATTGTTATAAATACTTCAACAATTTCTATCCATCCTTTTTTAGATTTTTTTATTTTTTTCATTACCATATTTTTGTTTTAAGATATCCCGTTACAATATCCCCGTTTAAATTTACATATTGTATTGGAGTTTGTTCAATGTAAATGTTTGTTTGGGGTTCATCTCCATTTGTCTCAATTGTTGTGCCATTTGAAAGAATTAATCCATATCCAAAATCCATTCCTTCAAGAATGTTTAATTCTGTCTTTAAATCTTCATATCTGTAAGAATATTCTTTAATTAATTCAGTCATTTTTACTTCAAATAAGTATTTTTGAGTTTTAATTAAACCAAGAGTGTAATCTTCTCCCTCTTCTAACTCTGTGCAAATTAGTGAAACTGTTTCAGCTTCATCTAAAATTGGAGAATAGTGCACTTTTAGAATATTTTCAGGGGTTCCTGTTCCTTGCACAATAATATCTTTTTGTCCAGAAGAAGGAGTATATGAACCTAACATTACCCCAGAATCTCCCTTTACAGCAATATTTTTTCCTATTCCTAATTCTTCTTGAGCCCAATTTAATTCAACGCAACCAACACCAAGAGAGTCTTTTAATAAAATTGTGCCCGAGGTTAAATCATAAGAAACTTTTTTTAAAATTCCAATTTCTAAAGAAGAAGAGAGAGATTCTTTATCTCTTTGAACATTTAATGCTGGTTGTACAATACTATATATAAAAATTACAAATGTAATAAAAATTACAAATGAAATCATAACTCCAACATGGGAACCCTTTTTGTCTCCTCTTTTTATCATAATTATTATAATTAAGTATGCTTTTAATATTTAATCTTTCCAAGTTATTGTTATATTATCTGTTCTCTGTCTCGGAAAGATATCTAATTTTTCTAATTCTGAATGCAAAAAAACATTCGCTCTTTTTTTAAACATTATCCCCCCTAAAAAAGCAATCATTGCTCCATTATCCACAAGCAATCCTTTTTCAGGACAGAAAAATTTTGCACCTCTTTCTTCACACATTATCTTGCACATTTCCTGCAATCTGAAATTACAT
>JAKLDD010000038.1 GCA_022703705.1 Nanobdellota archaeon
TTAAACCTTTTCTTATAACTAGAAGAAAAGTATCCAGAGAGGTAAAAAAAGCATTGAGAGAAAAAGCAAAGGAAGAAATAATTCAATATTTGAAAGATAAAACATCTGAAAAAATATTTGATATTGTTTTAAAAAACCGATTGCAAAAAGATTTAAGCCTTATTCTTAAAAAAATATATCCTCTTTCTTTATGCGAGATACGAATGCTGAAAATTGAAAAAAGCAAATAATTGTAAAATACGAAATCTTTTAAAGTAATTATTTATTTGTTCTATTATGCCTCTATAGCTCAGTGGTAGAGCGGCTGCCTTGTAAGCAGTAGGTCGGGAGTTCAAATCTCTCTGGAGGCTTGCGAAGCAAGAATCTAGATCGAAATTTATTGAGTGTCTAGAGGCTTTTTTCTATATTCTTTATCCCAACTTCACAGCAGTTCCATAAGCCAAAATTTCAGAAGATGCTTGCATTACTGTGGAACTTGTAAATCTAAATCCAATAATTGCATCTGCCCCCATCTTTATTGCATCGTTAATCATCCTATTCAATGCTTCATCTCTTGACTGGGCTGCCATTTCAGTATAAACTTTAATTTCTCCCCCCATTAAATTCTTAAATCCAGCGGCAATATCTCTTCCCAAATTTCTTGACCTAACTGTGTTCCCTCTTGCAATACCCAAAACTTTTGCAATTTTTTTCCCGGGGACATCAAATGCAGTTGTTACGATGATTTCTTTGTTTGCCATTTTTTCTGATTATTTAGAATACTCCTTTTCCTTTAAATCTTTCCTTTTTTCAATCACATCCTCGTGCTTGTTAAGCAGAAGCGCAATTCCAATACCCAATAAAATAATTCCATAAAAAATCATCCACCATGCAGTAAAAATACTTAAAATTATAAATAAAATACCTGCAAGCATAAATGCCCATCCTGCAATTAATCTACTTAAACTTATTTTCATGGTATATTCAAAATTAACAGGTTAATAAAACTTATTTTTCTAGAATAATTTCTGCTTTTCCCCCATCAGAAAGTATTTTTGCAATTTCTCTTGGAATATTTGCAATCTCTCCTTTTGAGTATGGGCCCATTTTCTCCCCATCCAATCCCAAAAATTCATCTACATTATCTAAAAAAAGTATGAGCTCATTCATTTTTTCTATTTGAATAGTATTTTCATTAAGAATTTCGTTAAGTTTTTTGTCTGAATTATCCATGCAATTCATAAGCTCTTCAAAAAGTTCTTTCTCTATTGCAAACATATTTTCAAAATCTTGCTTTGAAATTCCAGTTTCAGTTGCAACAAGAACTAAATTTAAAATTTTCTTTCTCCTTCTTATTATAAATTCCTTAAATAAAGTAATTGCATTTTCCAACTGTTTCTTAGTTTTTATAATAACATCAGAAAAATCATCATTATTCTTTGATGCAATTTCCTTTTTATCTTTCAAATATTTTGCAACTTCTACAACAAAATTTTTTGGTATTGACTGAAGTTGTTCAGAATATCTTTCTTTTCTTGCTGCTTCATAAATATCATTATAGGTAATCATCTTATTATCTCCTGAAGCAGCTTGCAATTTTGTCTAGGTGTTTGAAAATTGCTGTTCTGTAATTTGAGGAAGTTTACAAAAGAAACCAGCAGGTGTCTTTTGGCTGCTTCGTAAATATCATTATAGGCAATCATAAAAAAACTAACAGAATTCTGTTTTTAATAATTATTGTAATTTAAAGAAGAGTTACAAAATTACAAATCCAACACCCCTTCTTTGGTTAATGCTGCAAATCTTATTCCAACTGGTAAATTAATTAATGCAGAAATTAAAGCCATATGTTCTTTTCCATCTCCACTTGCTATTGAAAGTGCAACTTCTGTCCCGCTTATTTTTCCCTTTAATTTTTTTGAA
>JAKLDD010000039.1 GCA_022703705.1 Nanobdellota archaeon
TTTTTATTGTTTTGATACTATCATGTTTTTCTTTGTTTATTAATGACCTAAATTACCCAGGGCGGACATTTCTATTTTGCAGTACTAGGACATTATCATATTGGAGCGACAGCCGGTAGGCAGGGGTTGACATCACTTCAGTTGTATGTTATAATATTGAAACCTAAAAGCTTGAAAAAGTTTTTATTTTGAACATTGAAAATCTGTCTTTTGACAGTCAAATATATAAATCACATTTTTGAAGGAGAGTAGATTATGGATAATTTTAAAATTTGCATAATTATAAACAGTATATTTTTTTTGCTTTGTATTTTTTTGGCGGAAAATACTTTTCAACAAATTACATTATTTGTAATGGATGTTGCGATGATGATTGCCGTGGAATTATTAAATAAAAAAAGATCAAAATAAAAGGAGAAAGAAATGAAAAAAGTTTTAAAGGGAATTACTTTAGGAAATATAATTATTGCTATAGATCTTTTGTTTAATCGTATTAGTCTATTTGGGTCAGGTTTTGATCCTCAGCGCGTGACGAATGTTTTGATAATTTATCTTGCTTGTTTAGCTTTTGTCGTATATTGGGAATAACGAAAAAGGAGAAAGAAATGAAAAAAATAGTTATGACTTTATTAGTTTTGGCGGTTATACTAGTTCCAACAGTTGCGAATGCTTTTGATTGGAATCTTGATGTGGTATACATCTACCAGAATAAATTTTATTCTGGTGTGCATATTGGCTATCGACATCATCAGTTAAAACCGGTGATTGTCGAAAATGAATTTGGTGCTTATTTCCGGGCTGAACAACTAGGTGGAGCAGTAATTGAAGTATATAAGGCTCCAAATACTTGGCGAGAAGTTTCTCATAATTTCTCACAAGGAGGCGCCACCTTTGTTGGTGTATTGATTTTTGATAGTGACTTTCTCTATCTGGAGAAAGGTGAATATATCATGAAAATAAAATCCGGAGATGATGTTTCGGATATTCGATTGATATTTGGGCCACGGATGAAACCTTAGAAAGGAGGTGAAATTTGAAAGTATTTATAACAATTATTTTGGTTTTTCTTCTTGTGTATATATTCGATGAGATTATACACATGGGGCTGCCACAAGCGATAAATAATAATTCGTTTTGTGGTGCTGCTTTTAGCGCGATGATTTTAATCGGCGTGTTGGAAAATTTGCGCGATACTTGAACAAATAAAATTTTTAAAAAAAGGAGAAAGAAATGTGAGAACGAATATAAAGGAGGGTGGGTAGAAACCTAGAGGAAGGTCCCCTCCTTTTTTAAATATGCAAATTTATACTGACGTAACCCAAACAATTCGAACAATCCGAATGATCCGAAAGAAATCAATTTTTAGTTGTAATAATCATCTATTGGGTGTGGGCCTGCCTGCCGGTAGGCAGGGGTTGACCCCCACACCCAGAAAGTTTAAGGTTAAAAATTATATTTTTAACCGGAGAGTGATATATATTTGTTATATAATAATTTAATTTGAATATTGAATTTACAAATAATGTTTAACACTCAAAAACTTTGCTGGGTGTGGGGGTCAACCCCGCTTCGCTCCACGACTAACCAAAGGTTAGTGTGGGGGTGTCAATCCAAGATAGAAATGTCCGCCTTTCTCCAAGATAGAAATGTCCTCCCCTCTGGGTATTTAGTGTTTTGGACTTTTTGAAAATATTTTGGTATTTCTAGGAATGTAGAAAGATTTCTT
>JAKLDD010000004.1 GCA_022703705.1 Nanobdellota archaeon
CCAAATACTTGTGTAAATAATGCTTGTCAAGCTTGTACTGTTACAAGTTATACTCCTGCTTTGAATACATTTTGTGGAAGTAGAAGTGTTACAACTAATTGTGGTACAACAGTTACAATGACAGGAACATTACCTTGTGCTGCTCCAAATACTTGTGTAAATAATGCTTGCGATGGAGGTTCAACATTAACAGGAGTTGAAATTTTATATACTAGTGGAGGAAGAGAAATAATTCTTCCGAAAACAGGCATAACTGCTGCAGAATTGGCTGTTATTATTAATGATAATGATCCTCTCTCTGTCCAGATTGGAAATTATTATGTAACTGCCCGTGGAATTCCATCAGCAAATGTTATACACATAAGCATGCCTACTGGTGTAAGATATATGAATGGTCCAAGTTTTAATCTTTTAAAACAGCAACAAATAGATTCAGAACTTCAAGAAAGAAATGATATTCAAGCAATTGCAATAACTTGGGTAGAACCATTTGCTACCGATCATGATGGTTCAAGTGATGTTTCTATAACGAGTGCAATATCTTTTGGGTGGAAGAATACAGGAACAGGAAGTGGAAATTGTTATAATACTAACGTAACATCGGGCACTACAAACCCTTATGTTAACAACTACAATTCAGTCTCACCCTGGACTGATTTAAATTTTCGTCCAACAATGATGATTGCAGCTACAAATCTTGCTGATGCACAAGAATTAATTAATCGTGGTATTAATTCAGATAAAACATTTCCTTCTGGAACAGCATACCTGATGATAACAGGAGATTCAGGTGGACGAGATATGCGTTGTACTAGTGCTGGACAATGTCAATGGCTCGTAAGTAATTTTAATGTTGCAGATACTAAAATTAATCCGCTCATAGTAAGTGCAACATCTATTAGTAACAAAAATGATGTGCTTTTCTATTTTACAGGTTTGCCAAGCGTATCAAATATTTATACAAACACATATATCCCTGGAACTATTGCTGATCACCTAACTTCCTGTGCTGGAATGATTACTAATGCTGAATCTGGTTGTGGACAAATGAGCGCAATAGAATGGCTACGTGCAGGGGCGACTGCAAGTTCTGGAACAGTGACAGAACCGTGTGCAATATTAGAAAAATTTCCGAATGCAACAATAGATGTTCCAAATTATTTTCGAGGAAATACTGTAATAGAAGCGTATTGGAAGTCTGTTAAATGGCCTGCAGAAACAAATTTTATTGGAGAACCGCTTGCAAAACCATATGGACACAGAGTGTATGAAAATGCAGGGATATTAACAATTGAGACAACTTGGTTGAAGCCAGGAAATACATATGTTCTTGAAGCAGCAGACAATGAAGCAGGACCATTTACAACTGTGCAGTCTGAAATCAGCGTTCCAACTTATCAGATAAAGAATATAACTGTCTCTTCTCCTCTAAGAAATGTCTATCGTTTAAGACAGAATTAAAATAAAAACTTATTTAAAATGAAACTCTAAGAAGAGAAAATATGCTTTTAAAAAAACTTTTAAATATTCAAGAAGAAAAAGGGAAGATTAAACCTCTAAAAATTTCGAAATCTATTTAAATTGAGTTATGTAATTAATATATATGCCAAAAAAGAAAGAGGTGCTTATTTGGAGTTTAATTGCTATTACAGTTCTTATATGCATAATTGCAGGAATAGTTTACAGTAAAAATTTACAACTTAAAAAACAAAACGATGCCTTAGAATCAATTCTGGATAATGTAAGAGAGCTTAAAAATCAGGCTGTTGAAGATATGGAACAATGTCAAACAGATAAGGAAGTATTATCCACAGAATTAATTATGTTAAATGAAGATGTTTCTAAAATAAAAAAAGGATGCATAGAAGATAATGCATGCAAGGGGCATTTCCCAGATATAAGGTGGATTTGTAATATAAATGGTGACGCAGTCAATGATGGAGATAAAACCTGCGTTTGTGACTCTAATTGTAACTTGAAATTTGTTTAGAAATAATTAAAATTTTATTCCTGCAACCATAAGAAATTTATCTCTTATTATTTTAGGATTTTTAGGATAATTTTTAGACTTTTTAGCAAAGGATAAATTGTACCCGAACTCCAAATAACCTCTAATTTTTCTGTAGGGTAAAGGTTTAATTTCTGTTCCTAATTTTAATTCCAACCCAACTCCTCTTTGAACAGGGTCTTTATTTTGATTTGCTATAAAAAGAGTTTCATCTTCATATTTTACTTCTGAACCAATATATGGTTTAATTTTCTTTATTTCAATAGGAAAATATTCTATTTCCATTCCAACCTTGCCTAAATCTATTGAATTCCCTGAAAAATCTCCTTCCTTATCTTTTCTATTAATTTCTGCTATATAACCCACTTGAAATTTATTATTATGAACATAAATCCCAAGGGTTATCCCACGAGTGTTTTCAAAGTTTAAATCTACAATATTATTTTGTATTGTTTTATTAATAACATATCCAACTTCAAATCCAGGGTAAAATCCTGTATGGCCAATTTCATTTTCTGGATTTTCCTGAGAAAACGTTTTGTTAGGAGATGCAAGTAAAGCACATAATCCTACACCAAGAAAAAGTTTTCTTAATTTCATAGTAATTACATAAAAATGGTTGTTTAAAAGGATTGTTACAATAAATTATTTATTTTAAAATTAATTTTCCTAGACATTTTTAATAAACACTAAAGAGCATTATTGGATATTCTGATAAAATACTTATCTAAAAAAATTATTTTGGTCTTGATGAATAATTGGATATTGCTCCAAAAAGAGATTCAAATTTTTGCCTTATTTCGAATGATATAGCCAAGGGCCCTTTATCAACTGGGCGAACCTCTTTTAATTTTGATCCTATAAGTATTGATGGAACTAATCTTAAAATAAAGCTTATTAAAAAAACCAAAAGTATGCCATTTAATCCAAATAAAGATAATGAAGTGAAATTTAAAATCTGACCTCCAATTACTCCCCCAAAAAAAGCTCCAACTGCATTAAGAAAACTAAAATATGTAAAACATAGGATTATCTTCGGTTTTGTAACAGCATCATAAATAAAATTACTATGTGCCAAATTAAAGGCAGCCCAAACAAAACCTGAAAAAAGTTCTATAATAAAAAGATATGAAACTAAAATAATCGGGTTAAATTTAATAAGGTAAATTGAAAAAATCCAGAGCAAAGGAACAAATGCAATTAAAAAACCGGATAATTTCATAATTCTAACTGTCCCAAATCTATCTGAAATCTTTCCTATTAAAGGCAGAAAAATTATAGGGGATATCAAAGAACTCAAATTTATTATTGTAAAAGCAAAATAAGAAAGATTTAACTCTTTTAGCATGTATACTGAAAAAAACGGTGATGCTATTGCCACAGCAAAAGAAGTTATAGAAACAAAGATAACAAATCTCCCAAAATTATTAGAGGGCATTTTTTTTATAAATTTAAAAAAACTAAAATAAGCTTTCTCATCTTTGACAGCTTTTGGTTCGTATTGTTTTTTAAGAAAATAAAAAGAGATATGCCTTCCAATAGAAGCAATGCAAAAGATTATCGCAAATCCAAAAAAAAGATTTTTACCTTCAAAAGAATCTAGAATTAATCCTGCTGATAACATAGAAATTAACAAAAAAATACCTGTTATCCTATTTCTTTTACTAAAATATTCCCCCCGATTAGTTTCAACTAAATCTTGCATCCAAGAAGTCCAAGCAGGACTTGCTAAAACTCCTGCAATAATAATAACTGAATAACAAGCAATTAAGAGAATTGATGCTGTAACCAATTTAAGTCCTAAGAAAAAATAAGCTGCACCCACTAAAATAAGAGGGATCCAGAAAAATGCTTGGGTAAATACAAAAGGTAAAACAATTTTTTTTCTTTCATTTTTATAATAAAATTTATTTAAAGAAATCCTAAGAAGATTTCCAATTAAAGTAGGGAAAACAGCCAAAAATCCTATTAAACTATTGGAAAGGCCAATTGAAAGGGCATAAGGCGTAATATAACGGACCCCCATTCCTTCCATTACATTGTAAAAAGAGCCCTCTTTTACACTAATTCTCTTTGCTTCTTCTTTTAATTTCTCCTCTTTTTCCATTCTTACCCGATTTTATTTTTAATAATAACAAAATTATTTAGAAATTTAAAAACTTATTCTTATTTTTAATTTATCAAAAAACTTTAAAAATAAAAATCAAAAATTTTTTTAAATTAAATATTATCTATCAATGTCACTTGTTTTTTTCCATTGAATATTATTCTCTTCAAGAATATCGATTAAATCCTGCCTTTGCTCACTTTTCCCTGCTCCTTTCCAATCTAATACAACAAAATCTACTGATTCAACTGTTTTTTTTATTACTTCAAGAATAATTTTTTCTGTTATAGGCATTACATATTGAGGAATTATATGAGAAAATGCAACATTTGATTTTAATTGCAATTTATTAAAACCTGGACAATAATGGGGTCCTCCAATACCGATAGCGATTTCCCTATATTTATCTTCTTTAAATTGTTCGATTGTCTCTTGAATTGTTTTTGCTATGATAAATCCTGCACGTCTGTCAATCCATTCTGTTTCTGTAGAACCGATTTCAATAAAAACGCAGGGTTTTGAAATTAATGGTCCATGATGAGTGCATTCAAGAGTTACATTATAATCTATTTTAGAATTTTTTGCATTTTCTTCTAATTTTGTAAAAATAAATTTATTAAATAATGCTGAAGAAGGGCAAACTTTTTCTTTTTCTCCCCCTAAATCTGCTGTTCTAAAATTCCCTGGAGAATGAACTGAAAGTGTTTTTTCCTTTTTTTCTGATTTATGTTTTGATGCAAAAATTATAAAATCATATTCATTTATTTTCTTTAAATCTAAATTTTCTGTATAAATAATTTCATCTTCAACAAGATAAAAATCAAAATTTGGTTTATTTCCTAATGAAGAAAGTATTGGATTTTTTCTGAATTGTGAAAGCTGAGAGGAGATATTCATTCCAGCTTTATCCTTTTTGCTTGCAATTATTAAATATTTTTGAAACATTAAACTAATATTAACAATTTATTTAAATGGTTTTTGCTCACAAATAATATAGATTTATAATAATCAACCTAAATAAAGAGGTTTACAAAAAAATAATTAAATATGAGGGATAATTTTTTATCCTAAAAAATATAAAAACTAAATTTAATTCAAATAAATATGGATATTTTATCAAACTTGCTTGGACAAATTGCCTTGTTTTGCATTGAAGCAATTTCTTTACTTGGATATTTTGGAGTATTTTTCTTAATGATTCTTGAAAGTATGATTTTCCCTATTCCCTCTGAATTAGTTCTTCCTTTTGCAGGTTTTTTAATTGCAAAGCAAGAGATGACTTTTTTGCTTGTTGCAATATCTTCAACTCTTGGGAGTTTAATCGGTTCATTACTTTCTTACTACCTTGGAAAATATGGTGGAAATAAATTTGTACTAAAATATGGAAAATATTTTCTTTTAAATAAAAAGCATCTGATTAATGCAGAAAAATGGTTTTCTAAAAAAGGAGAATTAACTATTTTTATCGGAAGATTTATTCCTGTTGTGAGGCATATTATTTCTATTCCTGCCGGGATTGGAAAAATGAATCTTAAAAAATTTATCTTTTATACTATTCTTGGTGCAGGAATTTGGAACTCCTTTTTAATTTATTTTGGGATGATTTTGGGAAATAACTGGGAGACAATAAGAAAATATTCAGAACATATTTCCTGGGGAATTATTGCAATAATAATACTGCTTGTAGTTTATTTTTTATGGAAAGAAGTTAAGAGAAAAAATATTAGAAATAGGAATAGAAAAGAAAATATTAATAATAAATCCTAACAATCCTTAAATACCCTTATAATATAAAATTTTATGCCAGGAGTTTTAATATATCAAACACCATCTAGATGCTGTTATAGCTTTGTAATTGCAGATGATGATTTATATAATGCTGAAATAAAAGAAATACCTAAAAGAAGGGATAAAATTCTTTGGGAAAAAGGAAATGTAAGTTTTGAGCAAATAGAAAAATCCAGAAAAACAAAAAATTGTCTTGTAGCAAGATTAAACAATGGCGAGAAAGTCGATCTAGAAAAAGAACTGGATATATTTTTTATTTAAAGAGATTAAAAAAAGAAGATTAAAAAACTATAAAAACTCTTTTTTATTCATTTTTTTATGCAAGAGATACTAAAAATAATACTTGGAATTTGTGTGCTTGCTTTAGGCATTCCAATTGGAAATCTTCTTGCAAAAAATACTAAGGAAGAATTAAAAAAAGGAAGAAAATGGTTTTTAATTCTAATTTTTCTTTGCGGTATTGGAGCAATACTAAATCTTATTTTTAAAAATGATGCACTTCTTTTAACTTTTCTATTTATTGCAATTGTAACTTCAATGAGCTTAAAAGGAAAATCCAATAAAGAAAATAAAAAGAAAGAGTCTTTAAAATAAAACTAATAGATAAGCTTAAAAATAACAATTCTTGAAAAAAAAATATGGAAGAAGAAAATAATAAAGAACTTGAAAAATAATGGAGGAGGTTTCAAAGAATTTCTCTGACAAACCCTATAAGAATAAATTAGCAGAGATATTTAATAAAGACAATAATGCGGTAAAAAATCCACATACAACAACAAATGATATATGTACATTTTATACAGAATGGGGAAAAAAATATGTTGAATTTTACGGAGAATTTAAGCAAAAAGCACGTTCTATTTCTGAGTTAAAACCCCTTATCGATTACCTGGATAGAGAAGGATATCAATGGATATAAATTATTATTCTCCAAATAAATTATCTATCATTTCTGCAAGAGAATAATCTTTATATGTAAGTTTGTTTTCTGAATGCGTAAAAAGCATAATTTTAACTTTGTTTTCAGAATGAATTAAAACATCTGGGTGGTGGTCTATATTTTCTGCAAGAGAAGAAACTTTATTAACAAATTCAATTGCTTCAATAAAACTTCCAAATTCAAATTCTCTTGTTAGAAGTTTTTTTTCTATTTTCCACTTCATTTTTAAACCTCAATTAAAAATATAAACTGGTTTAAACTTTATATAATTATGGGGATTATAAAAATAGGGCCTTCTGGTATGGGAGGTGTGAAAGAAGCTGAAGAAATCTTAGAGGAATTTAATCGAGTGAAGTTTGGAAACTGTGAAGTTGCATTTACTCATTCAGTTTATATGAATAAAGAACAAGCTGAAAAAATTGGAAAGCTAGCAAAAAAAAATAAAATTGAATTGAGCATTCATGCACCCTATTTTGTCAATTTAAACTCAGAAGAAAAAGCAAAGATTCATGCAAGCATGCAAAGGATTTTGAAATGTTGTGAAATCGGGCATTATCTTGAAGCAAAAAACATTGTATTTCATCCTGGATACTATGGAAAATCCAAAGATAAAGAAGAAACTTTTCAGAACATAAAGAAAAGAATTCTTGAGATGATGGAAATTATAAAAGAAAAAAAATGGGAAGTTGAATTATGCCCTGAAACAATGGGAAAAATAAACGTGTTTGGAAGCATTGAGGAAATATCAAGATTGTCAAAAGAAACAGGGTGCAGTTTTTGCATTGATTTTGCACATATTTTAGCAAGAGATAAAAAAGTGGATTATGAAAAAATAAAAAAGCTATTTTCACAGAAAAATTGGCATTGCCATTTTTCTGGAATTGAATATACAGAAAAAGGAGAAAGAAACCATATTAATCTGAAAAAAGAACAATGGAAGGAATTATTTGACAATATTCCTAAAGACAAAAACATTACAATTGTCTGTGAAAGTCCAAATAGAGTTGAGGACTGCATTGAAGGGCTGGAAGTATTGAAGGGAAGATAATTATTATCTATGTAAAATCATGCGGGGTTAATATATTACCACAATAAGTTAAGCATAATAAATGAACTGTGAGGGATAATTAATAGATTAAAGAGAGGTATGAGTAATTAATTTCAAGCAATCTCAATCAAAGTCAGCCCATACATTATCAATATACCCAATAAGATTCCTATAAGATTTTTGAATGGAAATGCTTTATCCTGCTTCTTATGTATCTCGGGTATTAAATCGCTTCCAGCAATATATAGAAACCCCCCGACTGCAATAGGCATAACAATATATGCAAATACTGTTGATTTAGCTGAGAAGATTATTCCTACAAGTGCTCCAAGAATTGCTGTTAGTGCTGAAAGGAAGTTAAAGAAAAGTGCTTTCTTTTTGGAATATCCTGCATAAAGCAAAACACCGAAATCCCCTATTTCTTGAGGTATTTCATGGAGTATTACTGCAAGAGTTGTGGCTATTCCTACTGGAATACCTATAAAATATGAAGCTGCAATTATTAAACCATCAGTAAAGTTATGAATTCCATCTCCTATTATATTCATTGCCCCTAATGAATGCGGATGTTGGTTAGAAGTTGGAATGTGACAATGTCTCCAATGAATAAAGTTTTCAATTGCAAAAAAGAGTATTATTCCTCCAAGAATTAGGAGAGAAATACTGAAAGTGAATCCTGTTCCATCAATTATTTCTGGAATTAAATGCAAAAATGCCCCTCCAAGCAATGAACCTGCTGCAAGAGAAACAAGAAAAATAAGTAGATTGTTGAGTTTGTCTTTCTTTAAAAAAATGAATAATATCCCAATAAGAGAAATCAAAGAAATTATTATTACACTTAAAATTGAGTATACACCTGCATTCATGGATGTAATATGGAGAGGAGGTTTTTAAGATTAATCTTATTTAGTAATTGGATTCTTGAAATGTTCTTCTAGAAGAGATATGCATTTTTTCAGGTTATTTGATATTTCTGGTCTAAATTTACTTAGATTATTAAGATAAAATTTAATATCTTCTATGATAAAAGGAGATTTTAATTCTGGCCATCCTCCACCAACTCCAAATCCAGGAGAATCAAATCCGGAAGGTTCATGTTCATTATTAAAGAAAAATCTTTCAGAATCATCAGTACTACCTTTCCTATTAGCATGGTAATGCTCTCCGATATAACTAATGTTAGTAGAGTTTCTTATACCTAAATTCAATTGCGTTATAATATAATTGCCTTCTTGAATATTTAATCTAATTGTTAAGGGTTCAACTTCATCTAATTTTGTTTCAATTTTTGAAATTGGCTTTTCAAAAAAACTTGCACCAATCTCTTGAATTTCTCCTTTATTTAATTGAATTGGATTTGAAAGATTCCATTTTTTCCCATCTTTATAAAAAATATCTGCATTTAAAAAATAACATTTTGATTCTGAAATCCATTCGCTCATTGTAAAAATGAATAAGCTGTTTTACTTTTAAGTATAATTGTAGCAGAATATATCTATTAAAGAAGATAGAGGTAAATTAATAAACCAAATTTACTATTTTTTTTCATGCTATACTTAATTGGTTTAGGATTAAATGAAAGAAACATTTCAAAAGAAGCTATTGAGATATTAAAGAGATGCAAACGTGTTTATCTTGATACATACACTGTTGATTTTCCCTACACAAATCAAGCTTTAATTGATGAAATTGGTAAAAAGTTTACACCAGCAAACAGAGAAAAAGTTGAGAGTCTTGAAATAGTTGATGAAGCTAAGAAGATGGATGTTGCTTTGCTCGTTTATGGAAGCCCATTAACTGCTACAACACATATAACACTCATTCAAGAAGCAATTGCCTCTGGTATTAAGTACAGAGTAATGAATAATGCATCCATACTTGATGCTATAGCTGAGACAGGTCTTCAACTTTACAAGTTTGGAAAAATAACTTCAATGCCTTATTGGAAACAATCTTATGAACCTGATAGCTTTATGGAAATTGTACGCGACAATTTATCTATAAAAGCACACACTCTAATTCTTATTGATATTGGACTTGATATAAAAAAAGCAATTGAACAGCTTGAAAAATCAGCAAAAAAGCACGAAGTTAAATTAAAAAAATTAGTTGTCTGCCAATGTTTAGGAACAAAAAGACAGAAAATAATGTATAGAGATTTAGATGAAATTAGAGAATTTTCTGGTGTGCAAAAACCTTACTGCATAATAATTCCTGGAGAATTGCACTTCTTGGAGAAAGAATTTCTAAAAATCTTTGAGTAAGATATAAATTTAATTTCTTATTGGATTCTTTTTTCCAAACAGTTCGTTGTAAATTTTTTCTTCTGCTTCAGAAACTTTTTCTGGATTTAGGGTGTTATAATCTTCTTCACTCATCCCATATCTAACAGCAAAATCTCTATCATTAAGCATATTCTCTTTATATTCAGCAAACTTTTTTCTGTCCAACCAGGGGAGTTCATTTAGTTTATTCACTAAATCTGCATTCATAAGGTAATGAAGGAAAAAATAGTTTTTAAGAATTTCCAATATTAAATAGGCATTATTTGTATTAATTTAATAAAAGTAACAAATACAAATGTTTTTAAATATCTGATTATAAAAAATTGTTATGATAAACGATGTCGAACCAAAAAAATACACAGAGCATTCAATGTATACCCAATCATTTGCAAAAAGAGATGTGTTAAAATACAGTTTTATCCCAAACTTCTATAGGGATAGAAATGGGCAGAGAGAATTCCTTATTATATGTGATGGACTCACATTACAACTTGGAATATGTAATGATGTAACAAATGGTCTTGGTTTTATAAAAATAAGAGAATCAGGAGAGACAGAAACTGAAACAGAAGAGCAATTACAAAATCATCTTGAGATTATGGATGAGACAAGCAATTTTTTTGATAGAGAAAAATATGGAGTTGTAATTAATGGATTATGGGATATGGCTAACGAATATAAATCTGCTCTTGAAACTATTAAAGAACATGTTAATAAAACATATGAAACTGCTATAGAAATTCTTCCAACAGAAAGATTAATGCTAAATACTTATAAGACGCAACTTAAAGAAAAAGATGCAGAGATTGAAAGTTTGAAGAAAAAAATTAAAAAAAACAGTCTTTTGACAAAGATTTTTGGATAAAGATGACATCTAGAGATAACTTATCAAAATTAGAAGTTGATTTATATAATGCAACAAGAAGATTTGCAAATATTAAAAATAGAGAAAAAGGTAAAAAAATATTCTTTGCAAAAATGGAAGACCAAATAAGTAACGGAGCAAATTCAACAATATTTACATTAGAATGTCTTGGAGATTTAAAGACAAATGGTTTTGTAAGAACAATTTATTCATTTGACCCCTATGATAAAGAGGACTGGAAAATAAAAATAGAGGGACAAATGATTTATGATAAAATTACAAATAAGCATATTGCTCATAAGATAGTTGGAGAATATAAAGATTTTATAATCAAGGAAATCTATGGTGTTAAAAAAGGGATTGCTGAAAATCATCAAACTAATTGTCCTAGTAGCAATTATTCTTTTAACAACAAAAACCGATTTTAAACAAATTTTAAAAACATATATTTTCAGTGCATACTTTTTCATTTCCAAAATCTTAAAAACTAGTTATTCTATTGAATTTTAGAAAATGTATAACTTTAAGGAAGTAGAAAAAGTTGCAAGAGAAATATGGAAGAAGCACAAGAAAGAGATAAAACAATCTGTTTTAGACAATCCAAAAAAACCTCTTTTCAGTTTTTTAGAGGGGCCCCCAACAGCAAATGCTCCCCCTGGATTGCATCATCTTGAAGCAAGAACATTTAAGGATATAATATGCAAATTTAGATATATGAATGGTTTTTCTGTTCCCAGAAAAGGAGGATGGGATTGCCATGGATTACCTGTAGAAGTGCAAGTTGAAAAAAAACTCAAACTTGAGTCTAAAAAAGAAGTTGAAAAATATGGGATTGATAAATTCATTAAACAATGCAGAGAAGATGTTTTCTCAAATATAGAAGATTGGAACAAATCCACAGAAGAATTAAACTACTTAATTGACTTGGAGAATCCTTACATCACATTAGACAATAATTATATTGAAAGCGTATGGTGGAGTCTAAAAGAATTGTATAATAAAAAATTATTATATGAAGGATATAAAGTTCTTCCTTTTTGCACTCGTTGTGGGACCCCTTTATCAAGCCACGAAGTTGCACAGGGATATAAAGAAGTTCAAGAAGAATCAGTTTATATTGCTTTTAAAGTGAAAGGAAAAAAAGATGAGTATATTCTTGCATGGACAACTACTCCTTGGACTCTTCCAGGAAATGTTGCTCTTGCAGTCGGCGAAAAAATAGATTATGTTAAGGTAAAACTTTCTGATGGAGATAAATTAATCCTTGGGAAAGAAAAAATTGGTTTATTAAAAGGACAATGCGAAGTAATAGAAAAATTAAAAGGAAAAAATTTAGTGGGATTAGAATATGAACCTCTTTATGAGATAAAAGAATTACAATCAGAGAATTCCTATAAAATTGTTGGGGCAGACTTTGTAACAACAGAAGATGGAACAGGCATTGTTCATACAGCGGTTATGTATGGTGAAGATGATTATAATCTTGGGAAAAAAATTGGTTTACCTGAAGTCCATACTGTTGGACAGGATGGAAAATTCTTAGATAACACTCCTGAATTTATAAGGGGAAAATATGTCAAATCAGCAGAAAAAGATATTAAAGAGGATTTAAAGAAAAGACACCTTTTATTCAAGGTTGAAAGAATAAGTCACGATTATCCTTTTTGTTGGAGATGTGATTCTCCCTTGCTATATTATGGAATTAATTCATGGTTTATTGATGTAAGTTCAATTAGAGAAAAATTAATGAAATTAAATCAAGAAATTAACTGGTATCCATCACATATTCAAGAAGGAAGATTTGGAAAATGGCTAGAAGGGGCAAAAGATTGGGCTTTATCTAGATTTAAATTTTGGGGCACCCCCCTGCCCATATGGAAATGTGAATGTGGCAAAGAAAAAGCAATTGGAAGCATTGAAGAATTAAAAAAAGAGGCGATTAAATTTCCAAAAGAAAAATTAGACTTGCATAAACCTTGGATTGATAAAATAAAATTAAAATGCTCTTGTGGAAAAGAAATGAAAAGAATTCCTGATGTGATTGATTGCTGGTATGATTCTGGAAGCTCCTCGTTTGCACAATTCCATTATCCGTTTGAGAATAAAAAAGAATTCGAAAAAAGATACCCCTATGATTATATTGCAGAAGCGATTGATCAAACAAGAGGATGGTTTTATACTTTACATGTACTTGGAGCTATTTTATTTGACAAGCCTGCGTACAAAAATGTAATTTGTATGGGGCATATTGTTGATGAAAAAGGGGAGAAAATGTCAAAATCAAAAGGAAATATAATCAAACCTAGAGAAATAATTGACCAGGCAGGAGTTGATGCTGTAAGATTGCAATTTTTTACATCAGATGTTGGAAATCAAAAAAGATTTTCCTATGAATTGATGAAAGAAAATGTTTTAGGGTTTCTAAATGTTCTATATAATTGTCATAGCTATTACAAACAATTAGAATCAAAAAAAGGCCCTCAAAAAATTGAAGATAAATGGATATTGAGTAAATTAAATAATTTAATAAAAGAAGTTACAATTGATTTAAATAATTATGAATTAAACAAACCTTTTGAAAAAATAAATAATTTTATTGTAAATAATTTTTCAAGAGGGTATATTAAAATAACCAGAGAAAGAGAAGACACTAAAGAAATTTTAAAAGAAGTCCTTGAAAAAATTGCACTTTTGCTTGCGCCTTTTGCACCATACATTTCTGAGTATGTTAACAAAGAATTCTCAAAAAAATCTGTTCATCTTTCAAACTGGCCAAAACAAGAAGAAAATAAAATAAATTTAGAACTTGAAAAAGAAATGGAATTAGCAATGAAATTAATTGAACTTGGATTGGCAGAGAGAGATAAATCTCAAATTGGATTGAAATGGCCTTTACAAAAAGCAATAATACACGGAAAACAAATCGATTTTAATACAGAAATAATTGAAATATTAAAATCACAATTAAATGTAAAAGAGATTTTAATTAATGATGAAGGAGAATTAAAGGTTGAACTTGATAAAAATATAACTCCAGAACTGGAATCAGAAGGATATTCAAGAGAGATATCCAGACAAGTTCAAGCATTTAGAAAAAAATTAGGATTAGTGAAGAAAAATAAAATTGAATTATTTATAAAAACTGAAGACAAGGAACTTCAAAAAATCCTCGAATATAAAAAAGAATTTATAAAAGAAAGAACAAATTCAAAAAAATTGAACTTTGTTACAACTGGCAAGGAAACATTTAAAAATAAAGAGAACTTTAAAATAAAAGATAAAGGGGGAGAGATTGGAATTATTTATCAAAAAATGACTACCGATAAGTAATTCAATCAATTTACTCTTTTATTATAACAAACTTTAAAAGGGAGAGGCTCCAATAAAAAATATCAAAATGATAGTTAAAGATGAATTCCTAAGCAGATTAAGAAAGATTTTTGATTTAAATCTATATGAAGTAAAAGTTTGGACTGCATTGTTATCAAGGGGAACTTCAACAGCAGGAGAATTGAGCAATATTTCAGATGTTCCTCGTTCAAGAACTTATGATATTTTAGAAAGCCTTGAAAAAAAAGGTTTTATTGTAATGAAATTAGGAAAACCAATAAAATTTGTTGCTTTAAAACCTGAAGAAGTTGTTGAGAGGGTAAAGAAAAATCTTGTAAAATATGCTCAAGAAAGAACAAAAAGACTTGAAACATTAAAAGATGATGAGGTTTTGGAAGAATTAAATGGATTATTCACAAAGGGAATAAAATTTGTCGAACCAAGTGAATTATCTGGAAGTTTAAAAGGAAGGCAAAATTTGTACAATCATCTAGATATGATGATTAGAGATGCTGAAAAAACAGTCACAATTGTTACAACTGCAGAAGGATTGAATAGAAAATTGGAAGCTTTAATGCCTGTTCTTGAAAAATCAAAAAAGAGGGGAGTTAGAATAAGAATTGCTGCACCCGTAAATAATAACAATATAAAAGTTGCAAGAGAATTGAAGAAAGTTGCAGAAGTTAGAAATATGGAAAAGATAAAGGCAAGATTTACAATTGTAGATTCAAATCAAATAATGTTTATGCTTTTGGATGATGAAAAATTCCATCCAAATTATGACATAGGAGTTTGGATTAATACAGAGTTCTTTGCTCAATCACTTGAACAAATGTTTGAATTAGCTTGGAAAGAAATGAAGCAGGTTAAGTAATTAATTCTTTAAAAACAAAAACCTATAAAAACTAAGAATTATTTTATAGAATATATTTTGAAATACTTTTATTAATATATGAAAGGGGGTGAAAAATGGCAAAAAAGAGAAAGGCTGTAATTAAAAAATCTTGTGAGGATCACAATTGTGATTGTAGCAATGCAATGATTCGTATAGATGCTATGGCATTTATTATGTTTATAGTTACTGTCTGGAGCGCAGTTGGAAATTGGCTTTTAAAAGTTCCATGGTGGGTATATCTTATAATATGGATATTATTTTGTGGTTCGGCTATTGGAGTAAGAAATAAATGCTGGTGCAATAAAAAGTAATTAACTTATTTTTATTTTTTTCAATTCTTTTATATTTTAGTTTTCTTTTACATTGTAGCTTTTCTTTTTCTAAAAGAAAAACCCATTTTCTACCATTGTAGGTTCTTTCTTCTTTGCCATCGTAGGATTTTTTAAATCCCCGTTTCTAAAGAACCCTCATTTCTTTTTATTCTTTCTACCATTGTAGGTTCTTTTCTAAAGAACCCCATTTTTCTAATTCTTTTATATTTTATTTAAAAAATTAACAAAAAAATTTATAAATACAACTCAGATGAAAATCTGATGATTAAAGAAAAAGATAATAAGGCGAATAATTTAATTGTTAAGGATGAAGGAAAAAAATATTTCAAAAAAGCGTTTATATATGGGAATATTGGTGTAGGAATTGGCATTGTTGATTATATCTTATCCAGTAAATTGGGCGTTGATTCTATCTTTAAATCTTTTAATGAAATGAATCCCCATGAAGTTATAACTAACTTATACTCTGGATTATCCTCAATTGTTGCATTGAGTGGAGGAGTTATGTATTGTATTTCATGCTTATTTGAACCGGAAGAAAAAAACTTTTCCAAGAAAGAAGTAAAAGAACTTGAAAAAAAATTAAAGTATTAAGTCATTATTCTTTCTAATTCTTTTATATTTTTAATTCTAGCAATTTTATCTCTTATTTTTGCTGAGTTCTTTACACCTTTAGTAAAATTGCTTGCTTGTAATTTAATCTGACGAAAAGGTATTTGATACTTTTTTGCAAGATTTAGGTATTCTTCAAAAGATTTTTCGAATTTTGTTCCCATTATTTTTGAAAATATCTCTGGTCTTCCTATTGCTTCTCTTCCAATCATAACATAATCAAAAGTTTCCAAAAAATATTTGCAATTTTTTTCATTTACATCCCCAGAATAAATTATTGGCAACTTTGTTCTTGATTTTATTTTTTTTGCAAAGTCTATGTCTGGTTTTCCGGAGTAACCCTGTCCATAAGTTCTTGGGTGAATACAAATCGCATCACAATATTTTTCTGCAAGTTCAAGAAGATTAAATGCTATCGGAGATTTTCTAATTTTTATTGTAACTGGTTTTTTTGTATTCTCTCTGATTGTCTTTAAAATATCTTCAATTATTTTTAAATCTTTAAGAAAACTTCCAAAACAATGTTTCTTCGCTGTTTTTGCAGGGCATCCAAGATTAAAATCCCAAAGTGAAACTTGAGAATCATATTTTATTATAAAATTTTTTATACATTTATTGCTGGTGCAAAATAATTGTAAAGCTGGTTTGTCATTCAAATAAATTTTTTGTTTTGTTTGAGGATTTATCATCCCAGTATAAGTTAATCCGCATCCTGCTTTTTTACATAGAATTCTGAATGCAATATCATTTATTCTTTCCATCGGTGCTAAAAAAATTCTATTCTTTAAATTTAAGGTTTTTATTTTAAAATTCATATAATTAAAAATAAAAAAGTATTTAAATGCCTTATTCTTCATTTTTTCATGAATTTAAAAAGAGGAAAAAAAGGTCTTTCTACAATTGTCGCAACATTAATAATAGTTTTGTTGGTGTTGGTTGCAACTGGAATTATTTGGGTTGTTATAAAAGAAGTTATTTTAAAGGATTCTGAAAAAGTTTCTTTGAATAGTTTAACTATTAATTTAGATATTAAAAATGTGAAGATGTCTTGTGATGAAGTTTATGTTACAGTAAAAAGAAATGTTGGTGAAGGAGATTTTATTGGATTATTATTTGTAATGGAAGGAGAAGAAGTGTCTGATACTTTTAAGGAATATGTTTCTATGAAAGAACTTGAAGTTAGGGTATTTAATTTTTTATTGGAAAATTTAACTTCAGATAAAATAAAATTCATAAAAGTCTCTCCAATATTTGTAACAGGCTCTGGAGAAGAATTTATTGGAGATATCAAAGATGTTTATACAATATCAGATGAGGAAGTTGGAGAAGGGGGAGTGTGCATTGTTAATTGTAGTATTTCTTCTCCGATTGCACTTTATGCAACAGATATAACTAATAATAGTTTTGTTGCAAACTGGGAATCGGTTCCTTCAGCTGAAGGATATTATCTGGAAGTTGCAAGAGATATTAGTTTTACTAACCTTGTTGTGGATAATGTAGATTTAAACGCAACCAGTTATGAAGTTAATGGGGTAGAATTAGGAAATACCTATTATTATAGAGTTCGTGCTTATAGTGATTGCATAAGTGAAGAATCAAATGTTGTTAGTGTTCAAATAATTGTGCCTATTGAAATCTCTTCATGCATGACCCTCTCTGAATCTGGAGAGGCATATATTTTAACACAAAATGTAACATCAACAGGAACTTGTTTTAATATATCTGCATCAAATGTTACCTTGGACTGTCAAAATAGTTGGATAATTTATTCTACAGGTGGAGCTACAAATACATATGGAATATATACCAATCCTGGGCTAGATAGTATTATAATAAAGAATTGTAATATTCTTGATGGAAATTTTGCTTCTTCGCAAACAACAAGGTATGGGATTTATTTTTATTCAACCAGCAATTCAGTTATTTTAAATAGTTTTATAAATACTTCCAATTCCAATGCAATTTATTTGCTAGCTCCAGTTAAGAGGAATAATATAATTTCAAATGTAATTGCGATTTCTAACACAGGTATTGGATTAAGTACAAGGAGTGTGTTAAGTAACTTTTCAAATATAATTGCAATTTCAAATACCAAGCAGGGAATGTATATTGGAAATGGTGAAAAAAACACTTTTTCAGATATAACTGCAAGTTCTAATACCGGTGCGGGTTTAGAGAATGATGGTGATTCAAGCAATTTTTCAAACATAATTGCACGTTCTAACACCAATACTGGAATGAATTTACAAGGCGGGGATAACAATTTTTCAAATGTAATTTCAAGCTCGAATACACATTGGGGGATGGTTTTCTTTGGCGGTCAAAACAACATTTTTTCAAACATAACTGCAAGTTCTGATCAAGAGATTGGATTAAATATTCAGATGCAGGGTTATTCAAACAACACTTTTTCAAACATAACTGCAAGTTCTAACACTAGTTTTGGATTAAATATTGAAAATAGTTTAAAAAACACCTTTTTAGATATAACTGCAAGTTCTAATGCAAATGCGGGATTGTATTTAAATTCTGTTTCAAACAACACTCTTTCAAATATAAATATAATTTCCAATGCTAAAAGAAATGAAATATCAGTTTTTGGTTTAACTGATTCCGATTTTAATTCAATAAGTAATTCTACTTTTATATCTTTATACAAAAATGTAACTCTTGTGTATTTAACTTCTGATTGTAATTCAAATACATTTTATGGAAATAATTTTACTGAAACATCTGGATATTATGTTGAGGATTTGAATGGTTTAAATTATTATAACACAACAATAAATGGGGTTGGAGAGGGAAATATTTGGTATAATGTTATGAATGGGCAAGTTGAAATCAAAGGAAGTGTCTTTTCTACACTAAATCCTTCATTATACATTGGGGATTCTGGAACAGGATATCCTTATAATAGTATAAATTCATTTAATAAAATAAGTGAAAATGTTGTTGATTATGCTCCTCTGACAAATGTATATGGTTAGTTATATGAATTATCTCCTAAAACTTTTTATAGCAATTAAGATTAAATATTTAAATTATCCTTCATTAACTAATCTATGATTTTAAAAGGGGGTAAGATAATTAAAAAAAGAAATAAAAAAGGATTATCTGCTATTGTTGCAACACTAATAATTATTTTATTAACTATCGTGGCTGTAACAGTAGTTTGGGTTGTTATAAAAGAAGTTGTTGTTAAGAATTCTGAAAAGAATTTTTTAAATAGTTTAAATCTTAATTTAAAAATACAAAAAGTTCAAATTACCTGTGATGAAGTTAACATAAATCTTAAAAGAAATGCAGGTGAAGGAGAATTTATTGGGTTAAATTTTGTAGTGGAGGGGGAAGAGAATTCAGATGTATTTACAGTATATGCCCATATGAATGAACTTGAATCCAGAATCTTTAATTTTGTATCAGATAATGTTACTTCGGGAAATATTTCAAGGATAAAAGTTATTCCAATATTCGAAACAAAATCTGGAAAAGAATTTATTGGAGAGGTTAAGGATACATATATTCTTTCTAGTTTAAAAACAGAGGTGATATGCATGCTAGGATGTGGTTTACCTGCTCCTAATGCCCTTAATGCAATAAATATTACTAATGATGGTTTTATTGCCTCTTGGAATTCTGTACCCCTTATTGAAGAATATTATCTTGATGTTGCGAGGGATAGTACTTTTGTTAATCTTGTTTTTGATAATTTAAGTGTTGGGGATGTTCTAGAATACACAATAACTGGTTTAGATAGTGGCACTCTTTATTATTATCGTATAAGAGGGTATAATGGGACTTGTTTTAGTACTAATTCTAATACAATCTCAGTTCTAGTATCAATTAGATATGGTTTATTGTATAATTGGTTTGCATCAAATGATTCACGGGGGATTGCTAACGATGGATGGCACATGCCAACAATATCGGATTTTTATACTTTAATGAAAACTCTTGATTCTTCTGGAGAGTATAATAATAATTTTGCTGGGGGAGGAATGAAAGAAACAGGATTTACTTACTGGAATAGCCCAAATACAAATGCAAGTGATTTCTCTGGATTTAATGGAAGAGGTGCAGGAAGACTTTCATGTCTCCCAGGATATAGTTGTGGGGCGTTTTCTTATTTGAAATCAAGAGAATATTTTTGGAATAAAGAAGAATCTTCTGCAGATACTAGTTTAAGCTGGATTTCATATCTAAGCTATAATAGTGAAATATTCCAAACATCTGGAATTAATATTGGCCCCAGCATAAACAAACATTCTGGATTATCCATTCGCCTGATTAATGATACTTCTTGCACAGTTCCAGGACAAACAGGAATTTATACTGGAAATGATGGGAAAATTTATCGAACAATTTGCATTGGAAATCAAGAATGGCTGGCTGACAATCTAGCTGAAACTAAATATAGAAATGGGGATATTATACCAGAAGTTACAGATAGTAACTCGTGGGGAAGTTTAAGCACAGGTGCATTATGTGCATACAATAATAATTGGGATTATGTATAATAAAATTAATTCTTACTTAAAAATTTTAAAATACCAAGTATAAAACCAATCAAAGTTGTTGCAACAACAATCCATCCAAAAACAACTAGGATAGATTGGGGAATAAACCTTATTGAAAGAATTCCATCAATCATGCCAAATGCAACTGCAAGAGAAACAAAAACCCCTGTAAGCCAGGCAATAAATTCCAATATTTTACTAAAAATTCCTTTTTTCATTTTATATTATTTACATTTTTTCCAAAGGTTCTATTCCAAGCAAATAAAGAGAATTTCCTAAAATTTGCCTAAAAGCTTTCACTAATTCTATTCTAAATGCTTCTTTTTCTGAACCAATTACAGGACAAGCATGATAAAATTCATTAAAAATTTGGGAAAGTTGATATGCATAAACAGATAAAAAGGAAGGATTAAGCCCAGCATAAGTTTTATGAATTGTCTCTATAAATTCTGAAAGTTTTTTTATTAAAAATGTTTCTTTATCTTCAAGAGAGTTAAGGGACGATTTTTTTGCTTTTCCAGAATATTTTTGAAGTATGCTTGAAGCACGTGCATAGCTATATAAGAGATAAGAGCCAGTATCTCCTTCAAAATTAACTGATTCTTTTGGATTGAAAATCATATTTTTCCTTATATCCACCTTCAGTAAAAAATATTTTACTGCTGCAAGTGCGATTTTAAGACTTCTTTCTTCAAGCTGAATTTTTGAAAGTTTATATCTTTGCTGCAATTCTTTTTTAACTAACCCTTGTATTTTTTCAATTAAATCATCTCCATCAACAACTGTTCCTTCTCTGGATTTCATCCTTCCTTCAGGAAGATTAACCATCCCGTATGAAAGATGCTTAATTCCAGGATAATTCAATCCAAGTTTTTTAAGAATTGTAAATAAAACATCAAAATGATAATTCTGCTCATTTGCAACAACATAAATTGAATTATTTAATTTGTATTTATCATATTTCAATTTTGCAAGATATAAATCGGAGGTTATGTAAACTGCTGTTCCATCCATCCTAAGAAGAATTTTCTCTCCTAAATTTTCATTGTTTAAATCAGCAAGAACTGCTCCGTTTTTATCTTTCTTAAAAATATTTCTTTTTAATCCATCTGCAATAATCTCTTTGCCTTTTTGATATATTCCGCTCTCAAAAAATTCCACATCATGCTTTATACCAAATGTTTTGTAAGTTTGTTTAAATCCTTTAAATGCCCAATCATTCATCTTTTTCCAGAGAGCAAGAGTCTCTTTATCTCCACTCTCCCACCTTTCAAGCATTCTATGCGATTCAATCTCTAATTTTTTATTTTTCTTGCTTTTTTCATTAAACATAACATAAAAATCCCCCACAAAATGGTCTGTTTTCTTTTTTACATTTTCAGGAGTTTTATTTTTCCCAAACATTTTATATGCAGCCATTGACTGGCAAATATGAATTCCCCTATCATTGTTCAAATTTGCACGAATAACTTCTTCCCCATTAAACTCTAAAATTCTTGAAATGCTCTCACCTATAGCCATATTTCTTAAATGTCCAAGATGAAGAGGTTTATTCGTATTTGGCGAAGGAAATTCCACCATTGTTTTTACTTTTGTTTTTTTAAGTTTTCCAAAATTTTCTTTTTCAGAATTTATTGCTTTAATCAAACTTAAAGCAAGCATTTTTCGGTCAATAAAAAAATTAACATATGGGCCTTTTGTTTGAATATCCTCAATCCCCGCTGGAAGCTTTTTTATTTGTTTTCTCAATTCAAGCGCAATCTGTGGGGGGTTTTCCTTAATAATATTTTCAAGAAAAAAACAAGGGAAAGCATAATCTCCCATATCATAAGACGGAGGTGTTGTTATAAATTCAGAAATTTTTTCTTTTGTAATTTTAACTGACATCTTCCTTAAAGAGTCTACAATTAAATTGATTATCACATCTTTCATTTGATTTCCTTATTCAATTCGTTTGAAAAACGGATGAATACAAGTTTATCTTTGCTTTCATAACATTTATAATATATTTCTGTTTTTATATCTTATGAAATGGGATGTTGCGATTATAGGTGCGGGTCCTGCTGGACTTACTGCAGGAATTTATGCTGCAAGAAGTGGATTAAAAACAATAATTATATCCAAGGACATTGGGGGAACAGCTAATTCTATTGTTGCCATTGAAAATTGGCCAGGATATAAAGGAAGTGGAGCAGAATTAATGAAAAGATTTTATGAGCATGCTAGAGATTACGATATTCATTTTGCAGTTTCTGAAGTCAATTCATTAAAGAAAAAAAACAATTTATTCATAATAAAAACCCCGAAAGAAGATATTGAATGCAAGACAATCATTATTGCTACAGGGAGTGAAAGAAAGAAATTAAAAATTCCTGGAGAAGAGGAATTACTTGGAAGGGGGGTTAGTTATTGCGCTACTTGTGATTCATTTTTCTTCAAAAATAAAATAGTGGGAGTTATTGGGGGAAGTGATTGTGCTACAGGTTCTGCGCTTGCATTATCTGATATTGCAAAAAAAGTATATCTTATCTATAGAGGGGAAAAATTAAAGTGCGAGGATATAAATATGAAAAATCTTGAAAAAAAAGAAAATGTTCAAATATTTTATAATTCTTTTCCAATTAAGGTTATAGGCAAAGAAAAAGTTGAAGGAATTGAAATAGTTAAAATAAAAGAAAAAAGTAAAATAGACTTAGATGGAATTTTTATAGAAATAGGTTCTACCCCATTAACAGAATTTACAAAAGAACTTAAAATAAAAATAAATTCTGATAATTTTATTGAAGTTAATTCGGATATGGAAACCTCTGTAAAAGGGGTTTTTGCCTGCGGGGATGTAACCAATTTTAAACTTAAACAAGTTGTTATTTCAGCATCACAGGGAGCAATTGCTGCAAAAAGTGCTGGAGAATTTCTTAACAAATAATTCAAAAGGTTTATAATTGAAGTATTTTTAAATTTCTAATGGTAGATAAAAAAATAAGCAAAGAAAATCTTGAGAAAGCACTTTCAAAAAAAGACAATCCTGAAATGCCAAAAGAAGTTGAAATAGGATTTCATCAGGGTTCAATTAATACTCTTCTAAATGAAAGAATAGGATTAATAAAAATGATTTCTCAAATAGAACAAATAATTCAAGCCCATGTAAAAAGACTTGAAGAATTGGGTGTAAAAGTAAGAACAAATCCTGAAAAAAAAGAGTAAAAAATGACAGCAAATAAAAGGCATCCTATTTTGATAGTTTTTCTATTAGCATTATTAATATTTTTATTTGCTTTAATTCTTAAAAATAATATTGTTTCTTTCCCAAATTGGGAATATTCTGGGGAAGATACAGAAAAAATCATGCAAGTTTATTCTCAAAAAAATAATTCAAATGCAGAAACAGATTCAAATTCTTCTAAGGATAATTCAGATTTACCTTCTACTACAAAATATATAATTCAAAAAACTTCCCTTAATGAAGAAGAAATAAGCAAAGTAAGAACTGCAATTTTATCAAGCGAATTTATAGGGAGCTTGCCCGAAAATGGAGTTATTTCTCTTCAGTTTTTTAATTTTGAAAATGGGCAAAGAGTTTTGTTGGATAAATTTCTTATAGGGAAAGATCAAATTTTAACAAGTGGAACTCCGGAAATTTTTATAACACTACACTACAAATATATTTCTTCATTAACCCCTTCAAATTTATGTGAAATAATTCAAACTGCAAATGCAAACGGGGATTTAGGGGCTTGGAGTGATTTAAGCGATACAAAACTAGCTTTAAAATATGCAAGTGTGATAAAGTATCGGGATTGTTTTGGGATTTAAAAGTCTTAATTAAAGCATTTCAATAAGTTTTTAAGTTAAGATATTTTGTAATTTTATGATGCGGGTGTGCCGGAGTGGTCAAACGGGCTGGACTTAAGTGTAAGGAACCAAGGTTCCTTGACAATCAACTTCCTTTAATTAGGACTAAGAAATCCAGTAGCTTAGTGCTTGCGAAGGTTCGAACCCTTTCACCCGCATTCTTAGTTCGAATCGAGCCTGATGGAATTTTGTTAAAAATTCTTGACCGAAGGTTCGAACCCTTTCACCCGCATAAAAATCTTTTAGGGGGATGAATTAGAAATTTCCAAATTCAAGGGTAAGTTTCTTTTCACCCGCATATAAAATAAACCCGTTGGTTTCTTTTAACTTCCTCTAATCACTGAACGACGATTTCTAATTGCCTCCGATGAAATCGTACTTGAACCCAATCTATATAAAACAAATATTTTATAAATAGTAATTTCTTAATAAAAATATAATTTAAGAGGTGGAGAATGCCTAAAACAGAAAAAGCAAAGATAAAAAAATCCGAAGATAAAACAATTAAAGAATCTAGAAAAATTCCTGTTGGAGTTCAAATAATTTCTGTCTTATATTATATAATGACTGCCCTATTAATTGTTTCAGGATTATTTATTATATTATTTTCTGGGATAATTGTATCTACAATAATTTCAATTGATGCAAATTTATCCTCTATTATAACTTCCCAGATGATTATTTGGATTGGAATATCCTTCCTTATTTTAGGGGGTTTGATATTTTTTGTTGGAAGAGGATTATGGAAATTAAAACTCTGGGCAAAAATAACTGCAATACTTATTTCTGGATTAATGATTATTTATTATATTTATTCACTTACCCTTGGATTTAAACCCATGCAATTGATTCAACTTCTAATTTATGTTGCTATAGCTGTTTATTTAATATTTGACAGGAAAGCTAAAAAATCATTTAATTAAAATAAAAAGTATTTATAAAGAGTTATCTCTTATAAGTATAATAAACAAAGAGGCGAAGAATGACTAAAACAAAAAAAGTCAAAAGAAATTTTAAATCAAAAGGAAAAGAACTTCCTGTTGGAGTAGAACTGGTTTCCATACTTTATTATGTAGTAAGCATTTTTTTACTTTTTATAGGATTATTATCTATAGTTCTTGCTTCAAGTAATATAGAAATTATTGTAATGAACATGGGAGATTTCGGACCAATGATAATTATTCTTATGGGAGCTCTTTTCTTAGGAATTGGAATATTAGGAGTATTTGTTGGCTCAGGACTTCGCCAAAGAAAACCCTGGTCAAGAATAACAGCAATAGTTTTGCTGTGTTTAACAACATTAATGTCAATGTACAACTTATACCAAAAAGGGGATGTTGAAACAAATGTTATATTTATAATAGTCAGTGTTCTTATAGGATTATACCTAGTATTTAGCAAAGAAGTAGAAGATGTATTCTCATAATTTTTTATTTTATTTAATCAAATAACTTGGAAACAGATAAACCTTCATGAGCTCTATAAATTGATTCTGCAAATGTTGGAGCCATATCAATTACTTTTATTCCATTGTCTTTATTTTTCTTAGGAGCATAATGAGTATTGCTTGTCATTACCACATCGTATGCTTTTAAGATTTTATCAGTTCCTTCTGTAAATAAACCATGAGTTGCATAATATAATAAACCACTTGCTCCATTTTTTTTCAATATCTCGCTGGCTTTAATAGCTGAACCCCCAGAGTCTATAATATCATCTACCAATAGAACATTTTTTTTATCAACATCACCTATTAAGCTCATACTTTCTATATTTCCTGCTTTATCTCTTATTTTACTCATTATTGCAAGTGTATAATTTGGTTTATCTGGATTATAATTAATTTCTCCTTTTATGAGTCTTTTAGAAAGAGAATTTGCCCTCCCTGCTCCCCCTATATCTGGAGAAGCTATAACAAGGTTTTCAAAATAAGAAGAATAATTTTTTGTCAAATATTTTACAAGTTCCGGGAAACTCTGAAGATTATCTAAAGGGACATTTGCAGGATAAGCATTTTCTATTTGAGGAGAGTGCAAGTCCATTGTTATTATTCTTTTTACTCCACCCGAAATTGAATCTGCAACTGCAAGTGTTGAAATTGGAACTCTAGACATATGTTTCCTATCTTGCCGTGCATATCTTAAGTAAGGCAAAACAAGACTTATGCTATTAACATCTGCCTTAAGGCAAAGGTTTTTTACAAAAATAATCTCTGCAAGCCAATCATTAGGGTTCTTATTTGAAGACTGGATAAAATAAACATTTTTTTTCCTTATATTCTCGGGATCATGAGGAAGGATTTCTTTATCTCCAAAGACCTTCATCTCCAAATTATGCAATTGAACATCTCTTTCATTCACATTTTTTATGTATGATTTAATCTTTTGTGCAAATTCCCAAGCAGGAGTTTTTGAAACGGCAAGCAAGACTACATCTTTCATATTAAAAAAAATATAAATTATTTTATAAAGATAATTATTATGTAATATATGAAATATATTAAAAAAGGGAGGAATATTGTATTCTAATATATGAAAAAGACTTGGAATTTAATTTGGTTAATTTTAATTATTATAATTTTTATTGCTGTTAATTATAGTTCTTTAGACACTTTTGTTACAAAAACATTTTCTAATGAAGAGTATGTAGTTATAGACAGAGTTATTGATGGAGATACTGTTGTTGTTAATGGAACTTCTGTAAGAATGTTGGGGATAAACACTCCTGAAAAAGGAGAGAAATATTATTCTGATGCTAAAGCATATACAGAAAGTTTAGTTATGAACAAAACAATACTCATTGAAAGAAGAGGAAAAGACTTGTATGATAGAGATTTAGCATATTTATTTTACAATGAAGAAAACATTAATTCAAAATTAGTGGAAAAAGGATATGCAAATTATTATTTCCCAGAAGGAGAAGATAATTATTATAATTTTTTTGTTAATTCTTGGGAAAAATGCATTGCAAAAAATGAGAATTTGTGTAAAAAGTCTTCTGATAAATGTGCTAATTGCATTTTAGTTAAAAATTTTGGATATGATGAAAATCTAATTTTATACAATTCCTGCGATTTTGACTGTAATATTACTGGGTGGAATGTTAAAGATGAAGGAAGAAAAAGATTTGTTTTTGATGAATTTATTTTAAAAAGGAATTCACAAGTAACTCTTACACCAGAAGATTTTGGTCAAAAGTATGTTTGGACAAATACAGGAGATACAATGTTTTTAAGAGACTCAAAAGGAGAACTTGTTATCTGGGAAGAATATTAAGATTATTTTTATTAAACTTTAAAAACCTGCCAAACGAATTATAATTATGGCAGGATTATTAACTCATTTAATTATTTCTTTAGTTGGATTCTTTATTGCTCTTTTGGTATTAAAAAATTGGAAATATGGGATTGCTTTTATTTTTGGACATCTTGCTCCTGATTTGATAAGTTTTGGAATTGCAGGAATAAAGCAGATGTCTTTAAATCCATCAGTTATAATGGTTAATCCTTGGTTTTATCCTCTCGCTATGTTTGGACACAATTTTCTCCATTGGATAATATTTGTGGTTATACTATGGGTAATTGCACTGTTTTTATACAATTTTAAGAAATTGTCCAAAAAGAATTTTGGGATAATAATTTTACTATTGGTTTGCCTAATTATTGGGGTGGCATTACATTTATTATTTGATATTTTGGTGCAGGAAGCAAATTATTGGATTTAAATGGGGTTCTTTAGAAAAGAACCTACAATGGTAGAAAAGAGAAGATAAAAGAATTTTAATCAACTACAATCTCTGTGATTTCCTGGCATGTTTCAGGGGGGATAATCATTAATTCTCCGTAACCTTCATCAATGATGAGTTTATTTATTAATATCTGTTCCCCTGTTTCATCTTCAATATAAACCCATCGCAATAATCTTCCATAAGCATCTGTATCATTGCTGTAATCTGAAGATTTTAGGGTGATAGTTTTTTCAAACAACAAATTATCGAGAAAATCTTTTGCTTCTTCATACCCTTCATCTCCTTCTTCAGGGGTGTCAACGCAAAGCAATCTAATTACTTGCCCTTCAGAAGATAACTCAAAGGTATCTCCATCTATAACCCTAATTAAATTATTAACAGGATAATTTGGAGCAACTATTCCCTTGTAAATTATTAATATAATTGTTGCAATAATCAGCAATGCAAATATAGAAATCATCCAAATTCCCACCTTCTTCATAAATAATTTAAAAGTCCAAGGTATAAATATATTTATAAAACACATTTCACTTTATATTTCAGAGGTTGATGCCTTTAAAAGAGGTATCAAAGAAAGAGGTGAAATGGTTTCAGAGCAATTAGCAAATGTACTTTATCCTGCGCTTTTAGGAGGGTTGGGGGGAGTAACAAGAGGCATTGTTGGATTGTTGAAAGCTATTTCCTTAAGAAGAAAAATCTTATGGGGATATTATGCTGTTACTGTGCTTGTTGCTTTAGTGATTGGAATGTTTACCGGGATAATCTTCAATTTTGATTATCGACTTTCACTCCTTGCAGGATATGCTGGAACAGACATCCTTGAAGGAATTTACAAAAGCTTTAAAGTTGAAAAAGTTTACATCGGAACAAAAAAATTGGGAAAATGAAAATGGGTTTTTCTTTTAGAAAAAGAAAAGCTACAATGTAAAAGAAAACTAAAATAGAAAAAAATGAAAATAACAGGATACGCTGAATATATAGAAGAAGCAAGAAAAAGAGGATTTAGTGATTTAGCAATTAGAAATTCTCTTCTTGAAAAAGGATGGCCATTAAATGAAATTAATTTAGCATTTAATTATCTTCAAACCATGGATATCGAAAAAATGAAAGAAGATATAAAAAAACACCCTTCAGAAAAGAATAAGGTAGTTATTTATCTTGACGATGAAATCTTATTTATGCTTGAAAAAAGAGCGAAGAAAAATATGCTTACACTTCCACAACAAATTGAAGATGTTTTAAGAAGAAGCACATTAAATCAAAAAGGCAAAAAAAATACAAAAAGTGAAAAATTAGATGACAATTTGGTCGGGCTTTTTTCAAGAAAAAAACAGGACCAAAAAAGAAGAAAAAAAATAATTCAAAAAAGGAAGAAAAGAAGAAAATTAGAAGGGCAAAAAGACATAAAAGAAAAATAATAAAAGAATAAAAAAAGCTAAAAAATAAGAGTAAAAGATTCTAAAAAGATAATAATCTTTTTATATTTCGTATAGTTCTGTAGATTATGAAATTCCAAATTGATTTGAGTGGAACCGATTTATTAAAAAATAGAAGTGTTCTTGCAATTTCTAATTGCAATGGCTTAATAAGGGGATTTCAAATAAACCAAGAAATAATTAATGAATTATTAACTAATTGGGAAAAAGGAAAATATTTCTGCAGATATTCAAAAAGAGGCTTAGGATTTTTTAAGGCTATGGTTTATTCCTCCATAATTTGCTGTTTATTAGAATCTATTGTAAAACCTAAAGAGGTAGAATTAGAAATTTGCAGAGATTTAAGATTTCATGAAAATAATATTAGATAAAGATTGAATAAATTATTAAGAAAAAAGTTAATGATAACAGTCAATTCAATTATATTCAAATGCCTAAAAGGTTCTGATGTAGATAATTATGCTTACTTAATGGTTAAAGACAATTACAATCTTCTTCCAACATATGTTAATTTATCTTTAGAAGATATAGGAAAATTTTTAGTGTAAGAAAATTTATCGCATTACGGGCTTTTTACACCGACACCTAGTCCGCCTCCTATTTTTAATTCGGCAAGCTCGCTAGCATCAATGCGATATTTTATTAAAAAAATAAATGTTTTTATATGTTTCTATTCTTTACTTTTTATAATAAAAACTAATTTAGTAAATTTTAAATAATCCCCCTACTTAATTATAAAATGAAAAAGAGCGTATCAACATTTGTTTTTATATTGCTAGTTGTTGTAGTTGCAGGAATATTCACTCAATTGAGAAGTTTAAGAGAAGAGAGTTTAAATAATCAAATTTTGGGTTTGGTAGTTGAAGAGCAGTATTCTTCAGAATTAAAATATGATATGAATTTTATAATTGACGAAACATTAATTGAAGTAAATAATGAACCAGCGATTTTGGAATTTATTTCACAGTCAAGATATCAATCAGTTGAAATAATAATAGGGGATAAAAGATATTATCTTGAATATAACTCTGAAGAAGGTAAAATTATACAAACTCAAGAAAAAGAAACTGATTTTAAAATAAAGGCAAGTGAAAAAGAAGTGAATAAGATGATTGAACTATATGAAGCAATGGAATATCGGGCACTTGGAATGAAAATCCTGAAAAAGATACCTTGGAAAGTGAAGATAACTCTTTTCAGAGAATGCAAGGCAACTGATTGGTGCAGAGATGAAGTCTTTGGGAGATAAATATTTAGTTATCCATAAAGTTTAGATTAGCATAAATTATATTTATCTGATAGTTTATTTTTTGGGGTTTTATTATTTCTTTTCCCGATATATTGAAAAACCAAATCTATTATCTTTCGGATAATATTGAATTTCAAGTTTAAGACCATGTTCATTTAGATAATAGTTTATATTATCCAGATTGAAAGTTCCATCTTGGTTTAATTTAAGGGGCCCTCCTGCAATATTTTCTAGTTTAGTTGGTTGTTCTTGTGTTTGGTTTGTCATTTTATTTTTTGTTTTAGTTAAATATTTTAGTGGGCATTTTGAGGTTGTTTTGTATTTTTTCTTTTACTTTTTACCATTGTAGGTTCTTTCTTAAAGGAACCCAACCACCTCAAATAAATAGGGGATAGGGTATTTATAAATCTTGGGTTTATTATGTAATTAAATAGTGACACTATAATAATAATGTTTTTAAATGGGAGATGAGTGAGTGGGAGATGGAGCAAAATGAAGTAAAATGTTAGATAAAATAATAGCGCAAGAATACAGCAATCCAGGAGAAATGGTTGCAAAAGAGTATATTAAAAAATTCATGAAAGATGTTCAGAAATGGAGTCCGGAAGGAATTGATTACATAAGACATCTTGAAGCAATTTCAAATTTCAATGTTAAGTATTCAAAAAACAAAAAGATGCCAATGAAATATGTTATACAAGGTATGAATGAAATAGATCTTGCAGTAATGCTTTATAATACAATAGAAACAAATGGAAGTTGCAATTAAATGAGATGCACATTAAAATCAACAAACAAATAAAATATCTGGAAAAATTGTAAAATGAACTTAGAATCTAAAGCTGAATACAAAAATACATCATACAGATTAAAATCAAATCCAAAAAGAGAAATCATTTTACCTGAAACATATGCAAGAAAAGCAAAAGAAATGGTTGATATCTCAATGAATATTAAGAATGCAGATGATTTAGGAAAAGTTGTTAATCAAAATGCAGAATTCAAAAAAGGAGGGTATATTGCCCTTGTTCTTGATTTTCTTCATTTACAAGGAAAAAAAGAAGAAGGAGTTTATATAAAAGCAAGAGGGGAGGACAGGATTTATATAACCACTTGCCTTAACTTAGCTTATGATGATTTTAGTTCAAAAGAGGGTTTAGAAAAAGAAAATGCAATGAACAAAATCAGGTTTTTTGACAAGATTTTAGAAAGTTTATAAAAAATGAAATAGAATAAAAAGAAAATAAATCTATAAATAATCTTAATACAAAGAATATATCATGAAAATTGAATTTATTATCCTTTTTTTGCTTATAGTATTTATTCTTACACTTGTAACTATAATAACATTAATTCTTGTTTCTAGGAGAAGAAAAAAACTTGGAGCAGAAGTAAAACAGCTAAAAAAATTGAATGCGGCTGTTTCAGGAATTAATATACGATAAAAAATAAAAATGGGGGTTAATTCATTTGTTCGTAGTGATAACAAAAATGTATTTTCTCGACGACAATAATGCTTAAAAAGAAAATCTCCTAAAAATTGGTATGAGGTACAAAAAAAGAGAAACTTCTATTAGGTCGAATAACCTTAATTTATATCATAGTTATACGTATAACGGACTGTATAACAATAATTGGCGGGGTTTTGCCCTGCAACTGAGACCTTGCCCTGAATTAAAGTGGACGAGGGAATAAAGAATTGAAAGGAGGTTATAAAGAAAAATAATAATATGAAAACTAAAAATTTAACATTAATTAGTTTGATGTTAGGTGTAATGATGTTGGTTAGTGTAAGTGGATTGGTGAGTGCTGAAACAGGAGAAGAATTACCTGCTCCTTGTGCAGTAACTGTATCTAAACCAACTGCTGATTGGTATAATGGAGATGTTCCAATTGAATGGGGTTATCCTGAAAGTTGTACTGTAGCAACACAGTTAATCCAGAGAAAAGATGGAAGCGACTTAGATGATATAAAATATATTGGAGATAATCATCAAAGAACAGCTACATGGTTAACAGATGATCCTTTCTTTGAAGAAGGAGAATTTTCTCTCTGTGTTTATGTTGGACAATATGGACAGGTAGATCAAATTGGATGTTCAGCAGAATTTGGGGTTGATAGAACTAAACCAGTAATAACAACCTCTGATAAAACTTGTGACGAAGGTGAGACAATTACATTAACTGCAAGTGCAACAGATGCTCTTTCGGGAGTAAATAGTGGAAGCTGGGCATGGGATTTAGGTTCTGCTGAAGTATCAGGAGATTCTGTTTCATACACATGCTTAGATGGCCCTGCTACAAAGACCGTTTCAGTAAGTGTTTCAGATAATGCTGAAAATGTTCAAACTGAAGATGTTGTAATAACAGTAAATAATGTTGCTCCAAGTGTTACAGGTGTATCAACTTCAGAAACTCTTTATGAAGGGGGTTCAGTAACATTGAGTGCAACTGCTTCAGACCCATCAAGTGATGGAGATACTCCTATAACTTTTTCATGGGATATTGACAATAACGAAATATTTGGAGATTCAAATATTTTAAGTTGTTCTGAAGATGGAGAATTTGAAGTAGGTGTTAAAGCAACAGATGCTGATGGAGATGAAGGTTCTGTTTACACAGCAACAATTGTATGTTATAATAAAGTTCCAGTAGTTAATAGTTTAAGTGTTTCACCTGCTTCAATTTATGAAGAGGAAAGCACAACTTTAACCGCTACAGTTTCAGATGTCGGAGCTGATGATACAACTCTTAGTTATACAATTAACTGGGGAGATGGTTCAGCTTTTACAACCGGCTCAACAAGCGATGGAACAATAGCTGCAACACACCAATATATGGATGATAATGCAGATGATGAGTATACAATCACATTAACTGTTACAGATACAGATTCTGAATCTGGTTCGGATAATGTTGAGATTGAAGTGCTTAATAAAAATCCATGGAATGTTGATGCAGGAGTAGATCAAAATGCAGCAGAAGGAGATTACATATGTTTTGAGGGAACAGCTACAGATGTTGAGGCTGATATACCTTTGACATATAATTGGGATTTTGGAAATGGAGGAAGTGCAACTGGTGGAAGCCATGCATGCACAACTTATACTGAAAAAGGACCATACACAGTTACAATGACTGTCTCTGACAAAGATGGAGGAAGTGCAACTGATACTTTAACAGTAACTGTCTATGAATACAAAATACATCTTAATGCAGGATGGAATTTAATTTCAATCCCATTAGTTCCTGAAGATACTTCAATAGATTTTGTATTTGCAACAATCTTAAACAAAGTAGCTTATGAAGCTGATGATATTGCTACAATATTGCAATATGATGCTGTTAATGATAGATGGTACAAAGCAAGACCAAGTGCAGAAGATAATCCAACTGGATTTGTCTGGGATTCATCAGAAACTTATCTTGAAAATGTAGTTCCAGGTTATGGATATTACATAAAGATGGATGATGAGACTTATCTTTATCTAAATGGAAAAAAAAGCTATGATGTTGAGGGACAAAATACAAATCCTGTATTCGGAGTACCTCCAAGCGTAACGCTTGCTATGGATAGCTGGAATTTAATTGGCGTCTATGGGAGAGGAAATCCTCTTGTCAACTTAGCTTTAAAAAGTTTAGAAGACGAAGAAGGAAACAAATACTATGATATTCTCATAGATAAATTTGGTGGACAATGGTATTACAATACCTGGTCTTCACTTCATTCAACAGACGGATACTGGATTTCAATAAAGAAAGCATTTGGTGGAGAACAAACTGTAGAGTATAAATCAAATTATGCTCCAGATTGTTATAGCCACTATAGTCAAGTACCAGCATAAACAAATTTATTTTTTATTTTTTTCTTTTTCTTTCTTTTTAAACATCCAGCCGGAGGTGACGAATAAGTTTAAATAAATCAAAATGTATTATCTTAATGCATGAAAAAGAGTGTGAAAGAAGTTAATAAATATAAGAAAAAAACTTTATTTAGATTAATTATTAAAATACTTATTATTGTAATTATTTGCTTGTTTGTGATTTCTGCTGGACTTTGGTATCGTTCACATTATGTTTTTGCTGAAAAGCCAGCAATATATCTTTACCCAACAGAAGATTCTATTATTGATGTTCATCTGGATGTTAACGGGAGGATAACCAAAGATATTCCTGCTTATGGAAAGGATGGATGGGAAGTATTTGCAACTAAAGAAGGAATTATTGATGGGGAATATGATTATTTATTCTATGAAGCAAGATTAAACAAACTGGATTTGCCTGAAGAAGGGTGGATTGTTGAGTATAATGAATTTAGCAATTGGTTTGATATTAACTTAAATAAATTAGGTTTAAATGAGAAAGAAAGCTATCAGTTCAAGGAATATTGGCTTGAAAGACTTTCTAAATCTAATTATTATGAAATAAAACTTCTGAGCAAAGAATATCTTGATGAGAACATGGCTCTTAATATTAATCCTGAACCAGACACTATTATTAGACTTGAATTTTATTTTAAACCTTTAAAGGAATTTAAAAAAATCAATGAACCAACAATTGTTACCCCAATAAGACAAGGTTTTACTGTAGTTGAGTGGGGTGGAATTCTAAGAGGTTAATATCAATTTCAAACTATTCTTTTTTAGACAATAATGCTTTTAAATGAATCCTCTATGAATAAATTATGAAAAAGGAATTATTTATATTTTTATTTGGGGTAATTTTATTATCTAATTTTGTCTCTGCAGACAGCAATTGTATTCCAAACCTAAACACCAATGAATTTTATGGAAAAGTATATGTTAATTCTCATGTATTAATTGGGAGTAATTATACTATTATTGCTATGATTGGAGATAAAATAGTAGGTGCTCAAAAAATTAATACTGATGGAACTTACAGTATGGATATTTCTCCTTGCCCCGGTGTTTCTTCAGGAAAAATATATTTTTATGTGGGAGATGTTGAGGCGACTGAAAGCGGAGATTATACCTATGATAATTCAGCACCAAGATTAATTAGTTTAAATTTAACATTAAATAAATATCCAAATTCTGTATGTGGTAATGAAGAGTTAAATAAAGGTGAAGAATGTGATGATGGAAATGCAAATGGGGGAGATGGATGTTCTGAATTTTGTGAAGTTGAATTAGGGTATTCATGTAAATGGGATTCGGGATTAGGAAGTATATGTACTTCTGTTCCTTTTTGTGGAGATGGAACCTGCAATAATGGTGAAAGCTGTTCCACTTGTTCAGGAGATTGTGGTGCTTGCTCATCAGGGGGAGGTTCTTCTGGTGGAGGCGGAGGAGGAGGTGGTGGAAGCTCTTCTTCTAAACCTGTAATAAAACTTACAAATTCAACAAATACAACCAACTCTACAAATACAAGTTCAGCATTAGAAGGAATGGATATTAATAGTTTAAATGAACAAGATAGCGCAGAAACAAAAGAAGGATGGTTTTCATTTACAGGAAGAACAATTGAAGGAATTACAAACTTTGCAAAATCGAAAACAGGGATAGGAATAATAATTTTCATTGTCTTATTAATTTTGTTTGTTGTATTGACTTCTGATAAAAAATTAAGAGAAGAAAATAAGAAAAAGAAAAATATAAAGGTGGTTAAGCAAAGTGAAAAGATTAAAGAAATAAAAGAACAAAAAGAAAAAAGCAAATTGGAAAAACCAAAAACTGAGAAAAAAACAGAACCTTCAAAAGCAAAAGTAGAAACAAAAAAAGAAAGTACAGAAAATCCAAAAGAAGAAAATAAAAAATAAATATTTATTCTATATGGGCACAAGAAGAAGGATTTATAAATGTGTGCCCACATAATATTTCATGGTTTATCATGAAATAAGAATTGTTAATGGACAGAAAATGAATTATCTTATTAACAATCAAAGAGAAGATAGAAGATGGAAGAAAACAGCAAAATTTATTGGGGCAGGTAAATTAGATGAAGAAGAAGTAAGAAAATTAAAAAAAGAATTTGAGATTGAATTAAAACTTAATAAAAAATATAAATATCTTCAAAAAAAGAAAGTATTGGATGTTGAAAAATTAGTTAAAGGGTATGATGAGGGAATAAAAAAACTTTCAAAAGAAGAATTCATAAGATTTGAAAAATCATTTTTTACTGAATTAACTTATAATAGCAATGCAATAGAAGGAAATTCCCTTTCACTAGAAGAAACATCAATTGTTATAAATGAAGGGCTTTCTCCCGAAGGAAAAACACTAAGAGAAGTATATGAAGCAAAGAATCATATGAAAGCTCTTGAACTTATAAGAAATTATAAGGGTGTACTTAATGAACAGTTTATATTAAAAATTCATTCAATTATATTAAATGATATTTCTGAAAGATTTGCTGGAAAATACAGAGAAAACCCCGTAAGAGTTATTGGAAGTGATTTTCATTTTCCTTCACCCGAGAAGATACCACAATTAATGGGGAATCTTATTTATTGGTATAATAAAAATAAAAAAAATATGCATCCATTGGAACTTGCAATTATATTCTCAATGAAATTTGTTTCAATACACCCTTTTATTGATGGAAATGGGAGAGTTTCAAGGTTGATTATGAATTTCATACTGCAAAAGAAAAGATATCCTTGGATAAATATATATAATAAACAAAGACAAAAATACCTTAAGGCAGTAAGAAAGGCAAATAATGAAGATTATAGCGAGATTATTAATTTTTTAATTGAAGTCATTAAAGAAAATATGAAAGATTTTGGATTTCTAGAGTAGATAAATCTATATGGGCACAAATTATTATATTTGGTTAAATGTGCCCACATACACAAAATCTCAAACTAAAATTCATTTACCCTCAGTAATAAAATAAGATATACTTTTTATTATACTTATATTTTTAAAGGATTTTCACTAAAAAATTAGCATGATTAAGCATGAAACAAAAAACATTTTGGTATTGTTTTTAGCATTAATATTAGTATTAATCTCTTTGGGATTTGCTAGTGCTTGTGAATGTGAAGTAACTGTATCAAAACCTGCTTCAGGATGGTATAATGGAAATGTTCCGATTGAATGGAGTTATTCTGATAACTGTAATGTTGCAACACAGTTAATTCAGAGAAAAAATGATATTATTTTGAAAGATATAAAATATATTGGGAATAATTACAGCAGAACAGCCACATGGTATACAACAGATAATTGGTTTGTAGAAGGAAATTTTTCACTTTGCATTTATGCTGGAATGGCTGATATAACTAATGAATTAGGTTGCTCTACTGAATTTGGAATCGATTTAACCCCCCCAACAATAACTGCGGAAAATAAAATATGTAATGAAGGTGAGACAATTACTTTAAGTGCAAGTGCAACAGATACTCTTTCGGGAGTTGATTTATCAACTTGGAAATGGGATTTAAATAATGATGGAATATACGAAACTTTTGGACAAACAATTTCTTATCTTTGTGAAAATACAGGTAGTGAGATAGTTAAAGTATCTGTTTATGATCATGCGGGAAATTCTGCTAATACAAATGTTATTATTACAATAAATACTCCAAAACCAACTTGTGACCACGAAATTGCTGTGAAATATAATTATGCAGATACATTCAACACAGGAATTGGTGTAAGTGAAAATGAATTATGGATAGAAAACCCAATTGTTCTAACAAAAGGTGAAACTCATTCAATAAAATACAGAATAGACAATATAAAAGATGAAGATGACAATGCCCTTATAACTGTAAAAATTAATGATGCTATTTTAACTGAATACAACAAATTAATAAATGAGTATCATCCAAAAACACTTGATTTAGATATTTCAAATTTGCAATGCAATTCCACTTATACAATAACTCTTGAAATTGAAAGTGAGGGGTTTGAATGTAATTTAAATGATAATTATGCTGAAAGGGAAATTTATGTTAAATGTACAGAAGAACCTCCTACTCCTTTTTGTGGAGATGGAGTTTGTAATGAAAATGAAAATTGCTCAAATTGTCCAGGAGATTGTGGAGAATGTGAATGTCCTGATTGTCCAGAGTGCCCTACCTGGTGCCCAATATCTAACTGCTCTCTTGGATGTGCTGAATTTAATTATAATTGTGGAAATGGGTTTTTAGATGAAGGTGAAGAATGTGATGATGGAAATTTAAAGAACTTTGATGGATGTTCCAGACTTTGTGGTCTAGAAGAAGAATATGAAGAGGATGATTGTGAGAGTGAGGATTGTGATGAAGATAATGATGCTCTATTCCTTAATTTCTGTGAACCAAACTGGAAATGCACAGGATGGAGTGAATGTTCAAATGGGATTATGACAAGAGAATGCACTGATAAAAACTCGTGCAATTTGGCATATAATCAACCTACTGAAAGCACAGAGTGTGAGTCTCCTGTATTAAACAAAGTTTATGTTGAATCAAATACAAGCAAATCTTTTTGGATTTTAGGTAGCGTAATATTACTTATAATTTTAATTATAATTCTTGTTAATCTTCTTTAAATTTTATTTAAGCAATTAATTACAATTAGCTATTAAAGGGCTTGTATAATCAGAATTTTTAAAGGGGGGCATTTGAACTTTTATTTTGCTCCCACCATTATCAAACACTAAATTAATGAGCCAATTGTTTCTATAATTGTTACATTCAATGGATACATCTTTTACAGATTCTAGTATATTCTTAGTAATCAAATCATTTAACAAAGAAAAAAATTCACTTGCATAAAATATCTCCATTCCAACAATATTTTTATCTTTGTTTATATCTAAATTTAAAAACTCCGAAAATTCAATTGTCTCTGAAGGTTTATATTCACTATTATAAATTGTAAATATATCATCTTGTCTATCATAATGTATTTTTATTGCCATAATTATTAAGAGATTTTAGACTTTTTTAAACTTTCTTTTATAGTTTTTAAGAGTTTGTTTGCCCAAAGGATATACTGTAATTATTCTTATTTTTTCTGTAAATTTTAAAACGTATACTCTTCCTCTCTTAAAATCATAAACAAAATATATTTTATATCTTGTTTCTCCTGGCTCATTTTGTTTTTCAACAAATTCTATATTGGTATAATTTAAAATCTCTCTTTCCATTTCTTCTTTAGAACAACCATTTCTAAATTCGAGATAATCAATGGGTTTTCCCCATTCAAAACCCCTATCTTTATACTTTTCAATTAAATCCCTTAATTCTTCATCATAATTTTTACCCATTTGAAATTAACTAATAAGAAGTTTTTATATTTTTAGAAGATTACTCTTATTAAATCAAAAAGGAAAGGGATAAATACTATAAAATCTAATTAAATTTATGGCTAATGAGGCATATGAAAATATTCCTGATCCAGATTTTAGTCCAAAAGGAAGAAGATTAGAATACGCTCTTGTCAAAGAAGCAAAAAAAGCAATAATAGAATCAAATGAATTCTCTTATCAAGAAAAATTAAAAATAATTAAGTTTTGGGATAATTATCTTCTTGATTATGAGCATTTATATAATCAAAAAAGGGAAGAGGAATTTTTCGAGGATTTGGAAAAAAATCTAAGAGAAACAGACATTCTAAAAAAAGATAATTTTGTAAATCAAAGCTGGAGAAGATATAATATTAGAAAAGAATTTAAAAAACAAAGGATGTTAAACTAAAAGTTTAAAAATAGCTATTCTATTGAATTTTTGTAGACTATGTTGGCGGGTTAGCCCTCCGCTACTTGCAAACGGGCTTCATGGCAGACTACGAGTGGGGCGTGATAAGCGCGTCAAAGAATCTTTGTTCCGACGTTGACGCTTTGTCCGTTTTGATTTCGTAGATGCGAACTGGGTCAGGCCTTGATCGGAGCAGCCCTAAACACCTATTGGAATGCTTAACGGGTTGCAGAGCCGAGAAAGAGTGAAGGTTACTTCTTTGGCATTCTTAGTAGCAAACCACTTGTCTACACTAAAAGAAACTCTCTAGTTTCTTTTATAAACTTCCTCAAAACACTGAAAGGCTATTTCTAATTGCCTCCGAGGAAATAGTGAAAACAGTTTAAAATTCATTCTAAATAATTATCGTGGTTTGTTAAGAATATTTTTAATATATATTTTTTACAAGAACAATCGTTATAAATCTTCAAAAGATAAAATTCTCATGAAAAGAAATATTTGTTATGATGAAAAAGAGGTTAGAGAAAATGTAAATGATATTTATAATGAATTGAATGATATTACAGAAGATCTTGCAATGTTCTCTCAACAGTTTGACGGAGAAAGAGCAAATATAGATTCAAGCTACATAAAGAGCACAGTAATGCCAAAAATAAACAGGATGGTAGATTTACTGAATGATTTTGGTTTGGGGGATAAAACTCCCTTAGACTTAGATGAAAAGAGAAAAAGCTTGTTAGATGCAATGAAAGAAGGCATCTATTAAAACAAGATTTCTCCAAATAAAAACATTAATAAATTACTTTCTGTTCTTTAAATAATGAATGAGAAAGAGAGAGATATGACAGTTAATCCTTATCAAGTTGAAGGAAAAGTTGATTATGAAAGACTTGTCAAAGAATTTGGTTTAGAGAAAATAAATGAAGATGTTCTTAAGAAAATAAAGAAATCAATTGGAAGAGAAGAACTACATTTTATGCTTAGAAGAGGCATATTTTTTGCTGGAAGAGACTTAAATTGGTTGTTGAATGAATATGAAAAAGGTAACAAGTTCTTTTTATACACTGGTTGTGGTCCTTCTGGACCTGTTCATATTGGACATTTAATGGTATGGTATTTCACAAAATGGTTGCAAGATAAATTTGATGTTGAATTATATTTTCAGTTTACAGATGATGAAAAGTTTTTGTATAAAGATTTAAGTTATGAAGAGATACAAAAATGGACAGAAGAAAATATGCTTGATGTAATTGCAGTTGGATTTAATCCAAAAAAAACTCATTTTATTATTGATACAAAGCATGCTGGTTTAATGTACCCTCAAGCAATAAAAGTTGCAAAGAAATTAACATTCTCTACTATAAAAGCTAGTTTTGGATTTAATGAAAGCAATAATGTTGGAAGCATTTTCTACACAGCTATGCAAGCTGTTCCTGCATTCTTACCTTCTGTATTAAAGAAAAAGAAAATGCCCTGTTTAATTCCACATGCAATTGACCAAGACCCCCACTTTAGAATAACACGCGATATACTTCCAAAATTAGGATATTATAAACCCGCAAGCATACAATGTTCTTTTTTGCCCCCTTTAACTGGAAGCGAAGGTAAAATGAGCAGCAGTTCAGAAGCATCTAAAGGAATATTATCAACTGATTCCCCTAATGAAGTTAAAAATAAAATA
>JAKLDD010000040.1 GCA_022703705.1 Nanobdellota archaeon
TATCCTTACCATACATTTTTTCAAACCTGCCCCGTTTGAGAAAAATATTTTTGGGTTTTGGAACAGAGACAAGGGGTATAGAAAGTGAAAGTGCTAACGATAGTAAATCAAGTTCTCCAAAGAAACTCTATACATTTTTTAAGTCGATTCTATATTCTATAAAATTCTCAAAATATAAACCTGAATTTATATTAGCCCACTTTCTTTCATCTCCTTCAACCATCGTGATGTATGCTTCCGGAATTATTGGAATTTCTTATGGAATATCCGCACATGCCAAAGACATTATGGTCACAGGAGAATTTATTAAAGAAAAGGTGCAAACATCAAAATTTATTACTATTTGCAACAGAAATGCTTACGAATACGTACTTGATAAAGCTAAGGGGTTGGATACATCTACAGTATTTTTAAAATATCACGGGGTGGATGTGCCTAAAATAATTGAGAGATTTGAAAATAAGGATTTTATACCTGAAAAACCGTTAATACTTGCTATTGGAAGACTTGTGGAAAAAAAGGGTTTAATTTATTTAATTGAAGCTGCTTCTTTTTTAAAGGATAAAGGATTGAACTTTGAGATAAACATTATCGGCTCCGGACCTTTATATGAAAATTTAGTAGAAGAAATAAATTCAAGAAATCTTCAGGACGAGGTAAATATTCTTGGTGAAAACAAAGGTCTGTCTAATGAAGAAACCCTACTTTATCTAAAAAGTACAAAATTATTTGCATTTCCTAGCATAGAAACTGATGAGGGAGATGTGGATGGAGTAGCTAACGTTTTGATGGAAGCCGGAGTTTTTAAAGTGCCAGTGGTTACCACTGATGCTGGGGGTGTTGGTGAGATTATTGTAAATGAAGATACAGGTTTAGTTGTTGAGCAGAGGAATTCCTCTGCACTTGCAGAAAAAATTGAATATTTGTTAAAAAATGAAGAAAAATCGAAAAGATTAGGACAAAATCTTCACAATAAAGTGCTCGAGAAATTTGATCTAAATACCAATATAATAGAACTGGAAAATTTATTATTAAAAAATTAAATATAACAATGAATATTGCAGTAATTACAAAATCTACAACTTTGCATAAGGGTCACGGGGGTTTGGAAACACAGAATAAAGCTTTGTGTGAAGGTCTGTCAAAAAGAGGTCATAAGATAACTATATTTTCACCTAAAAAAGATATTGAATTTGATAAATACGAAGAAAACGGAATAAATTATGTTTTTATTGAAGCTGATTATAGAAATTACCTTTTTAGTGCGTTTCGTAAGAACAGCTGGTCCAAGAAATCCTTGGAAGTATTTACTGATTATCATCAAAAACAAAAATATGATTTGGTTTTAGGTCAGAGCTCCGCAGCTGAAAGTATAATTGAAAATAAAAATAAACTCGAGGTTAAAACTGTCTCCATATCTCACGGGACTACATTATCTGAATTTAATACTTTTGTGAAAAATATATCCAGTATAAAAGATTTATATTGGTTGGTAAGAAATTTTCAATATTTCATAAGACAGTATTTTGGAAGACAGAGAAGATTTGTTTTACACTCTGATAAAGTAA
>JAKLDD010000005.1 GCA_022703705.1 Nanobdellota archaeon
CTGTTTTTATTGAGAATGAATTTTTTAAATATCTTTTAAATGATTTCCATTTTTGATATTCAATATAATTATTTTCTTTATATTTAGAAAATAAAGTTCCTTGAGTTAAAGGAATTGTTAAGAAAAGAAGCAAAATAAATACAGCATAAATTAAATCAAAAATATTCGTAAAATCAAAAAAAGGTTTAAGTACAAATGTAAAAAATATAAACAAAGATACAACTAGAATAACATATGCGTGATTGTTATTAATATATTTTTTCCCTTTTTCTTTAACATATTCATTTATTTCTAAAAAGATACTTCTAAGATTTGGATTCATCATAGCCTTCTTAAGATTAAAATATTCTTCATCAAACAAATCTTTCTTATCTTTCTTCCATAAATATCCCCCACTAAAAGGACCTTTTTTCATCTCTTCTTTCAGCAATTTTTCAGCTTCAACAAGCAAGTTATAGATTTTCATTTCTAAATCATCCCCCTTAAACTTGTTCAGTTTAATATAAATCTCCTTATCTTTTTCTTTTATATCAATTATTTTTTTATTATAAAAATTTAAGAGGGTAGCAGCAAAAAAATTCTGGTTAATTCTAGAAAAAGGGGGATTGAAATATGCTGCAACTTCCCAAAATACTCTTTTAGTTGGAAAGGAACTTAATTCTCTTGGAACTGATTCATAAGTATTTTCTTTACCAAAAATAAACCAAACTAAAAAGAAGAGAATTCCTGGGAAGAAAAAAAGAAGGTATTTTATTTTATATTTAAAATCCGAATCAAAATCAAAATCTTTTAATTCAATTATATTAAATGAACTGGTTTCTCCGAAATAAGGGATGTACAATATAACATTTTGGTTTTCAAAATATTTTTCATCTTTTACAACTTCTCCATAAACTTCAAAATTTTCATTAGTAAGCATTATATGATTTCCAGGAGAATATGCAACAAATTTAATGTAATAATTATTGTTTATTTTAAATAAATTTTCTGGGTGAATTTCATATTCTGCATTAATAATGTAATCATTTCCTTTTGAAAATCCTAAAACATCTCCGAAAGTGCATCCATATTCATTGTTTTCAGTATATGGGTAGTTTTCAGGATAAAAATTTCCATAATAATCTTTAAAATAATAATTTCCATGAGAGCATTTTACACCTTTAATAAGAAAATAATTTTTTGAATAAATATCAGACTTATTAATGGAATATATTTCACTTTCAAAATTTCTATATAATGTATGGTAGTCTTTATCTGGATTATAATGCAGTTCTTCTTGTATATTTTGTCCATCAACCACAATTTTTGAAGAATAAAAATTAAATTTGGAGTCTGGTTGAGAAAATAAAAATAAAGCCCCCCCTAAAAGAAGCAAGAAAGTAATTATTAAAACAACAGGCAATTCTGGATTTATTCCAATTCCTTTAAACTTTGACATTTTTGTTATTTATTATACCCTATTTTCTCTGCACAATCAAATTCTTTTTAGTTCTTTTTTCTAATGTTAATATTTTTTCTTTTCCTGTAATCATATCTTTAACTTTAAATCTCTTTTTTTTAACCTCTTCTGCCCCAACAAAAATTACCTGTTTTATATTATAGGAATTTGCATATTCAAGTGCTTTCGAAGGTTTCCCATAGAATATTGAAACATTATCCCCCCTCTCCCTCATAAGATTTGCAATTTTAATTGCTTGTTTATCTTCATTAAGAGAGACTATCAAAACATTTTTATTTTGTTCGGGTATTTTTGCTAAGATACTTAACCTATCTAATCCAAATGCAATTCCAGTGCATTGTACCCCATTAAACTCATAACTCCCTCCCCCGCAAATAGTTTCTTTTATTTTATCTGTTTTAATTTCAAAAACTGTTCCATTATAATAACTAAGCCCTCTTGATAAAGAAGGTAAAAACTCAACATATTTTTCCAAGCCATATACTTTAACACTATCTTCAAATTCTTTTATCTCTGAATAAGAAAAGTATTTTTCAAAGAATTTCCTTTCTTTTTTTAAAATATCAATAATTTTTTCTGCCCCATATTTTTTAAGATTATCTTTTATTTCCTTTTCAGGAAGTTTATCCATTTTATCAATTTCTTTTATGACATTGATTTTATCTTTTTCTTTTACTCCCTCTTTTTCCAAAACTTCATTTAAAAATTTCCTATTATTAAAATAAATCTTAAATTTTATTCCAAGTTTTTCAAGAACTTCTTTGGAAAGAGAAAGAATTTCTATCTCATCTTTTATTTTGCTTCCAACAACATCTACATCTCCCTGAACAATTTGTCTGAATCTGTTTGTACTTACGGGCTCATCTCTAAAAACTTCTCCGATTTGGTATCTCTTATAAGGAAGTTTTTTATTTTGCATTAATCTTTTTAATTGAAATGTAAATTCATATCTCAGCGCCAAATCTCTTTTGCCTTTATCTTCAAGTTTAAAAATATCACTAACTGCTTCATCTTGCTTATTTTCTCCTTGAACAAATTCCCGATATTCAATTAAGGGGGTTTCAGCTGGTTCAAACCCGTATTTTTCAAAAGTATTCACTAGAATTTTCTTTATCTCAGCCCTCTTGCGAGCTTCTTCTCCAGTATAATCATTAAATCCTTTTACTGTTTCCATTTTCTACCATTGTAGGTTCTTTCTTAAAGAACCCCATTTTACTATTTCCATGTTCATTTTAATTTTCTCTTCAATTCATCATTTAAATCATCTACCTTTTTAATAATTTTTTTAATCACTTTTTTCACACTTTTTTGATCTTTATAATTTGCATCTTTTATATTCCATAATAAAACTTTTTTTCCCATTTTTCTACTTTTATCAAATACCTGCGAGGGAACATCATCTGCAACAACCACAACTATATTTTGATTTTTAATAACAGCACTTGACAATCCATTAACTTTTCCAACAATATCTAACCCAAACTTCTTTGCATTTTTTATTGTTTCTGGGCTTAAAGACATTCCCCTAAATAAACCTGCACTTCTAACTTTTATTTTTTTATTTTTATTTATTTTCTTAAAATATGCTTCAGCAATCCTGCTTCTAAATCGATTATATCTGCATACAAAAAGAATATTTATTGTGTTTTTCATTTTATTTTCCTCTCTTTTAGTTTTGTAGTTTTTTCTACCATTGTTCAGGGCGGAAGGAGAGAATCGAACTCCCTTTTCACGGACCACAACCGTACGTCATAGCCATTAGACCACATCCGCCATAATACATTTAATTTAGGTGGGGATGGTATAAAAATATTCGCACAGCTAGAAATATTGTTCTCTTTAAAAATGATGGGGATAACCCCATGCTTTAGCTGTCATAGTAAAAACTATAATATAATGGTTTTTAAAATTAACTAAAAAATAAAAGAACAAAAGCAAAAGGAAACAAAACATTTAATAATAATCAAAACTTATTTTATTTAGAAAGAAAAAAGGAGGTAATAAAATGCAATTGTGGGGAACAATAGTCGGAATTGTTGCTGTTATATGCGCTGTTTGGGTCATCTATGATGTTTGGACAAAACAAAAAAAGATGAAGGATTTAGAAAAAATTGTGTGGACAGTAGCAGCAATTGTACTTAGCATACTTACTGCAATAGTTTATTATTTTGTAAAAAAGAAATAAACTAATTTTTTATTTTTTTATTTTAATTGATAATTGATTTTTAGGGGGTATTTTACAAAAGAATACCTGGAAGTTTTTTAATTTGTTTAATAAGTGCATGATAGGATATTTCAAAAATCATCACACTTAAAAACCATAAATTTCTACATATTTTTATGAGAATAGATAAAAATTCTTCAAAATATGAACTCTTAGCCCCAGTAGGAGACTTTTCAATGTTGCAAACAGCAGTTAATGCAGGAGCAGATGCAGTTTATTTTGGATTAAAAGAGTTTTCAATGAGAAAAAATGCAGGAAATTTTGAAATAAAAAACCTCTCAAAAATAAATGAAATCTGTAACAAAATACCAGATAAAAAAGTCAAAAAATATTTAACTTTAAATACAATAATTTATAATGAAGAACTTCCAAAAGTTGAAGAGATAATAAAGAAAATTAAAGGCATGGTTGATGCAATAATTTGCTGGGATTTTTCAGTAATTTCTCTTTGTAAAAAATACAAAATTCCTTTTCATATTTCAACTCAAGCGTCTGTTTCTAATATTGAATCAGCAAAATTTTATAAGAATTTAGGGGCAAAAAGGATTATCCTTGCAAGAGAATTAAATTTAAAACAAATTAAAGAAATTTCAAAAGTGATTGATGTGGAGTGTTTTGTGCATGGAGCAATGTGTGTTGCTATCTCAGGAAGATGCTTGACAAGCCAATTTTTATTTAATAAATCTGCGAACAGGGGGGAATGCCTTCATCCATGCAGGCGCTCCTATATTGTTAAGGATAAACAAGAAGGATATGAACTTGAGGTTAAAAATGATAAAATCCTTTCTGCAAAAGATTTATGCACTCTCCCATTCATAGAAAAATTAAAATCAGCAGGGGTTATCTCGTTTAAAATTGAGGGCAGAAACAGAGATGCAAGATATGTTGATATTGTAACAAGAATATATAAAAGAGCATTAAATAAAAAATTAACAGAAGAAGAGATAAGAAGTTCTATTGAGCAATTAAAATTAGTGTACAACCGGGATTTTTCTTCTGGATTTTATTTTGGACTTCCAACTTCTGATGATTTTGCAAAAACAGAAAATAGCGCGGCTAAAGAAAAAAAACATTTTATTGGGAAGGTAACCCATTATTTTCCAAAAATGAATGTTGCAACAATTAAATTAGTTTCAGAATTAAACTTGGGAGATAAAATAATAGTAATAGGAAAAACAACTGGATTAATAAATTCTAAAGTAGAAAGGATAGAAATAAATCATCTTCCAGTAAAAAAAGCAATAAAAGGACAAGAAATAGGAATCAAACTTCCAAGTGTAAGGAAGAATGATGAAATTTATAAAATAAAAAAAATAAAAAAATAAAATATTTAAGCAGCGAATTGAAGCGAGTTCATACTTGAACAAAGCACATCAACTCCATCTTCATCGTCATAAAAGATAACTACTCCAATCTTAGTAGCATTTCCTATAAATGCATTAGCTGGAACTTCTACTTCTTTAGTAACAATTCCTAATCTACTAAATCCGTTTGAAACATCAGCTGAATTAATCTTAACAATGAAGGTATTTTGTTCTGTAGCATCAGTAAATACAAGACTTACTCCTCCAATTTGATCATCTCCTGCAGTTCTCTCAAGAGTTACTCTGTAAGTAGTGTTAGTAGGTACAGCAGGGTCTCCATATGTAACTGCGGTAACTTGTTTAGCTACAACTTGTGAAAGAATACACTTTGTTCCAATATCTACCTGTCCAGTGTTAGTCATTATAACATTTCTTACTACAACCCAAATAATTCCTACTGCAACCAATACTAATAGAATAATTATAAGAGTTGCAACAATAGTCGATAAACCTTTTTTATTCTTCATCTTAACCTCCTTTCAATAAATTTTTATGTGATAGGAAATATTACTTTCCTTTCATTACGGAAAAATTAAAGAAAATCTACTATAAAAACCTTTTTGTTTAATATTTATTTATTAAAACTATCAATAATTTTAAAAAAATCCTTGCTGTCCATTACTTTATCAACATCAGTTAATCCTCTCTGTTCTGCAAATTTTGCAAATGATTCTGGTTTATATCCTCTTTTTCTGAGAGAAGCTATTGTCGGTAATCTCTCATCATCATCTCCTGTAAATTCTCCTGAATCAATAAGAGAATTCAATTTCCTCTTAGACAAAATTAAATCATTAAATTTTATTCTTCCCATAAAATATGTCCAAGGAAATTTTTTCTTGAAAACATCAAAGATCATTCTCTGCCTTTTTGAATTATCCATATGATCTTTTCCTCTTATAATATGAGTCATCTCCAATTCCATATCGTCGATTGGAACAACTAAATTCATTAAAGGCCATACTCTGTATTTCTTTTTTTGTTTTGCATGTTCATGTTCGTTTATTCTTGCTAATGGAAAATCTCTCATCGCCGGATTAGGATCTTTCATTCCAAGAGTAGATTTAAATCTTATAACTGCTTCACCAGGTTTATATCCTTGTTTTTTATCAAGCATTTTTTTCCATCTATAATTATTCTCTTTCAAATCATTATTTCCGCATGGACAATTTTCTTTTAATTCTGAAAAACCCTTAAACTTTTCAGAAGAGCAGGTACAAACATAAGCAACATTCTTATGTATCATCTTATCAATATAATCATAATAAATTTTCATTCTATCTGAAGAATTAATATACTCCATTACATTCCCAAATGTCCAATCACAATCTCTCTTAATATTTTTATATGCTTCTGCACGTGTTGTTTCAGGATCAGTATCGTCTACTATAATATAAAATTTACCTCCGTACTTTTTAACATACAATGAAGAAATCATACAAGAGATTATATGCCCAACATGCATAGGCCCAGAAGGAGCAGGTCTAAATCTCATAACAACGCCTTTCTTTGGAACATCGGGTAATTCTTCAAGCCCTTCTCTATGTTCTCTTTCTGAAATAATATCCTGCAATTTTTCATATTCTCTTTTCTGTTCTTCTAAAGATAATTTATTTACAGAAGTAACTATTTCATTTATCTTTTTACCATATTCCTTCATCTCTTCTTTTTTCAATCCCTCTGCAAATAATCCAGATACAACTGCTCCAGGATTTGCTTTTCCATTATAGTGTACTGCATTTTTTAATGCATAAGCCCTCGCTTTTTTTTCAAAATCTTTCATAAAGAAAATTGGATTTGCATATTTATTAATTTAACTTAATATGTTAAATTTCATCAGAATAATCAGAATTATAATTATTAACATTTATTTTCTTTTCTAAAACTTCAACTCTTTGTTGTAAAAGATAGATTGTATTTGATAAATCTTCCATTTTATCTGTCATATTTTTTAATCTTCTCGCCAATCTTCTTCTTTTTTCTTCTGCATCAAGAGAATCAAAATTTTCTTGAGTTTGTTTTCTTTGATAGTATTCTCCAACTGTTCCTTCTCCAGAGGTTTCAGACATTTCAAAAAAACTTCCTTGAGAAGAAGAATTATTAGAGGGCTCTTGAACTTCTGAAGAACTTGAAGGGCGAGTCTTTCTTGAAGAATATCCTTCTGTGTAATCAATCACTTTTTTTTTACCAAATAAACCCATTGTTATTTACCTTTTTCTTACGTTGTAGATTCTCTTTTTAGAAAGAGAAACCCATTTTTAAGTATTTCTGAAATAAACTACATCAAACATTTTTTAAATAGGGAAATCTTTAATTTGATATGGCATCGATTCAACAGATTATAGCAACCATAAATCCTGAATTATATTATGACACCAATTCTGCAAATCCGGGAATTTATAATGAATTTGATTCTCCAAAAGAAAAATTAAGAAAATTTAAAGAGTATATAAAAACAGAAGGGTTTCAAAAGGCTGCAAACAAAGCAAAAGCAAAATCAGATGCAAAGCATACAATGGGTTATGAATCTTCTATAGAAACCTTGGAACCTGTTTATTTCTTTATTCTTGATTTAATGAATGACTTCGGATTTTCCACAGAAAAAATAATTGATAATTTTTCTTCTTCTCCTGGTTCAGGACATTTTATTGAATTAAATCAAAGAGCTGCGTCAATGCAAAATCAAGCATCACAATTATTGGGAAGTATAAATGCAGTAATAAAAAGTGTTTTAAATTTAATTTATGATTTAAAAGAATTTAGAATAAGGCTCCAAACATATGAGGATTTAAGAACAAATGAGGAAGGAGCAAGACTTTCATTAAAGCAATTATGGATGGATAAAGTAGATGTAATGAAAGGAAATACTTCAATAAAAGGTTTGGCTTTAGGACAAGCAGGTTATATTACTTTAATTGACGCTTTTCTTGCAGCAAAAGATGAAAAAGATGTTGAAAAAATAGATTTGAATGAAAGAGTTAAAAGAATTCTTATATCACGAATTCATGAATTTAATATTTGGGTTATTCAATCAGAACAAGAATTAAAAAAAAGATATGAACTTGAAAAAACATACTTAAAAAGCCAGGTTAATAATTTAAAACTTTATTCTAGGTGGGTAAAACCCTATCTTAAGGCAGCATCTGATTTAGAAGCAAAAGATGTGGGGAGAGAGCCTTCTCTTGTAAAAACATTCAACACAATTCTTCTTGAATTAGTTTTGCTAGGAAAAAGAAAAATAAACATAAAAGATTCTGCATTAGAAGGAAGTTTGCCAAAAGAATTTGCAAATGAGAGTTTTTTAAAAACAATCAAAAAGGATTATTACAGTTGTATCCTAGTGGAATTTAAATTTAGGGGAATTCCCCAGAGAGTAATGCAACAAGCACATTATGCATTTGGAGGTAAAGCAGATATAACTTTTTATTCATATGCTCTTACAAATGAAGAATTAGAACAGCTTAATAAAGAAATGGAAGGTTCTGATTTAGAAGACATAATGAAACTTGCAAAAGGAATTACTGATGACAGCTTGGAGCAAATGCAAGAAGATATAAATTTCTTTTTGGAAGAAAAAGAACTTAAAGAGCAGGCAATAAAGAAAAAATATGCGGATCAATCAAATCCTTTTTTAGCTTTGTTTGGAGGATATAACAAAAAAGAAAATCCAAAAGAAATAAAAAAAGATAAAAAAGAAAAACAGTTAGTATCCCCTTCTAAAGATAATTGGATAGAATCAACTCATGTTAGGCCCTTAGCAGCAAAGGCAGCACAGGAAAATGCATTTACTCTTTTTGATATTTACAAAAAAGCGCATGGAATGGCAAGCTTTACATAGTAAAGCAAAACCTGGTTGATTGAAGTGTGAAAAACCTACTGGAATTTTTAAAATGGAAAAAAGAAAAAAAAGGGTGAAGAAAAAAACTCAAAAAGAAAAAGAAGAATTAAAAGAGCAAAAAGAAATTAAAAATCTTTCTTATGATGAAAAAATCTTAGAAGAAAAGATAAAAGAATTAAATAAAGAATTAAAAGAAAACAATCCCTCAAGCCCTATTGAACCTCAACGATTTATTTCTCAAAGTCCCTTGAAAGAAGTTGAAACCAAGAAAGGAGTAGCTCATCCAATAAGATTAGAAAGAAGCATAATCTCTTCAAATCCCTCAATAACTAAGGAGATAGAAGATGATTCTATTGAATACACCCCTTTAATTGGGGAAAAGAAAAAAGAAGAAAAATATAATATTCTTAGCAAAGATTATTCTGTAATGCAAAAAGAGGCAAGAAGACAAAATCCAAATTTTTTAGTTCAATCTGATTTTGAAGAATTTACTAAAAAAAACATTAGTGAAAATTTTCAAAAAAGAAACATAAATCCTTTTGCAGAAGAAAGCTTAAAAAGTTCAAATAAAAATAATGAAGAATATTTTGTAAAATCTTCTTTTACTGAAAAAGAAAGAAAACCGCATAATCCATTTGAGAAAAAAGAGATTAAATATGACACAATTGGACAATAACTATATAAATAAAAATTTATTTGTTTAAACATGGTAAAAAAAGGGAATTATACAATTGAAAACCTTTATCAGGGAGGATATTCATCACTTGATTCAAACAAATCTTATTCCACACAATTTTTAGGGTATAGAATAAAACAAAGCGAATTGGGAGCCCCAACAAAGCCAGATACAGCCAATCAGCTTCAACAAGCAGAACAATTATTAAATCAGGGAATTGTTCCAATTGAAGTAGGCGCATTAAGTGCTGAAGTTTTCAGCCAAATACCAAAACAGCATTTTAAAGAAATTGATAGATTGTCTAAATTAACTGGAGCAAAAATTTCTGTTCATGCTCCAATTGTTGAACCATCAGGTATGGGGGAACAAGGCTGGAGTGAGGCACAAAGGCAACTTGCTGAAAGGCAATTAAATGATGCTATTGAAAAAGCTTATGATTTGAATTCTACTGGAAGTGTTCCAATAACAATACATCCGTCTGCAACTTATGGTTCAGAATATGCACCAGACAAAGAAAAGGGGAGAAAGATTCAAAGAATGGTTGCTGTTGAAAGAGAAACAGGAAAACCTGTTCAGATTATTGAAGAAGAAACTCTTCATTATCCAAATATGATTGAGATGAAACCAGAAGTTGAAGCAAGATTTTTGGGTGGAAAAATTTCAAGAAAGCAACTAAATCAAATGCCTTCTGAGGAAAAATACAACAGTATATCTGTCGAACAGGGAAAAATTTATACTCCTGAAGCTCGTTTAAGATCAATAAACCACACTCAGTGGGATGACTCAATAAATCAAATAATCTTTAATAAAGAAAGAGCAGATGAAATCTTAAGAACAAATCAAATTCAGATACAACATTTATTGGAGGATTTGAAAACAAAAAATTATAATGAGGGGCTTTTAACTCCGGGTGAAAAACAAGCTTTAAATTCATTCAGAAATGCAGAAACTTATCTGCAAGACACCCAACAGCATATTGAAAGTTTATTTAACAAGGCCTGGAAAAACACAAAAGGAGATGAAATGGGAAGAAGTGTTTTAAGAAAAGCATCAGAACAGTATGCAAAAGAATTAGAGGAAAGTCAAACTCTATTAGGACAATCACAGGCAATGCAGAATTTATTGTTTAATCTGAAAAAAGTAACTCCTGAATTTATAATTCCGATTGAAAAATTTGCAATAGAAAAATCCTCCCAAACTTTTGCAAACGTAGCTTTTAATGCTTATAGTAAATTTGGAGAAAAAGGGAATATACCTAAGATAAATATTGAAAATCTTCCCTCTGGAATGGGTTTTTCATCCTTAGAAGAAGTTAAAAATTTAATTGTTGAATCAAAACATAAATTTGCTCAGAGATTAATTAATGAAAAAGGATTAAGCAAAGAAGTTGCGCAAAAAAAAGCAGATGAAGTAATTGGCATGACTTTAGATGTTGGACATTTAAATATCTCTAAAAAACAGGGATTTACAGACAATGATTTGCTTAAAGAAATGGAGCAAATTGCAAAGTATGTAAAACACGTTCATTTAACAGATAATTTTGGATTTTCTGACTCGCATCTTCCTCCTGGAATGGGAAATGTTCCGTTCAAAGAAATGCTGGAAAGATTAGATAAAGAAGGATTCAAGGGAAACAAAATTGTTGAAGCAGGAGGATATGTTCAACATTTTGGACAATCTCCATATATGCCAAGTTTAGAAGCATTTGGCTCTCCAATTTATTCTAGTGGAAAAAGTCCATATTGGAATCAAGCTCTTGGTTTTCAACAAGGATATTTATCAGGTTATGGAGAAATGCTTCCACAAAATAATTATCAAACTTTTGGAACAGGATTCTCTCAATTACCTGGAGAACTTGGGGGAAATATTCGTGGAAGTGGGGGAAGATTTAGTCAGAGAGAAATGGAATAATGTTCCTTATTAAAAACTTAAAAATAAAAAATGGCAAAAGAACAAGAAGAATTTTCAGAAGAAGATTTAATTAATAATGCTGTTAAAGCAGGACTGCAAGTTCTTATCTCACAGCCGGGAATGGAAAGATCTAATGTTTTTATAACTCATAATTTAGACAGAGAAAAGATTTATTCGGCAGTTGATGAGATAAAAAGTGAACTTGAAAATAGAAAAATAACTTCCCCTAAAGAACAATACAAGATTATCTATAAAGGAATTGCAAGCTATGTTGCTTCAGGGAATGCATTAAATGATAAAGGAAAGAAAATTTTATTAGAAAAAAGCTACAAGGGAAAATTAGACCAAGGTGTTCTTGAGAAATTAGTAAGTGTGTTCAAACCAAATAAATTTGAAGGACAAAAATATTTTGAAAAAGCTAGTAATGCATATCGAGATATGTACGATATTCTTTCCCAAGATGAAGTTGCGCAACAGGAAATTCCTGAACTTACCAAAGCCGCAAAAGCAATGAAGATGTACGGATTTTTAGATACTGCATTAAATATTTTTAAAACCCATGGGATGATGGACGAAAAATTGTACAAACAACTATCTCAAGAACTTTATCAAAAAACAACAGAAAAGGCACATAAAGGAATGAAAGGAATTGAAGAATATATAATGTCAAAAGACGAAGTTGATGAAAAAAAAGAAATGTATCAAAAAGCAGCTGTTTTAATTATGGGAATATTTGGGGTGATATTAATAATGACTAATATCAGAATGACTGGAGCAGTAATAGGAAATATTTCAAATGTAACTTTAGGTATTTTTGGGATGGGTCTAGCCGCAACGGCTTTGTTAATTTTTTTAAAAAATCAGAAAAAAGAAACTTTAAAAACAGAATATTCGTATAATAATAAGAAAAAAGATGAAAAAAAAGAGGAAAGAAAAAAAAGAAATTGAAAAACCCATTAAAAAGAAGGGGAAAATAAATCCAAAGAATATTCCAAGCCTGCAGTTAAAAACAGAAAATGATATTGCTATGGATTTTGCTGTAAAAGTCTATAAAAAATTTGACAGAATAATAAAATCTATTATTCTTTTTGGTTCTAATGTCAAACAAAACGCTGTTGCTGGTTCTGATATCGATATAGTTATAATTATTGATGATGCATCTGTAAAATGGGATCCAGAATTAATTGTGTGGTATAGAGAGGAACTTGAAAAAATAATACAAGCAAGCCCATATAAAAAAGATTTACATATTAACACAGTAAAGCTAACAACTTGGTGGGAAGATTTAATTAGGGGGGATCCAATAGTAATAAATATTTTAAGATACGGACAAGCAATGGTAGATGCTGCTGGTTTTTTCAATCCATTAAAATATCTTTTAATTGCTGGGAAAATAAAATCTACTCCAGAGGCAATTCATTCATGTCTTCAGAGAGCTCCAGAACATTTTGCCAGGAGTAAATCTGCTGAACTTGCATCAATAGAAGGGTTATATTGGACAATGGTTGATTCTTCTCATGCTGCTCTAATGGCAAATAATATCTCTCCCCCTTCTCCAGAACATTTAATTCTTGAATTAAAAGAAAATTTTGTAAATACTGGAAAATTAAAGATGAAATATGTTGTCTGGTTCAGAGATTTAAATTTTCTTCACAAAAAAATATCCCATGGAGAAATTACAGATTTAAAGGGTGTTGAGATTGATGATTGGCAAAAGAGAGCAGAAGAATTCCTTAACGAAATGATAAGGATAGTTAATGAAACAATAAAGCAGCAATAATTTACTATTATAAATTCATTATTTTTTCAAGTTCTTCTAATTTTTTCAATTCTTTTATCTCTTTAGCTCTTTCAATTGCAAAATATCTCTCAGCTAAATTAAATGCTTCATTTTGAATTTTTTGATTATATCTCAAACCATATTTTTTCTTATTTTTGAATTCTTTTAAACCTGCTCTTACATAAACTTCTAAAGCTTCTTGGAAAGAAACATAATTCCTTGCTGCTAGTTCATAAACCCGGGGGGCAAGACTAATAAATCTATTTGTACTTTCCATTTCTAGTTTGTTTATTTTTGATTTATTTTTCATTTTTATGCAATTCTTAATTTTTAAATAAGAATAAAGAATTAATCCCTTTTTTCTATTTATAAATTTATCCTAAGAAAATTAAAGTTTTGAAGCTAAATTCTTTTTTTGAGGAACATTATTTGAATTAGGCATTTCTTTATAATTTTTTATATTTTCTCCATAAACACACCAATCAAATTCTTCTTTAGTGTAATAACCTTTTTCAAGACCGTATATCAATAAAGCATGTTTGTGACTTTTCATTTTTCTTCTTCTCCTTTGGATTCGTCCTTTGGAGCATACATTTCATTAAGAGCATCAACTGCTACGCCTTCTTCAACTCTTGTTCTGAATTTTCCATCTTTAAGTTTTTCAAGCAAATAGAATGTGGTTGCAACTCTTTGATATTTTTCCTTTGTTTTTTGAGCTTCCTCAACCTGTTCATCAGTGCTTTTTCCAAACTCTTCACCATCAATTATATAGTCTGCTTCTTTTATTTTTCTGAGTATTTCTCCGTATTTTTCTTTGGCAAAATCAGATAATTCTGTATTTGCTCTTTCAAAATTATCCCCAAGATGTTTAGTCAAATCACCGTTATATCTTGTCATTAAATCACCCACAGTTTGTTGTTTTTTGAACATTTCATAAGTATTCAATTGATTTGCTATTGTTTTTCTAAGAACTTCTGGATCAGTAACAGTTTGAACTATCCAAGGGTCTTTAATATTAGCGTCTTTTAAGATATATTCTAAAGATTTTTGCACATAAGGAACCCCATCTCTTCCTTTTTTCAAATAATCACCTGCAACAGTAGCATAACCGAGTAAATCCCAGTCATAACTAAGAGTAGGTAATTCTGGTTCTTTTGTTTTTTCTTTTAATTGGTCTTTTTCCATGCTTTTTATAGAGGTTCAAAGTTTATAAATCTTTCGGTTTGTTACCATTAACTAAAAGTAACAAATTAAGAATTCTTAATTTCATACAAAACTTTTGTTCTTCCAGGGAGTTTTGATTTAACCTGTTTAAAAATTTGCCTTGCAATTGCAACTGCTTTTGGATTTGCTAAAGCAATATAAAAAAGCTCTGAATTTGGCTTCAATATTGCTGATTTGCCCACTGACTTTCCAAAGGATAATTGCATTCCTGTCTGCATTCTATCAGCTCCTGCACCAGTAAGCATCTTATTTTCTCTTTGAATATGGTGTGGAAAAGGAATAACTCTAAAAAGATATTGTCCTGGAAGCTCTTTGTCTAACTTTTTATTAATATATTGTCTGCAAGCTTCAAGAGCATTATGTCTAATTTGAACTTTTTCTGTTGAAATAATTGTTAAAACATGAGGAAATTTTCCAGCAGCATTTGCTTTGCTATCTCCCATATTAAATTTAACTATCTTTTGGGGGGGAACTACTTTTATATAAGATTTCTGCTTTCTTTTACTAATTCTTGTAAAAGGGGTAACCTTTCTTTTTGAGTATGCATTTGCTTTTCTAAGTGCTGCCATTTTATTTCTCGACTATTAACTTCCCTCCATCCTCATAAACTTTATCATGATTCAAATCTATTTTTATTGGATAACCCTTGTGTTTTACATAAAACCCCAACTGATCTAAAGGTTGTTTATCTGAGATTCTACCAAGAAGATATGAAGAAGACATATCCACAAAAATATCTTTCTTCATCCCCCCGAAAAATAACTGACTATTTACAATGCTTGCATTTTCACCATTAGTCATGAGTTTAATATTATTGAAAAGTTTCTTTTCTAATAATTTAACTTTTCCTTTTCCACCCATCTATTTTACCTCCACCTTGGTTGTTATTGCCTGTCCAGGTAATCCCTTCTCAAAGATAACTCTTACAACTCCCTTATTTCCATGAGTAGCAGCAATCTTGCCATTAATTTCTTTTCCAGCAGGGGATTTCCAAACAACACTTTTTCCAACAAATTTGCTGGCCTTTTCTTTATCTGCAACTCCTTCAATTTCAATTAAGAAATGTCTTTCAGTAATTGTTTTTCTTCCTCTTCTGAATTGTATAATTTTACCTGCGACCATAACTATTAATCAATAAAATTAGTTTAAAAGCTCTTCGGTTTTATTTTAAATAGTTTATTTTTCCATAACAACAATTTCTCTTCCAACAATTTGGTTTTTTCTAAATTCTTCTATTGGAAAATTTGGGCATATTTTCAATCCTGTCTTTTCTGAAATTTTTCCAAAATTACATTCAAGCCTATTTTTTCCTATTCGTATTAGGGGGGTAGTAAATACAAATTTTCCTTTAACACTTTTTTTCAGATTATTCAAGACATTAATCATAAGATTTTCAAATTTTTTTATCATATATTCTGCTTCTTTTCTATTGGGGGAAGATTTAAGTATTTGCCCAAAATCAGGTTCACTAACTAAAGCATTAACTTGGCCTATTTTAATTTTAGAAGAATCATTATTTAGAAGAGAATAATTCTCTTTTGAAAATTTAAAAAAATTAAGATTCTCCTGAACCCCTTTAATTGCTTCAGAATCTTTATCTATGCCTATTACTTTTAATTCCATGTCTAATGCTTCAATTAATATCACCCCAATACCACAAAAAGCATCCACTATCTTTTCATTTTCTTTAATTTCAGAAAGATTTATCATTATTTTAGCCAGTCTAGGAGAAATGCTTAATTCTTCTCTTCTAAATGGTTTTTTCATATCTCTTTCCTCATTTTTTCTAGAATCTGTTTTTTGAATTATTTTTCCAAAATACTCTTCATACACAAAATACTCTTCATCAATTAAATTTGAAGAAACAACATCTATTTTCCCTCCCTCTTGCAAACTCATTCTACCAGTAAATTTTTTTTCAACAGATTTTAATTTTTCCCTTCTAAATCTTTTTTTTAAATAATCTGAAATTTCGTCGGTTCTTTCTGAGAAATTCCAAATAGAATAATTAAATTTATTGCTTTCTCCAAGATAAATTTCTTTTTTATCAATATCCTTTAAATTACACAAAACTATTCCAATTGAAAGTGTTCCTCCAAGTAAATTAATTGTTCCTGCATCTAAAGGGTGTTCTAAATCTACCAAGAATCCATTTTTCTGAATTGTTTCATCCAAAATTTTATTATTTGTACGATTGAGAAAACTTTTTATTTCTGCAATTGAAAGTTTAAAGTTTCTGCCAAGAATGAATAAGTATTTCATACCTAATAAAGGAAATACTAACTTAAAAAGATTTCATTTACAGCACAATCTCAAAATCTCCAAATTCTTTTTTCAAAACTTCAAAAATTTTTGGATTAAATTCAACATCTTTTTTGTTTTTTTGAGATTCAACAGACTGAGAAACTTCTTCCAGATTTGAACTCTCTACTTTTGTTGTTATTTTAAAAACTGCATTGTTTTTAAATAAAAATGATTTCCCGTCGGAGTTTAATAATTCTGCAACTTCCTCTTTAAATTTTAATTTCATTTTCCCTCTTTCCATAAATATTAAATCACATCTCTGAGAAAATTCAATTAAATCGTTTATTAAGGTAGAAGCTTCTTTCCTTGCATTGTCAACTTTATGAGCATCTAATTTACCTTTCTTAAATTCTGTTCTTGCGGTTATTATATTTTTTAGGATTCTTAAATGCTGTTGAGTCATTTTGCCTTTCTTAACTAAGTTTTTTTCAAATTCAAAAACTAATTGCTGTTGAGATTTCTTTCCAAAAATAGCATTCAAAAGATTAATTGTGTCAGAATAAATCTTTTCAATTGTCTTTTCCTGAGCTTTCTTATCTATTTGTATTCTCAATTCTTTTAATCTCTTCAAAAATTCTTCAGTATCTTTAAGAAGCTTGTCAATTTCAGTTCCAGAAATTTCTTTTACCTTTTCATGTTCATAATCTCTCCATGTATTGATGATTTTCTCCATAAAATCAACATATTTCTTTTCAATCATCTTTGTATCTACAAATTCCTTCTTGAAATCTCTAACAAGTTCCTTCTTTGCATTCGGTGGAGGGCACCCATTCAACATAAGCAAAGCCTGTGCAGGAGTTGTCACCCCCCAGAATATATTAACAAAAATATCTGAAAGCAAGGTCCTTTTGCTTCTTGGGATTATACCATCCCCCATACTCATAAACATATCAATTGCTTCTGGAGAAGGTTTCAATTTACCCATTTTAAGAAGAGCTTTCCAAGGCATGAATGTACCTCTATCGTAAATTGGAACACCATCTCTTATGAATGTAAACATAACAGGGTGAGCATCTTTAACAGCTTCCCAAAAATCAGTAAGAAGATAAATTTGGGGTTCAAGCTTATTATGAACCCCTGCAAGAGCGCTAGCTTCTCCAACATACTGATAAATTATACCTCTTAATCTCTCTTTAAGTTCAAGCCTTGGCATTCTCTTAACATCTGTATCATTAATTATAACAAATACATCTACATCAGAATCTTTTGTTGCATCTCCTCTTATTAGGCTTCCACCTAAAACATATGAAACAACATATTTCTCAAATTTCTGCAATACAAGAGATTTGTGTATTTCAGATACCCTCATAGCACCCAAAATTCCTTTATCATGAAGGGGAAAAGACATTGCCAGTGCAGCATATAATTCAAATTTTTGATCATTACAAATTTCCCAAATCTCAGAAGGAATCTTTATATGAACCCAAACTTCTTGTTTTGTTTTTTCAATTTGTTCAATAATCTGTTTTTTCATCTCAGGAATCTTCTTTTCTTTATCTTCAGGCACAATTAAAAAAATATGAATCTTTTTTTGAAGTTTTTCAAATTTTTCCTTAGGAATATCATCTCCAATTTCTTCTTCCAAAAAGTCTTTTATTGATTGAGGGGGAAGTATACTAATTGATTGAATAAAAGGATATTTTTTAATGATAAAACCTTTTAATTTTTCAAGCTCTTTTTTTACTTTTTCCATCTTTTTAGCATCTTTTTCAGTGTTTTCTGGAACTACGTTATTTTTTACAGAATAATTTTTATCCAAATTCATTTCAGGGATATTTGGCATATTGTCTTGAGTCATATATTAAAAAATAATTTATTTACTTTTAAATGTTTGGATAATTTATAATTATTAAAAAGCAATTTATTTAACTTTAAAATAACTTTTTTGGGAGCTTACAAGTCCAGAATTGTCTGTGCAATAAAATGTTACAAAATGGCATCCTTTTGAAATTAAATAATTTTTAGAAGTCCAGTAATCTCCGTAAATATTTGTCATTGTTACATTTTTATTAAAGTCCAGAGAATAAACACAAGATTTAATTCCAGAATCATCAATTGCAGTTACACTAAATAGAACTGGTCTTCTATATATCCAATTATTTAATGGAGAGTTAATTTTTAACATTGGAGGAACAGTATCAACTACTTTTAATGTAAAAATATCATCTATCTTATTTTGCTGAGTTGTAAAGTCTACAGTGTGAATCTCCGGGGTATATCCTGTCTTGCTTGCACTTATTGAATAATTTGAATAATATGTTTTTGTTCCCCCAAGATTAACATAATCAAGAATTTCTTGTTTTGGAATAAATCCAGAAGAATCTGTTAATGCACTAAATTGCAAATTGTTAAAGGTATCATAAGCAGAAACCTCTGCTTCTGAAAGAGGGTTGTTAGAACTGTCTTTAACTTCTGCTTGATAATACCATTTTCTTATAAGTTCATTTCCTGCACTTACTTCTTCTGTATCATAAGAGCAATTTAAGAAAGTGTTGTTTGTACTATAAACTGAACTTCCATTTAGATAAACTCCTGTTGTTCCTTGAATATTACAATCTTTGAAAAGATTATTGCTTGATCTTTCAAGTAAAACCCCATAATTTGCACCTATTGCTATAGAATCAATTAAAGTGTTATTTGAAGAACCCAAAAGATAAATCCCCTTGCTGTCTGCACTTATTCCTGTGTTACCTATTAAAACCTGATTTGAAGAATAATCTAATAGAATACCTACATTAAGTCCTTTTTCACATATTCCAAGATTGTTTATTAAATTGCTATTTTGAGATCTATAAACAGTAATTCCTCCATAAGGATTGCCAGATGCTTTACTATTGGTGGTTATTCCTGTATTGTTTATCAAAGTATTATTTGGAGAATCGTAAATTCTAATCCCCGCAATATATCCGCCCACCCCATCTGGATCGTAAGATTTTCCTGTATTATTTACCAACATGGTATTTGGAGAATAATAAGTACCAATTCCACTTTGTAAAGCCGATATTCCAACATTATTTGTAAGAGTATTATCTGGTGATTCAATTATGGTAATTCCTCCTCTCCCCTCAACAAAATTATTGGTTAAAATATTATTTGAAGATTTTTCAACACGAAGTGCCTCACTTAGTGCGCGATAATTATTCACTATCTTATTTGAACTTAATTCATTAAAGTTTGCTGAGTTATAAAGATAAATTCCTGCACTTTTATTGGTATTTATAAAATTATTAGACACTTTTGAATTATCAGCTGAATCTAAGAAAATTCCAGTTCGAGTGTATTGTGATGAATCAAAATTTCCATCTAAAATATTACAATTCTTTATTGTTGTACTCTCTTGATTAGTATATACCCCATATGTATTTGCATTTCCACTAGTTGAATATATTATAGTTTTATTATTGCAATTCAAAGTAACATTTTCTGCTGTAATATTAAAGCATGTATCTGTTGAAATTACATCTTTTGTTAAAACATATGTCTTTCCAGATTCAGAAAGAGTTCCGCAGGATGAAATAGGTTTTTCAAGAGATTTAAAAACATAGTCCCAATCATTATCATAAGCACAGAAAGCACCAGTTGTTAATGCAGCCCACTCAGAATTATCTATTACTTCTGGGATTTCATCTCCATTTCTATAATGAGTTACAGCTAAATTTTGCCTTAACCAAATTTGTGTTCCAATTTGGACAGTGTCATAAACATTTCCGTCATAATCCACAACTACTTCCCCTTCTGCCCATTCATCTGAACTATCACGAATACAACGAACACTGCTTCCAGCTTTTTTCCTATTTGCACCAACCCATATATCTCCTGATGAATATGAAGATAAATATATTTCAAAACAATCATATGAACGATTTTGTTCTGGGTATACCTCTGAAAACGAAGTAGAAGATATAAAATCTGCTCTTTCTTTTAATTCAATAAAAATTCCAGTATAAGTTCTCATCCCCCCACCCAATGCAGAAAAACCTGTTTCATCAGTTGCACCTTCGTTAGGAACCCAATGATCAGTACCCACTTCCTTTATCTTATAATCCATATAAAAATAACTAACTGGTTCAAGATATTCGTGGAAAGTTTGAAATTCAGTATATGAAGGCACGTGCCAACCTTCAGGACACAAACCTCTTGAGTCATCAACAGTATACCAATTGTAAAGTAAACCATATTCAACATCACTTGAAGTATCAGATGCAGAAACAAAATTCATTAAGAAAAATAGGGATAAAAAAGCTGTCAAAATTAAAGACAAAATAATTTTATTTTTTTTTCTCATGCAGTTTGATAATTCATTTTCTTTTTAAGGTTATATTTTGTGAGATGTATATTTTGCATTTTAATAGATTGGATTGTTATAAATGCTTCTCCCCTCACAGAATCGAGGAGTGAGAACCCTGCTCTTAGAAAGATTTTAATCCAAAGCTAAACTAATCTTTAATGCCATATCTACTTTATTCATAATAAAATTGTCAATAAATCCTATTTTTTTAACAATCCTTCTTTTATCAATTGTTCTTATTTGATTTAGTAAAATTGTTGAATTTAATTTTAATTTAGAATCTTCCTTATTAATTATTACATTTGTAGGATATTCTTTTGTGTAAACCTTGGATGTAATTGGTGCTACAATAATTGTTGGAGAATATTTGTTAAGAGTATCATTCTGGATTATTAAAACGGGTCTGACACCTCCTTGTTCTGAACCCTTAATAGGTTTTAAATTGGCAATTACAATTTCACCCCTTATAAATTCCATTTTTCGTTTTTATCTAAACCATCCATTAATGTCCTTTCCCATTCTTGAGTAATATTTAATATATCCCCATACATTTCTTTGCAGCCCTCTATTAATAACTGTTCTTCTTCTCTTCTGCATTTTTCCGCAGTCTTCATCAGATTCAAGATAACCTCTTCATAAGTCTCTTTATTAGATTTCATCCTATCTAGTGCATTTTTTACATTTTCGTTAAGTTGAATTGTTGTTACCATAATTCTATAGATTAACTATAGTTTATATATATTTTGTTTATTATCTTACTTTTTATAAGAATGCGCTCCCGGGGAGTCGGACCCGGCCCACCTCGTCTTTGCTGTTTTCTTCCTTCTTTGTTTTTTAAGGAGGTTGATTGTCAAGGAACCTTGGTTCCTCACAAGTCTCTTAAGGGAGAGAGTGTGAGGAAGAACCGTTAGGTTCTTCTCATTGGCAACGAGATATTCTACCGATAAATTATAAAGAAGTATAATATATCCGGAAATGAGAAAACTAGGAAGAAAGGGAGGTTATTTTTTCTTCTTGTTTATTACCAATATTTCTGGTACTGCAGCATAAAAAGCTATCAAAAAGCTATCAAAATCCCAAACATATTCTTGCCCATCGCTTGGATTAAGCACTTTAAACCCTTTGTTAGTATATCCTACGACAATAACTTTATGATTCATGTTTATTCCTGCAGAAGATCTTTTACTGATAAATGCAGGCTTAACCTCAACTAAGAAAAATTTTTCTTTATCAATTATTTTCTTTAATTTTTTAACATTAAGATTATCAGAAACAATTTTACCTCCTAATTTTAAGAACTGCAAGGCCTGATTAACATAATATTTACCAAAACCAAAATAACTTTTAGACTTTAGTTCAAGAGATTTCTTTAAATTATCTGGATGTTTATTGTTATTCAGAATAATTGGGTTATATCCAAGATACTGAACATCTAAACCAAATTTGAGGGCAGTAACCCCTAAACTTAGAATGGGGTTTCTTAGTTCTTCTCCTTTTCCAAAAGACTGGTTTTTCTTCCAAATATCTTTTTCAGAATAATTATTCCCATAATAGTTAATGATACTCCTTAAACAAGCTATTCCACATGATTTATTCGTCTCTTGTTTTAAGATTTTAATTCTTTTCATCTTAACCTCTTCCTTATCATAAATCCTTCTTCATTAGAAGAATATCCTAATTTATGATAGAAATTAAGTACTTTTTTGTTTTTTACAAAAACAAAGCTTTGTATTGATTTGCAACCTTTCTTTTTAAGGTAATCTTCAAGTGCTTTCATAAGTTCTTTCCCATAACCCATAGAACGATAATCCTTAGAAACAATCAACTCATGAATTATTCCCCCTCTTCCTATCATTGATTCTCTGTATTCTCCACTAACAACTCCTCCAAGCCTTCCATCAATATCAAGAACAAAAACAACTGCTCGTGGTTTCTTCATAAGTAAATTAAAGAAATCTTTTCTCTCTTTAACTGAATCAACTTTGTGTCTTTTATCCAGTGCATTTTCATATCTATCATATTCTCCAAATAATTCAACAACCCCTTCAATGTCTTTTTTTGTAGCTCTGCGAATTTTCATATATTTTTAATAATAAAACTAACTTTTTAATCTTTTATAAGGCTTTTTTATTAATTAGATTTATCTAATATACAACAAACGTATTTTTTAGATATTTTTTTAAAGATACTTTTCTTTTTTATTATATGAAGAAGATAACACAACTTGAGAAGAATTTTAAGAAATTTAAAAGATTAACAAAAGAAGAGTATTTTATTGCAAAGGAAATAAAAAACAAAGTAAAAATTAGAGAAAAAGACACTATTTTAGATGTAGGATGTGCAGATGGTAAACTCTCAAGATCTTTGGTAAAAGATTCCAGGAATATAACTTTTTTGGATGTTAATGAATTTGACTTTTCTCCACAAGAAGAATTTATTCATTCATCATTTGAAAAAGCACGTATGAATAAGAAATATGATTATATTCTAACTTCACATGTTTGGGGGCATTTTTATAGAAATAAAAGTTTTAATTTCTGTTTTAATAAAGCTCTTAATTTGCTTAAAGAAAATGGAAAATTAATAGCTATTCACAATTCAAATAAAGATTTTACTGGAAGGCTAATAGAATTTTCAAAAGGTATTTTCAAAAAGATGGAATTTGATGTTTTTTTGGAAAAATATCTAGAAAAAGCAGACTATAAAGAAGATTATTTTAATGTAAAATTAAAAGCAAAAACCTACAGAGAATTAGCAGAATTAATTCAAGTATTAATAATAGTTCCAGATAAATTATATTATAAAAATATTGAAAAAATTATAAAATTTCTAAAAGATAATTTAAAAAAACCAGAATTTAATATAAATCAAAGAATTATAGTTATAAATAAAAATTGAGTGTTTATTTTTAATTATTATAAAATGCGCGGAGCGGGAATCGGACCCGCACCACCTCGTTGGCAACGAGATATTCTGCCACTAAACTATCCACGCATGACTTTTTTGCCTTATAACCCGTATTAGTTTATCGTTCGCTACCGATAAACTAGGAACGCTTAAATCTCTAATCAAAGATTAATTAAGATATATTTAAAATTTTATATTTTCTTAAATTACATTCCAAGATACTTAAGTAGTTCAAAAACTAAAAATGCAGGCCAAACGAGTGCTTTTAAAAACCCAAGAATTCCCATCCAAAAACTCTCTGCATATAAAATATAATAAATAGCTGCACCAATAAAACCCAAACCATAAACAGCACCTGCAGAACCACAACCTATATGATTGTCTTGATTAATTCTTTTTTTCATATCTAATAAAATAAATTCTATTTTAAATATTTTTCTAAAAATTATTTAATATCATAATATTTTTTATTATGAACACAAAACACTTTACCTCTCTTAAAATATTTCTTTTCCTGCATATCAATGAATTTTTTGACACCTTTTTTATGAATATTTTCCAGATTATCAATCATGCTCATATTATATTTTGTCCTGTATCGCTTATCCAAATCTCTTAACCTTTTACAAGGATATTTATTGCATTTATTAGAACAAAACTTAAGTTTGTTTTTCTTTAATATTTCACAGTTTTTTATTATACATCTAACACGACTAATTGATTTGTCTTCCCACATAACCCTACATCCAGGACATTTGTTTTTCTCTCTCAGATAACCAAGGCAAATCGAACAATTCATACCGCAGGGGGCAATAAGTTTTGAATTCATTTTATAAATTATTTTATCTTTTCTTTAGCATCTAAAAGCTTTATTTTCTTTCTAATATAATCTTTATCTATAAATTCCGGCCTTCTTTCTATTTCCTTAGAAAATTTCTCAGGATTTTCAGAATAATGTTTTTTTATTGTATTTTCTGAAAGTAATTTTAATTTGAATTTACAAGAGTCACAAATAATATAACCATGAAATAAATTACCTTTTTTACCGCAATTAAAACATAAATCTTTTTCATTCATTTTATCATTCAACCTTTGCAAACAAAATCATGTAATTATTTTCAAACTTCTTAGCACATTTCGGACAATATGCATAATGAATGTAATAATCAGAATCTTTTGAAATTTTATGTCCTTCTTTCTCTAAATAATTATTCATATCTTTTACAAATTTAGGTATTGAATTATATCCTCCATCATAAACTCTAGCAATAAAAGTTCCTGAAAGCTTAACATTATTTGCTCCATTAACTTTTCCTGTTACAGAAATATAAATATGAGATTTGAATGCACTTGGATCTCTAAACAAGACTAACACTTCATCTTTTTTAGAAGACATTTTCTTTGAAGTTCCTATCAATTTCATCATCTTAGTTATTTTCTTTCCAATCATTGGTGGAAAAGGAATATGAAAAAATGTAGGTATTGTTTCCTTAATAAAGAGCTTATCTTTCCAGACAAAAGTCTTTTTGTCCCATTTTTTAGTATTAAATTTTGGGCAACATTCTTCTTTTTTCATGAAAATTAATAGAAATTATTATTTATAATTCTATCTTAAAGAGATTATTTTTTCTTTATAAAATAACTTTGATTTCTAATAATCTTCCCCGCCTCATTATAGAAAACCTTATGACTTCCGATACCGGCTACCATATTATTTTTATCATATCTTACAGGATTTCCCTTAAATTGAATTATCCTGCCTAAGCTATCATATTCAACAATGTATCCGTCCATCTCTTCAAGCTTAACAGTAGTATCTTGAATATTCAAATATTCTACATCTTTAATAATAGAATTCTTATTATTACATGAAACTAATCCTGCTAAACCTACAATTAAGATACCTTCCAAAAACATTTTTTTTGAAATCATAATAAAAACTACTGCAAGACTAATTTTTAAGGATTTATATTAAAAAAGTGCATTATGAGCCTAAGAAGGAATCAAGACCTTCTGAATACTTGCCTGTAAAGAATATTAATATAAAAATTGAGAATTGTAAAATTACACTCTTATTTAGAATAATTTAGTCAAATCCCCATTTAGGACTTTTGGTTTCATCGCCTCAATTTCATCTTTATAATTAAGATTGGGTATAGGATTGTATAAAAATAGTTTTTTATTTAGGATATGAGCAAAACCCATCTCTAAAAAAGTGTTTCCCCCAATATAATTATCAATCCCCCCCTTAGAACCATTATATATCAATACACCATCATGCTCTTTTATTACATCAAAATATCCCTGAATTAAATCGTAACTTACCTTATTATGTGCTGATTCTAAGTGCATATTATCTCTTGAATTTAAAGTAGCATAGTGTTCAGTAAATTCTGGTAAAGTAACCTCATGTCCTAACTCGGTTAATCTCTTTTTTAATTCTACCATCTCTGGTGAGAAAGTCATACTTGAGCAAACTGCTATTTTCATAAAATTCAAGCATTAATAATACTTTTTAAGGATTTATATAAAAAAATGTTAAATGGACGCTGGAGGAATCGGACCTCCGCCATCTCGGTGTAAACGAGAGGGTCTACCATTAGCCTAAGCGTCCGTATAATTAAAGAATATCGATGGTTTATAAAAGTTATTTTTTATAAAATTAAAGAAGATATTTAAACGCTACTAATCAAAATATAATTACTAAAAAGATCTAAGAGAAAATAAAATGGAAGAAAAATTTCAATGTCGAAAATGTGGAGACTGTTGCAGATTTTTTGGTGAAACTGATAATTGGTTACCCCTATTTGAATGGGAAAAAGATAAAATGAAAGAATTGGCAGAACAGAAAAAAATTTCTTTCGAGGCTAAACCAATAGAATTAATATTTGACAAAAAATCCAATTTAGCTTTTTTTATTAATTATGGGCTGAAAGGTCCTTGTCCATTTCTTATAAATAATAAATGTTCTATTTACGAAGATCGCCCTCTAATCTGTAAAGCATTTCCAATGGGAAAAAATCCCTATTTTGTTGAAGAGATTATGAATATAAATCTTCCAAATTGCAAATCTTTTACAAAAAACGAATGGAGTTTAACTTTTAAAGAAATTTTGGGAGATGAATCAATCCCAATAACAAGACAAGATATGGCAAAGAAATACAAAAAATTGTTTGGAGAAGAATGTTTTTTTAATTCTTTCATCATAGGACAAATAAAAATTCGGATCAGCAATATAAAAGAAGAATTAATTCAGAGTAAAAAGATTAAAGCTAGAAAAATAAATAAATTTGATTATGAAAAGTACAACGCAGTTCCCTTTTTTGAATTCTTAAGATTAAAGGGGTTATTAAATCAAGAACAAAAGTTTAATCTGATTAATTCATTGACAGACTATAATCAAATTAAAAATATTATTTTTTCGCAAGGTTTTTAAGAGTTTCTAACTTCATAAAAAACAAGAGAGATGATATATTTACCAATTTTAGGAGCAATTGCCCTTGCGGGGGGAACTATACTTGAAAGGCATATTCTAAAAAGAAAAGAGATGAATATAAAAAAATATCAAACACTGGAATTTCTGGCAATTTTAATAATAATGCTTCCTTTGCTTTATTTTTTTTGGAAAGTAGACAGCCAGGCTTTAGAATTGAAAAATATTCTTATCTTTATTGGAGTAATAATCTGCTCAGTGATTGCAAATCTTTTCACATTCTATTCAATGAAAGGAGAAAAGGTAAACAATTTAGAACCTGCGAAGATGCTTGAACCATTATTTACAATATTACTTGCAATTATTTTTAGTTTTTTCTTTCAAGGAGTTTATGAAAGCAATACAAAAGTAATTATTCCTGCATTAATAGCGGGATTAACTTTAATCTTAACGCACATAAAAAAAGAACACTTGAATTTTAATAAATATTTTACAGCAGCAATAATTGGAAGTTTCTTTTTTGCTTTTGAAATAATTATCTCAAATTTAATTTTAAATCTTTACTCTCCAGTAACTTTCTATTTCTTAAGGTGCCTTGGGATTTTAATTATAAGTTTAATACTCTTTCATCCAAAATTATCCAAAATAGATAAAAAATTAAAAATAAATTTAATTTTAGTAGGAATAATTTGGGTTGTTTATAGGGTTGTTGCCTATTATGGCTATCTTAAAATTGGAATAATTTCTACAACATTAATATTAATGCTTGGAGCAATATTAACTTATGTTTTTGCAAAAATATTCCTTAAGGAAAAAATAAGCCTCAGAAACATAATTGCTTCAATTATTATATTAGCGTGTGTTATCTATGTTATGTTTGCTTAAAAAATCTAAGGGATTATCTCAGGACCAAAATATTTCTCATATTCAAAATCATGTTCCAAGACAATTTTCTTTTCAATTAAATCTCTTATCTTAGGTAATTTGTCTTGAATTCCTTCTATTAAATGAATGATGCTTTCACAGATTAATTTTTGCCCTTCTTCAGGCCAAAGCTGAGCATAATTACTATATAAACATCTTCCTCCACAAATATCCAAATATCCGCATGAACTGCAGGGTTCTTTAACATAAATTTCTTTTAATTTTTCATGAGGATTTTTTAAATCCCCACAATAAAAATCTTTAACACCATTCATTATAGGGCAAGCAACAATTTTTCCACTAGTTGATATAGTATAATTTGCATATCCAGAACCACAATGAAGTTTTGTTTTTCTACCATAATACAAACTCTCAAATATTCCTAAGAAAGAATAAAACTTCAAAACTTTCTTATTTTCTTTCATATATTCAACCCAAAAATCCAGTAATCTATCTATAGATTTATTATACTCTTTGACAAATAATTTAAACTGCTTCTTATTAAAATCAGATTTGTAAAATCCAGCATCAATTTGCCAATGAACAGAATTAAATATTCCCTTTTCAATTAATTCAACAATATGACTAACCTGCTCAAAAATATCTGGAAAAGACAAAGTCATTCTTGCAACAATCTCTCCTTTATACCCTTTTTTTCTTAATTCTATTATATTTTTCAAAACTTTATTATATGTTTCAAACCCCCTATTATAATCTGTTCTTTTCATGTCCCCATCTATTGAAACAAGCATCTTGGACATCTTATTTATGTAACTCCAAGGTATTTCATCAAGCAATTTTCCATTTGTTTGAATATAAAATTTTATCTTTTTCTTGGACTTTTCAACTGCATCCATGATTTCCTTCATCTTTTGAAAATTAACTAAAGGCTCTCCACCATAAAATATTAGGCTATCTCCATCTTTCAAAAAATCAGCAACATCAACTCCCTTAACTTCTGAATCGCATGGAACATCATAATCAAACTCAAATTTGTCTTTAAGTCCATTATCAAATTCTTCCATTGACTTTTCATAACAATATCTGCAATGAGAATTGCATCTTTCTGTAAGTATAATGTGATAATACATGAAAAGAATTAGAAAAATCTGTTTTTAAATATTAATTAAAAGAGATTACTCCAATCCGCTCATATAATCTGGCCTTGTTCCTTCAAAATTCATTCTTCCTTTTTTATCTGGTTTAGAAGCAATGACATCGTCTATCCTTAAAATCATTGTTGCTACTTCAGTTGCTGAACTAATTGCCTGACTTTTTATCTTTGATGGTTCAATTATTTTTGATTCAAGAACATCAACTATTTTATTTTCAAATAAATTAAGTCCAGCATTCCTTTCTCCAGAATCATGTCTTGATTTTAATTCGGTTAAAGTATCTATTGGGTCTATTCCTGCATTTTCTGCAAGAGTTATTGGTATAAATTCAAGAGCACTTGCAAATTCTTCAACTGCAAGTTGTTCTCTCCCACTCAAAGACTGTCCAAAATTTCTTAATCTTTTTGAAAGTTCAATTTCAACTGCACCTCCACCCGGAACAATTAAACCATTTTTCAATGCACACGAAACATCTCCCAATCCATCAGCAATTGCTCTTTCAACTTCATCCAAAATATGATCTGTACCCCCTCGAATTAAAATAGTCAATGCCTTGGGATTTCTACATCCTCTTACATAAGTAAGTTTATCTTCACCTGTTTTAATTTGCTCAACAACCCCTGCTTCCCCTAAATCAAATTCAGTTAAATCATTTAAATTATTTATAATTTTAGCCCCTGTTGCCTTGGATAATTTCTCCATATCACTTCTTGAAACTCTTCTGCATGCATAAATTCTTGATTTAGCCAATAAAAAACTTGCAAAATCATCAATTCCTTTTTGACAGAAAATAACATTTGCTCCAGAATCTTTTATGGATTGAACCATCTCTTTAATTGAATTTTCTTCTTGTAAAATGAAACTTTGCAATTGTTGAGGAGAAGAGATAGATACTTCTGTTTTTATATCTGGACTTTTTATCTCTATTGGAAAATCTATTAATGCTATTCTTGCATTATCAACAACAGACGGCATATCGTATGAAGTTTTTTCCTTGTCAAAAACAACTCCAGAAATTAATTGCGTATCCCCAATTCCTTCGCCTTTTATTTTTTCAATTTTTATATCATTCAAATCAACTTTTAGATTGTCTCGTAATTGCTGAATTGCTTCAACAATAATGTCTGAAAGTTTTTCTTTTGAATCTTCTGCACCTTTTCCAGTCATTGCAGTCATTGCTATCTGCCTTAAATATTCATTATTTTCTATAGGGATTTTAATTGATATTTCTTTCAAAATCTCCTGTGCTTTTTCACAAGCAAGCCTATATCCCTTAACAATTACTGTGGGATGGATTTTTTTATCTAATAATTTTTCCGCATTGTCTAAAAGTTTTCCTGCAATCATAACTGCTGAGGTAGTTCCATCTCCAACTTCAATTTCTTGAGTTTTTGCTATTTCCACCATCATCTTTGCTGCAGGATGTTCAATTTGCATTTCTTTAAGTATAGTTGCGCCATCATTAGTAATTACAATATCATTTGTGGGGGATACAAGCATTTTATCCATCCCTTTTGGGCCAAGAGTAGTCTTCACAATTTCAGAAATCATTTTAGCAGCAGTTATATTATTTCTTTGTGCATCTTTCCCCATTATTCTTTGAATATCTTCTGGCATTAAAACAATTGGTTTGTCTGACATTTATTAATTCCCCTAGTTTTTTACCTCTCTGGTTATGAAATTTTGTTCAAATCTTGAATTTTTAAATTTTTCTTGATATTTACTAAAATGCTTTTTATTATAGGCATATCCAGGTATTCTCCAAATTTTTATAATTCCCCTATTATCTTTTGCGAATCTTCCCATCCCTGCATAAGAATAATTTTCTCCATCCAAATTTTTTGGGATTTCTGAATCTGGAGATATTGGCAGATAAGAAATTTTAAAGTTTTTTAGAATTTCAGATAAAAATAGATATGATTCTTCTAAAACAAATTTTTCTCCTAATTTAAATTTTTTACAAAAAATCTCAGGTTCATTATTTATATAAACTTGAATAAATTCTGCTGTTTCTCCTTTTTGTATATCCTCCAGTCTTTTTAAAGGCATAAAAAAAGATAATTTATATTCTATTTAAGGATTATTGTAATAAATTTTATATGTAAGGTATAAAAAAGGTTTTAATATATCCTCAAGTAGTAACCAATATTTATAAGTAAAAAAGATATTAAAAAAGTATGGAACATATCCTTGTTTCAGATATAATGACGCGGGAGCCAATTATTACCAAACCAGAAACAAATTTGCTTGATTGTGCCAGAAAAATGGTTAAAAAAAACACTGGTAGCCTTCTTCTCGTGGAAAAAGATAAACTTGTTGGAATTATTTCAAGACAAGATATTTTATGGGCTCTTGTAAAGCAATCTAAAAAAAATTTAGAAGATATAAAAGCAATAGACATTTCTCCAAAAAAGATTTTAACAATAAAACCTTCTGCTACTCTTGACGAAGCAGTAAAAAAAATTAAACTTAGCAAATTTGAGAGATTGCCTGTAGTAGAAAATAATAAACTTATGGGAATAATAACTGTAAAAGATATCTTAAATTTTAATCCAGAAATTTATCCTGAATTAGAAGAATTTGCGAAAATAAGAGAAGAATCAAAAAAGCTAAAATTAGTGAAAAAAGCAAAAGAAAAAACTTATCCTGAAGAAGGAATATGTGAAGAATGTGGAAATTACGGACCATTAGAAAGGTATAATGGTATGCTTATATGTGATTCGTGCAGAAATTCTTAATTTTTATTAAATGAAGTTTATAATAAAATACAAACTTTAGAAGAAGAGCAAAAATATCCGGGAGAGCATGCATCTCCGCATGAACTGCAGTGAATATCTGTTCCTAATGTGGCTTCACATCCATTTGTTCTATTTCCATCACAATCTCCATAACTACTTATACATGTAGGTTGACAAGTTCCAGCAACACATAAATTTGTTCCGTGTTCATTGATGCATTCCCCACAAGTTCCTCCAGGGCAACCATTGCTTCCACATTCCCTTCCAGTACATTTAGGGAGACAAATACATGTTCCGTTAGTACAAAAAGATCCAATTGAACATTTTCCACAGCTCCCCCCACATCCATCGTCTCCACAGACTTTTCCATCACAATCTGGAACACATTCATAAATCCCAGAAGGATTTTTCTCCCAAACTGTCTTGAATGAACCAATCTCTTCTTTTCCCGAAGTCAGCAGAAAAATTGGGGCTATTTTTATGTTAGTAATATTTTGAGAAGAAACTTTATCTAAAGTAAAATTAAAGTTTCTAATTTCATATTGATTAAGAGAGACATACTCTACAAATTCTTCTGAATTTTTCTCATCTTCAATTATAAATTTTAATCCAATAAAATCACCATCTCCTTCATTCCTCATAACAGTTACACTTATTGTATTATCTGGTAAAACTTTTACTCTCTCAATTCTTAGGTCCATAATTAATTTTTGCAATGAAAGTTGTTCGGAATCACTTAAAACAAAATCTCTTACAATAACCCAAATAACACCAAGAATAACTAAAGATATTGTAAGAATTAAAATAACATCCAAAGCTTTTGATAACCCTTTTTTCTTATTTCCAAAAAACATAGTTTTACTAACCGAGATGAATTTAAATATATTGTTGTCTAAAAGATAATCTTCTTCTAAAAATAAATTATAAAAAATATTCCAAAAATAAACTTTAAATTAATGATATTCATAAGCTCCAATATCTGGAGCACTTCCTTGAGGAACAGATGTTCTTTCAAAATCGCTTGTTAATCCTAAATTTAAACCTGCATTAATTGCAGGGCTACTAGATTGTAGGTGGAAATTTCCAGTGCTGGCTCCTACAAAGAGAGGATTACTAACTAAATTTCCAGAATTAGTATAATTTGAAGGCGTTCCGCTAAGAGAGACTTGATTACTTCCGCTGTTATAAAATATATTGTTTTGAATATACAACCCGTTTATAGAAGAAGTTGAAAATCTCATAGGACCTCCTCCGAAGTTTATAATTACATTATTTTTAAATTGCATATTTGTTCCAGTATATCCTGAACCAGCTGTAGATATTGATAGGGCATATCCTAAAGATGATGCAGAATGTCCGTGGAAAATATTATTATAAAAATAAAATCCGTTTATTTGAATATTACTTGGTTCAACAACCCTCAATCCCTCAATATAATATCCACTAGTCATTACATCCTGACAGATATTATATCTTATTGTAACGTTATTCATTGAACCCGTTCTTGGAGTAAACATGAAACATGGGCTTGCATTAACCAACAAATTATTTTCTACAAGAACATTTTCACTTGAAAATTCAAGAACTATTGCTGAAGCTGAATCATGCCAACCAGATATAGGTCCAGCAGGCCCTACAACATTATCATGTATATAAACAGAATAAGGATACTCTGAACTTGCAAGTTGATAATTCAAATCTATAGAGCCAATTATTCTATTATCATAAATTTCCATTCCTTTTTCATAATTTGATTCTATTGCAAAATCCCAAAGAGCCCAACTTGTTTTTTCCAAATGATTATTATAAATCTTTACCCCTTTACTCCATCCATTCCAATACCAGAATTTTATAGGATATCCCTGATTTGATGTCCTATTTTCTAACATATAATTATCATGTATAAGCATTCCATCCTGTCCGCCCAGCATCAATGCTCCTAAAACTGTCCCAGGATCATTGGCATCTCTTCCTGCACCATTAATTACAATATTATTATAGAATTCACTACCTTTAATATAATCAGTACTTGACGGCTCGTTCCAAGTAGTGTCTTTAGTTGTCCATCCTATTGCGAAATAATTAAAATTAGTAAATGTACAATGATGTATTTTAACATTATGTCTTCCTCTAATATCCAATGCATGCCCGGCCTTAAAATTACTTCCATCAAATTTAATATAACTTATACTTTGAGCACCATTTGCAGTAGGACTAGAATATGCCTTTACAATTCCACCCCCGCCATAAGTTGTTATTGATGTAGATGTTATTACAGAAGAATTTCCTGCACCAAGAATACTAACCCCGACTTTAAGATTACATTGTTGTGTTTCTGTGTATGTTCCAGGATTTACATATATAGTGCTTCCTGTAGCAGATACACTATTACATGCTTTAGCTAATGTTTTCCAAGGATTACTTGAAGTTCCTGTTCCTGTTGAATCATCACCTGTTGTGGAAATATAATATACTGTTCCAGTAGGGCAACTTCCACAATCAGTTGAACATGTTGAACATGTTTCATCGCCATTACACTGGCCATCCCCACAAACAGCGGATGCAACACAAACATTATTTACACAAGTATTTGGAGAAACACAAGGTAATGTTCCTGTCATTGTAACAGTTGTATTGCAATTAGTTGTAACACTTCTACTTCCACAAAATGTATTCAAAGCAGGAGTATAACTGGTAACAGTACAAGCTTGACAAACATTATTTACACAAGTATTTGGAGAAACACAAGGTAATGTTCCTGTCATTGTAACAGTTGTATTGCAATTAGTTGTAACACTTCTAGTTCCACAAAATGTATTCAAAGCAGGAGTATAACTGGTAACAGTACAAGCTTGACAAACATTATTTACACAAGTATTTGGAGCAGCACAAGGTAATGTTCCTGTCATTGTAACAGTTGTATTGCAATTAGTTGTAACACTTCTAGTTCCACAAAATGTATTCAAAGCAGGAGTATAACTTGTAACAGTACAACCCTCATTAATACACTGATCAATAACACATATTTGTGTTGAATTGCAATCTTGTTTTATACCTTCAATTTGTCCGCAGCTATTCCACCAATAAACATCTCCGTTAGTGCAATTAAAAGTTTCTTGAGGTGTGCAAGAAGTTATACACTCCCCTCCAATACAAGTTTGTGTTAAATTACAAACAATATTACACCCCCCACAATTATAATTATCTGTTTCTAATGAAGTTTCACATCCATTTATTCTATTTCCATCACAATCCCCCCATAATGGATAACAACTAGGTTGGCATATTCCATTATCACAAGATGTTGTTCCCCAATCATTCCTACAAGTTCCACAACTTCCACTACATCCATCTGAACCACATTCTTTACCAGAACAATTTCTAATACAAGGTTCTGCTGTACATTGATAATCAGAACAAATAGGTGTTAAACCAGAGCATCCTTCTCCACAAGTTCCACCACATCCATCTGAACCACATTGAGCTCCAAGAGGGCAGGTTGGAGAACATTGAGATACAGGGGAAGAACCTTGTTTCCAGGTATCTTTAACACTTCCTGTAACCTCTTTTCCTGATTCTAATCTAAATATTGGATAAATTTTTATTTTTTTAATTTCTTCTGGATTAATTGTAGTTAAAGTAAAATTAAATGTTTTTAACTCAAGTT
>JAKLDD010000006.1 GCA_022703705.1 Nanobdellota archaeon
GTATCTTTAACACTTCCTGTAACCTCTTTTCCTGATTCTAATCTAAATATTGGATAAATTTTTATTTTTTTAATTTCTTCTGGATTAATTGTAGTTAAAGTAAAATTAAATGTTTTTAACTCAAGTTCGTTCATTGTTGTATTTACTCTAAAAGCTTCTGAATTTGAACTATCTTCCACAATAAACATCAATGCTACAAATTCCCCTTCACCCACATTTCTTTTTAATGTTACAAAAACATCATCCCCTGCAGTGCTTATTCTTTCAATATTAAAATCTAAGGTTAATTTTCCCAAATCAATTTGTTCAGCATTTCCTTGCACAACATTTCTTACCACAACCCAAATAATTCCGGTTGCAACCAATACCAATAAAATAATTATCAGGGTTGCAACAATTGTAGAAAGACCTCTTTTACTCTTCACCAAACCCATTTATTAATTAATAGATAGGGGTTTAAAAATATTATTATCTGCACAATATTCTTCAATATATTTTTTATCTCTTGAATCTTCCCAATTATCTGAGATTTTTATTACTGCTCCCACAATAGGGCTTATGCTTACAATTTCATTTCCATTACAAATAATTTCATGATCCTGGCAATGAGTTTTATTACATACTGCTTTTGTCCAAGAATAATTTTTTAGAGAATTATTTGTAAAATCAATTATAAAGATTAGTAAGAATATTGAAAAAATAACAAAGAAAATTACAATAAAAATGATCTTATTCATAAAAATAAAAACAAATTAATTCCTTTTAAAAATATGGGTATTTTTAATATAAATAAATTTTTATCGACGATAAACTTAGAGAAAGATTTATAAACAAACTTTCTTTTTTTATAAATAAATTAAAGAAATCTTAACAGATTTTAAATTAGAATGGCTGATAAAAAAGATTACACGGCAGAAGACATAAGGGTTTTGGAAGGGTTAGAAGGAGTTAGAAAAAGACCTGCAATGTATATTGGGTCTACAGGAAAAGAAGGATTACATCATTTAGTTTATGAAGTTGTTGATAATTCTGTAGATGAAGCACTAGCAGGATTTTGCACTAAAATAAAAGTAATTTTAAATAAAGATGGTTCTGTTACAGTGGATGATGATGGAAGAGGTATTCCAATAGACCCTCACCCAATTTACAAAGTTCCAGCAGCACAAATAGCTTTAACAAAACTTCATGCAGGAGGAAAATTTGATAAAAAATCTTATGCGATTTCAGGGGGGTTGCATGGGGTAGGTGTTTCGTGTGTTAATGCTCTTTCAAAGAAATTAATTCTTGAAGTAAAAAGAGATGGAAAGACATATCAACAAGAATACTCCAGAGGAGAGCCTATAACAAAAATGAAAGTTATTGGAAACGGAGAGGGTACCGGTACAAAAATAACTTTTTATCCAGATGAACAAATATTTTCAACAGTAAATTTTGATTTTAAAACTTTAGAAACAAGATTTAGAGAAATTACTTTTCTGAATACAGGATTAAAAATAGAATTAAAAGATGAGATAAAAGACACAAATCAAGAATTTTTTTCAAGCGGGGGATTAGTTGAATTTGTAAGATGGATAAACAAAACAAAAGAAATCTTACATAAACCAATATATTTTAAGCGGGAAATGAATAATGGCACAATTGAAATTGCAATACAATATAACTCCACATATCAGGAAAATATTTTTGGATTTGTAAATACAATAAATACTGTAGAAGGGGGAACACATATCTCAGGATTTAAAACTGCTTTAACTAGAGTAATTAATGATTATGCAAAGAAAAAAGAATTACTAAAAAATGATTCCTTTTCTGGAGATGATGTTAGGGAAGGATTGACTGCAATAGTAAATATAAAATTATCTGACCCTCAATTTGAAGGCCAAACAAAAACAAAATTAGGAAATTCTGAAATTAAAGGGCTCGTAGATTCTATTGTAACCTCTGCATTAACTGAATTTTTTGAAGAAAATCCTCAAATTGCAAAAAAAATAGCAGACAAATCTCTTGAAGCTGCAAAAGCAAGATTGGCTGCAAAAAAAGCAAAAGATTTGGTAAGAAGAAAAAATGCATTTTCTTTAGGGGGGTTGCCAGGAAAACTTGCAGATTGTTCAAATAAAAAATCAGAAGAAACAGAATTATATTTAGTTGAAGGGGAAAGTGCAGGAGGAAGTGCAAAAATGGCAAGAAATAAAGAGATTCAGGCAATACTTCCATTAAGAGGAAAAATCCTAAATGTTGAGAAAGCAAATCCCTCAAAAGTTCTTTCAAGTGAGGAAATAACAAATATGATTACTGTTATAGGAACAGGAATAGGAGAACAATTTGATGCAACTAAAATAAGATATAACAAAATAATATTAATGACTGATGCAGACGTTGATGGAGAACATATAAATACTCTTCTCCTAACTTTTTTCTTCAGATTTATGCCTCAACTTATAGAAAACGGGCATATTTATGCTGCAATGCCTCCTTTGTACAGAATAAGAAAGGGACAAAAAGATATGTATGTTTATACTAATGAAGAATTAAAAAAAACAACAAGCGAATTGGGAGTTAGTGAAGGAGGAGTTACAAGATTTAAAGGTTTAGGGGAAATGAATTCAACACAATTGTGGGATACTACAATGAATCCAAAAACAAGAAAAATAAAAAAAATATATATAGAAGATGCAATTGAAGCAGACAGAATATTTACTATGCTAATGGGAGATGATGTTCAAGCAAGAAAAGAATTCATTCAAGAAAATGCACACGAGGCAAATCTTGATATTTAAATGGGGTTCTTTAGAAAAGAACCTACAATGGTAGAAAAAGAAAAAATAAAATGGCAAAAAAAGGAAAACTTGCAACACCGGAATGGATATTAGAAGGATATAACTCTCCAGCAGAATATGCAAAAGCACATGGGCAAAAAGAATCTAAAAAAGAAAAAGAAAAAACACTAAAAATAAAAGTTTGTCCAAAATGTGAAAGCGATGAAGTTGGAATTACTTTAAGCAATATGGATTTTGAAGAAGAAAGCAACACTGGAAGACAATGGGAATGCAAAAAATGCAAATGGAAAGGTTCAGACATCAAAGAAAAAAAATTAACAGAAGAAGAATTTATGAAATATTTAGATGAAAAAGGGGAGGAAGTTGCTTAAAAAATAAAATGAAAATCTCACAATTTCACCGGAGGCAATTAGAAATTGTCCTTCAAAATATAAAGGAAGTTTATAAAAGAAACCAAGGAGGTGTCTTTTAATGCCAATAGAATTTGAATATACAGAAGATACAGATAGCGATGAAGAAGATGATGACGAGGAAGAAGAAGATGATGACGAGGAAATAGAAGAAGAAATAGAAGGCAATATTGAAGAAATTGAATTCGATATGTCAGAGGAAGAAATTGATGAATGGATAAATGAATTAATAATCTTAAAAGAAGAGCAAAAAAGCATAAATTTGCAGATTGATAATGATTTATTTTTAAAAATAAATTATGTTGAAGAAGAACAAAATGACACCAAATATTGATCCAAAAGTTGAAGAAGAATTGAAAAAAGGAATTGTTCCTACAGAAGTTTCTGCAGAAATGAAAAAATCTTATTTGGATTATGCAATGAGCGTTATTGTTTCCCGTGCAATACCTGCTGTTGAAGATGGTATGAAACCAGTTCAAAGAAGAATTTTATATTCAATGTATCAAATGGGATTAAAACCAAATACCCCAACAAAAAAATCTGCAAGAATTGTGGGAGATGTAATAGGTAAATATCACCCTCATGGAGATACTGCTGTTTATGATGCAATGGTTAGAATGGCACAAGATTTTTCTTTAAGATATCCATTAGTTTATGGGCAGGGAAATTTTGGTTCAATTGATGGAGACCCTCCTGCTGCATACAGATATACTGAAGCAAAATTAATGCCTATCTCAAATGAACTTATTCAAGATATTGAAAAAGACACCGTAACTTTTACCCCTAATTTTGATAATACCCTTAAAGAGCCTGAATTATTGCCCGGAAAACTTCCTGCTTTATTATTAAATGGAGCATCAGGTATTGCAGTTGGTATGGCAACAAATATACCTCCTCACAATTTAACAGAAGTTTGTGATGCAATAATAGGGTATGCAAAAAATCCAGATATAACTTTTGAGGAACTTGTAGAAATTATGCCAGGACCAGATTTTCCAACAGGAGGAAGTGTGCAGGGAGATATAATTGAATTATACAAAACAGGAAGAGGAAAACTAATTATGCGTGGTAAAACCACAACAGAGACAATAAAAAATAAGGAAGCAGTAGTTATAACTGAAATCCCTTACATGTTAAACAAAACAATTCTTGTTGAACAGATAGCAAATTTAATACAAGAAAAGAAAATAAAAGATATTTGGGATTTAAGAGATGAATCTTCTAAAGGAAAAACAAGAATAGTTTTGGAGTTAAGAAAAGAGGCAGATCCAAAATTTATAATAAATTCATTGTATAAATACACAAGACTTCAAGATTCTTTTAATGTAAATTTTCTGGCTCTTTCAGGAGGAAGACCAAAAGTAATGAATCTCAAAGAGGTATTAGATTTTTATATAAAATATAGAAAACAAATAATAACAAACAGAACAAAATTTGAATTAAAAAAGGCGAAAGAAAGACAAGAAATTGTTGAGGGGCTATTAATTGCATTAAAAGATATTGACGGAGTGATAAATTTAATCAAAAAATCAAAAACAGCTACAGATGCTTCTGAAGAATTAATGAAAAAATATAAGCTTTCTAAAAAACAAACACAAGCAATTCTTGAAACCAAATTACAACAATTAACTTCTCTTGAAGTTGAAAAATTAAAAAAAGAGGGAGAAGAACTAAAAACAAAAATAAAAGAATATGAAGAAATTCTTGCAGATATAAAAGAAGTATTAAAAATAATAATTAAAGAAGTAAATGAATTAAAAAAAGAATATGGGGACAATAGAAAAACACAGGTTCTTAAAAGTATAAAAGAAATAAAAGAAAAAGACTTAATTCAGGAAAAAGAGGTCGTTATTACAATAACAGATAAGGGTTACTGTAAAAGAATGGATGTTCAGTCATATAAAGAGCAAAATCGAGGAGGAAAGGGAGTTATAGGAAGCAACCTTGCAACAGGGGACTTTGTCAAACAATTAATTACATGTTCAACACATGATTATTTAATGTTTTTCACAAGCAGAGGAAGAGTTTTATGGTTAAAAGCATATGATATTCCTGTAGCAGAAAAATACAGTAAAGGAAAGGCACTAATAAATATGCTTGGATTAAAAGATGAGAAAGTTACAAATGTAATCTCAGTAAAGAATTTTGAAGATAGTTTATTTATGGCAACAAAAAATGGAATAGTTAAAAAAACTCCATTAAACAATTTTTCAAATCCTAGAGCTTCTGGAATAAAAGCACTTAATTTACCCAATGATAATTCAGATTTCCTTGTGGGTGTTGAAGTTGTAAAAAAAGATCAAGAAGTTCTTTTAGCTACAAGGTATGGAAAAGCTATAAGGTTCAATTCAAATGATGTAAGGGAAATGGGAAGATCAAGCTATGGAGTTACTGGAATAAAAATGGAAAAAGGTGACGAAGTTGTGAGTTTAGAAATATTGGATACACACGCAATACTTACAATTACAGAAAAAGGATATGGAAAAAGAACTGCTGTTGAAGATTATAGAAAAACTGCTCGTGCAGGTAAAGGAGTTATAAACTTAAAGATATCAGAAAAAACAGGGAGAGTAGTTACAACAATTTCAGTAAATGACAAGGATGGAATAATTGTTACAACTGCTAAAGGAATTGTAATAAGAACATCTTTGGAACACATAAGAGTAATGGGACGTGCAGCACAAGGAGTAAGAATAGTAAAGCTTCAACAAGGAGATTTTGTAACTGATTTAGTAAGGGTAATTGATGAGGGGATTAATTAGTTTTATAAATATTAATAACATAATATAAATCGTGGAAAACAAAAAGGGTGAAAAGTCAAAAATAGCTTTTTTTATAATTTTTTTGGCAATTATTATTCTAATTATGATTGTAGTCTTAATTGCAATTAAAAAATCAGATTCTTCATTGGACAAATTAACCTTGACTCTAAAAACAGAAGAAGTAAGAATAATAGATGAAAACACAATTGGACTTAAAATCTCTGTAGATTCTGGGGAAGGAGAAATTTCAGGAATAAGTTTTACAATAAATAATGGAGAAAAATCAGAAATAATAGAAAAAGATATTACTTTAGATAATTTAAATGGAGATATCATCTTAAATTTAAAAAAAATAAATTTGAATGAAAATACTAAAATATCTGCTTCCCCAATATTTAAATTAGAATTTGGAAAAACAGTTGTAGGAAAACCTGGAGGAGAATATTTAATTTCTGAAGAATATTCAGAGTTTATCGGACATGTAGAAGAAGATATTTGTACAGATACATGTTTATCTTTAAATTATTTTTGTGGGGATAGAGCAATTTGCGGAAAGATTATTGATTGTGGGAATTGTGAAGGCGACTTAAATTGCCAGACCAATGGAACTTGTACAAAAGAAACTTGCATTGTTACAAATTATATTCCTGAATTAAACAGTTTTTGTGAAAATAAAAATGTAACAACTAATTGTGGTACAACTGTTGCAAAAACAGGAACCTTGCCTTGCGTTTCTCCAAGTATTTGCGTAAATAATGATTGTGTTTGTAATTCAGAATCAAATACTACTTTTTGTACTAGATTAAACAAAAGATGTGGCAATATTACTGCATTAGATAATTGCTTAAATTTAAGGTCTCTTGTAAACTGCGGGGGATGCACTTCTCAAGAAGTTTGTCTTGAGGGCACATGTCAAAACACTTTATCTTCAATAGAAAAAGGAATGATTGCTTGGTGGAAATTTGATTTAAATTTATTAGATTCGATTAAAGATCATTCAGGAACAAATTATGGAGCAACATTTGTTCAAGATACAGAATGCATTTCAGGACAATGTGCTAGTTTTGATGGATTTAATGATTACATCCTGGTAAATTATAATCCAGATTTAAATCCCGAATCAGATTTAACAATGGCTGCATGGATATATTGGGAAGGAACAGACCAAGAACAAAATGTACTGACTAAAGAAGGATGTTATGAATTTAGGGTAGAATCAGGATATATAAATTATGCAACAAATCCCTGGTCTTGGAGAGGGGGCTCAAGTGCATTAATAAATTCAAATACTTGGAATCATATTGTAATAACTCATGATGGAGACGGACAGCAAGTAATGTACATTAATGGAGTAGTCAAGAATTCAACAACTTCTGGGGGAGGAATATTTAGTAATAATCAAAATTTAACCATTGGTGGAAGACTTTCTGCTGCTGCTTTTTTTGACGGAAAAATAGATGATGTAAGAATTTGGAATCGGTCGCTTAATTCAACTGAAGTAAAAACATTAGTTGATTCATATAACTATCCTCCTGAAGATTGCACAGATACATGTGCCTCATTAGGATATAATTGCAGAAGTGTTTGTGGGGTTGTTTGTGGGAATTATAATGGAGGATGTCAGGAAGGATATAGTTGTCAAATAAATGGAACTTGTACAAAAAATGCTTGTACTGTTACAAGTTATACTCCTGCCTTGAATACATTTTGTGGAAGTAGAAGTGTTACAACTAATTGTGGTACAACTGTTACAATGACAGGAACATTACCTTGTGCCTCTCCAAATAATTGTGTAAATAATGCTTGTCAAGCTTGTACTGTTACAAGTTATACTCCTGCCTTGAATACATTTTGTGGAAGTAGAAGTGTTACAACTAATTGTGGTACAACTGTTACAATGACAGGAACATTACCTTGTGCCTCTCCAAATACTTGTGTAAATAATGCTTGTATCCCCCCCACAACAGGACCAATAATTATTAATCATTTAACAACAGATATTACAAAAATACCTTCAAGTTGTGTTGAAAAAGCTAAAACTTTAACTTTTCAATATGCTCACCGTTCTGATGGGGCCAACATATTGCAGGGGTTGGATTATGTGTATAATAAAGATAATGATTTTAGAGCAGCTTATCAAGTAGATTCTTTGCCCTCTCAAACAAATCCAATAAGATTAAGAATAATGGATGGAAACCCTCCAGAACCGGCTTATTCTTATGCAGATAATTATTGGAACACCACTCATGGAAGAACAGCAACATTAAATAACTGGGATTCTGGTTCATTCACAGCTTCAATGTGGTCCTGGTGTAGTGAATTTAATCAGGGATATCTTGCATCATATAGTGCAAATTCTTATCTTAGCATTATGAATAGTATGGAAGCAGAAAATACAAATATCAAGTTTGTGTATATGACATCTTATGGAGATACTCGTGATTCAAATATTGCTGCTGCTAATAAAATAATTAGAGATTATGCAAATAACAATGATAAGATTCTTTATGATTTTGAGGATATAGGAAAATGCGACCCAGATGGTTATTGTTATTCGACTGCTACGAGAGATTGTAATTGGTGTGCTGCTTGGTGTGCAAGCAATCCTTCATATTGTACAAATCTACCTTCAACTTGTGACCACACGCATGGATTACTTTGTGCTCAAAGAGCAAGTGCATTCTGGTGGATGATGGCAAGACTTGCAGGATGGGATGGAAATCCTTCTCATGGATGTTAAAGATTAACATACAAAAAATACCAAACATTTTTAAATAGACTTTTTTTAATTAGTTTATCCGATGAACATAAGGGAGGATATTTCTCTTTTTAGTTCTCGAAATTAAATCAAATAAGAATAAAATGGACATTTACAAAATTGTGGAAAAAGCCAGAAAGACAGGAAAAATAGAAAAAGGAACGAACGAAGTTACAAAGGCAATTGAAAGAAGCACTGCCAAATTAGTAGTATATGCATCAGATGTTGAACCAAAAGAAATTATACAACATCTTCCAGCATTATGCAAAGAAAAAGGAATTCTTTGCCAAGAAGTTGAAAGTAGGCAAAAATTAGGAATTGCTGTTGGAATTCAGGTTCCGTGTTCTTCAGTTGCAATTATTGAAGCAGGCGAATCTCAAAAAGATATCGCTGGATTAAAATAAATTTAGTTATTTAAATTAAAATGGCAAAGACACAAAAAAAACAACAAACACAACAGGGCCCTTCAAAAGGAAGCGATAAAATAGTCACAGAAGAAGCTGTTCCTGCATTAGTTGAAGAAATATTAGGAAGAACAGGATTTAGAGGAGAAATAACTCAAGTCAAGTGTCTTGTTCAAGAAGGAAGAGATAAAGGAAGAAGTATGAGAAGAAATGTAAAGGGGCCTATCAGAGTTGGAGATGTATTAATGCTAAGAGAAACAGAAATTGAAGCTCGTAGAATTAAATCAAATATTACAAAAGGGAGTTATAGTTAAAGTGAGAAAGACTTTGTTAGATATGCTAAATGAAATAAATAATAAATTAAATGATCTCAAGGCTGGAAAAGTCTTGGATATATCTGATTTAAATGAAGAGGATGCAAAAATTATCTCAAGGGTTTATTCAAAAGAGTATTTTATGAAAGGGCCAATAGAAGATAAAGACCATAAAGGAAAATATGTTTTAGCATTTATAAAAAATTATAGAGGTATAAAAAATGCCTAAATGTGTTTATTGTGGAAAGCAATATGATGTTCATAAGGGATTAACCTTAATTGGAAAAGAAGGAGCAATAAACTATTTATGTTCTTCAAAATGCAGAAAAAATATGTTGATGAAAAGAAGAAAAGTGAGATGGGTTTCTAAAAAGAAAAAAGAATGATTTGCCCGAAGAATATTTAAATAAAGATTTTTTATAATATATATAAAAGATGGCAGAAAAAGAAGATATATTTTCAAGTAAAATTAAATACGAGGGATTATTTGATTTTAAAGAATTCTATAGATTTTGCTATCAATGGCTCATAGAAGAGATGCAATTAGATGTTTTTGAGGATAAATATGCAGAAAAAATTTCTGGAGATTCTAAGGGAATAAAAATAGAATGGACAGGAGTAAGAAAAGTAACGGATTATTTTAAATATAGTGTCAAGGTTAATTTTGAAATTTTGAATTTAACAAGCGTTGAAGTAACCCAAGGGGGTAAAAAAATGAAAATGAATAATGGAAGTGTAGAAGTTAAAATCAAGGGAACGCTTATAAGAGATTATGAAGGAAAATTTGAAAAGACAGCAAGTCAAAAGTTTATGAGAAGTATTTATGAAAAATGGGTTATTTCATCAAGAGTTGAACAATTTGAAACAAAATTAATTTCAGATTGTAATGAATTTCTTGCACAAGCAAAAGCATTTTTAGATTTGGAAGGGAGAAAATAAAAAAATCCTTAAAAAACTTCTTTTTATCAACCGAAATCCTTAAATATCAAATTCATTTAATTTTTTAATGAGAAAAATAATACTACTTTTTTTAACTGCAATTTTTATACTCCCATTTGTTCTTTCTTTGAATATAGATGTTGAAAAATTAAGTTCAGATGAAGTTATGATTCTTGGATTAGATCAACCAGCAACATTTGATTTAAATATCACAAATAAAGGGGGAGTAGAATATGTTTCTTTTTATACTTATTTTAGTCAGGAAGTCTTCCCTGTAGGAACAGTTAAATTAGAACCTCTTCAATCAGAAATAATTGCCCTTAAAATGTACCCTCCTGAGAAAATAAAAATAGGAAGATATATTTTTAATTATTATATAAGAGCAGATGATGGGGCAGAGGCTTCTGAAAGTTTAATGGTTAATGTAGTAAACTTAAATGATGTTTTTGAAATAGGTTCAGAAGAATTTAATCCTGAAGACAACACAATAAAAATATATGTTCAAAACCTTGTAAGTTTTAATTTTGAAAAAATAAATCTAAAAATAAGTTCTGCATTCTTTAACTTGGAAAAAGAAATTTCGCTTGGTCCAAATGAAAGGCAAAATTTCACAATTGAAATTAATAAGGAGGACACAAAAAAGTTAATGGCTGGTTATTATACTATGGATGGAAATCTAAAAATAGGAGAAAAAGAAACCAAAGTAGAAGGAACATTAAAATTTGCTGAGAAAAATATTTTAACAACAAGCAAAAAGACTTATGGATTTATAATAAATACAAATTCAATTGAAAAAACAAATGAGGGAAATATTCCTGCAGAGACTGAAACAGTAATAAAAAAGAACATCATCTCAAGATTGTTTACAACATTTAATCCAGAACCAAATATAGTTGAAAGAGAAGGATTTTCAGTTTATTACACCTGGAAAAACACTTTAAATCCCGGTGAATCTCTAAAAATAAATGTAAAAACAAATTGGATTCTTCCATTCGCTCTTGCTATATTAATTGTAGTTGTAGTGGTTATAGTCAAAACCACTTCAAAAAAACCATTAAAGATAGAAAAAAAAGTTCAGTTCATAAATTCAAAGGGTGGAGAATTTGCATTAAAAGTGTTCATCAATATTGAAGCCAATGAATTTGTTGAAAAAATAACCCTTATTGATCGTCTCCCATATTTAACTAAAATTTATGAAAAATTTGAAGGTGAGAAACCTTCAAGAATAGATGAAAAAACAAAAAGAATAGAATGGAACTTTGAGAGAATGCATGCTGGAGAAAAAAGAATTCTTTCATATGTGCTTTATTCCAAGATAGGGGTTGTAGGAAAGTTTGCTTTACCTAATTCAACAGCAATGTATGAAAAAAACGGAAAAGTACAAGAATCTCAATCCAATCAAGCTTTCTTTATGATTGAACCAAGAACAAAAAGAGATATGGAAGAATAAAAATACAAATTAATTTTTAGTTTTGAATTTTTAAAAATAATAAAAAATAATCCCTAATATAGTAAGGATTATAAATAACTTAATCTTATTCTATATAGTGAAGAAAGGGGATAAAAGAAAGAGGAAAAAGACAAAAGGATTATCAAGCTTAGTTGCAACTTTATTAATAATTTTAATAAGTATTGTTGCAATAACAATAATTTGGATTTTACTGAGTAGAGTAATAGCAGAGCAATCAGAATTAGCAAAAATAAAAACAGAATTTTTTTCTGAGAATATTGAGATTAAAAAGGTTTATATGGGTGATGGCTCAATTAATCTAACATTAGAAAAAAAAGGGGGTGTTGAAACTTCAGTTAGAGATAAAAAAACAATTGAAGTAACACAAGTAGTAAATAGTGATATTCTTTCTGTTGTAGATTTATCTCCAAGTATGCGTATGTGTACAGGCAGTTCAAGAGAATGTTGTACTAATACATTAATGGGTTATTGGGATAATATTAATTATTGTTCAAATGTAAATAAGTTCGCAAAAGATTCTTGTGTTTCTGTTTGTAAAGGAATATTAAATGACAAAATTGGTGCTGCACAAGATTCAAATAAAGAATTAATAAACTTTATATTTTCTGAATCAAAAGGAAGCCGAATAGGGCTAGTAGGATATGGCTTGGGAGTAGTTGAATCTGCAACTATTGATTTAACAGATAATGTAATCAATTTAAATAATAAAATTGATTCTTGGGATATAAGTGGATATACTTGTATATGTTGCGGAATAAATGAAGCAGTAAATAAATTAGAACAAGATTCAACTAATGAAAAACCAAAAAAAATAATTGTTATGAGCGATGGAGATGCAAATATAAAATGTGCCCAACAAAATACAGGAGATGCAACACAAGATGCAATAAAAGCTGCTTGTGATGCAAATAAAACCTTAAAAAATTTAATTATCTATACAATCGGCTTAGGAGATGGGGCAAATGAAGAAACCTTAATGGAAATAGCAAAATGTGGAAATGGGAGATATTTCTCTGCAATGAATACAAGCGAATTAATTGATGTTTATACTACTATTGGAGAAGAAATTAAAAGCACCTATAACACAATTACTAATGTAAACTATCTCTTTGTAGTATTCTATAATGGAACTGATTCATACACCCATAAAATAGATAAAATTCCAGGAGCCCTTGAAATAAAAACATATCAAGCAGATTTAACAGGAAAATTAACAGGTGAAATAACAAAAATAGAAATCTTTCCTGTAATAATCACAGATTCGGGCAAAGAAATAATTGGCCCCCCATCTGATGTTTGGGAAAAAAGATAATTAACAACAACTTTAAAAATCAAATAATTCTTTTATTTTAAACCCTCCATAGCTCAGTGATTAAAAACCTAAAGGTAAACCACTGAGAAATAAGGGAAATACAAACAAACCCTCCATAGCTCAGTGATTAAAAACCTAAAGGTAAACCACTGAGAAATAAGGGAAATACAAACAAACCCTCCATAGCTCAGTGGTTAGAGCGTCTGGCTGTAGCTTATAGCTAATGTGGACATTCCATAAAAATAGTGGATAAGAATGAAACATGATAAGCCATTCCTGAAGGAATCTGTTAGTGCAGAAAATGCACAGAACAAGCAGAACCCGGAAGATCCCAAGTTCGACTCTTGGTGGAGGGATTTCTCTTTAGAATTCTCTAAATTTTTCAAAAAGATAAAACATTTAAATCAAAAATAACTAATATAAGATACAAAAAAAGAGGAAAAATGGATAATTATAATAATTATAAATATAATCTTGAAAAATACAAAAGAGAAAATACAGATCCAAATAACAAAAAAAGATTATATCCCATTTATATGAAAAACAGGGGAAAATATCCTTTTCAATTTTCTGAATATGAAATTCATCACAAAGATTTTAACAACGGTAACAATAACATAAACAATTTAATTTTATTAACTCCTACAGAACACGATACAATACATCTTAAAAAAATGCAAAAAATTCAAGAACAAAAAAAAGAAATTGAAGCAATTGCAAAATTAAGGGAAGGAAGCGAAAGAGAAGAGAAAAAAAGAAAAAAAGAAATAATGGAGCTTGAAAAAGAAAAAAGAAGATTTGAAAGTCATAAAAAAGAAACCCAAAGAAGGAGATTAAGACAATATGAAGACCAAAAAAGAATCATATTAGAAAAAGAGAGAAATAGAACTCATTATAAAAATGAAGAAGAAAAAAGGGGAGTTGAGAAAATTAAAGAAGAGGAGAATAAAAAAAATACAAAAAGAAAAAAAATAATAAAGAACTTAACAGAGGGAGTTATAATTTTATTTTTCATTACTATAATTGTGATATTATATATTTTAATAAGCCAAAATTTAAAAGATTCTAAAATTCCTTTAATAGAACCAGAAGGAACACCAGTAAATTTAACCTATCAGCAAATATTTTATTTATGTGAAGAGGGGTGTGAAGATAACGGGGGATTTATGAATAGTTATTATAATACTCAAAAAGAAATTGGGTGCACTTGCATAAACAAATATGAAAACGGGGAAAGCATAGTTAAAATATTTGATAAGGTAAAAATGAGGTGGGCAAATTAAATTTTTATTTAATAAATAGTAGTTATTTTTTAATATCTCCTCTATAAAATAGAAATATTTAAAAAGTAAAATAACCATAAAAAAATAGAAAAATGAGGTCAAAAATGAATGATGATTTAACCCCGTCTTTTGATGAGGAAACTCTTGATGAAGATATTGAGACCCTCCTAGAAGACTAAATTAAAAATTCTTATTCTTTTTTTATTTTTTTAAATTAAGTAAAACTTTATTATTTAATTTATCAATTTCAGGAAAATCATTATCTATAACAAATTCAACTTCTTTTATGCTTATTTGAGGAGCCCATGCAAGGAACGAGGTTTTTCTTCCATATCCAATATCAAGAGGCAAAATCTCAACCTCTTTAATTTTATTTCCATCAGCAAAAATAATTAAATTAGATAACTTAGAATCTTTAAGCCCATTATTTCTTATAGTAACATTAATCTCAAGATATCTTCCTCTGGGAATTACAGAAATACCCTCAAATGTTAAGTCTGGATTAGAGGGAATTGAATATATCTTATTTAGATAATCGAGAATATCATTACTAATCTCTTGATCACAATAATTTATTTCATACATAATATTGTTTGGATTTGGGGAATGATCAAAACCTAAAACATGAAGAAGTTCATGTAAAGCAACGCTTGGCTCCTCGCATCTAGACTCTTCTATAAGCAAAATCTTTCCTTTGGAGATAACATTAAAAGTTCCTGCAACAGTTATATTAGTAGGTCCCCCTTCTCCGGCTAAAAAAAGCCCATTTTCTATTTGAATTTCATCTGAACAAGTTATTAAAATATCTTCATCGTATTCAAAAGGATAAAATTCTAAAACAGTTTTATCTTCCAAAATATTAAACGCTTCCTTCATCTGATTTTCTTTCTGCAAAGGACATTGATAAATTCTGTATGAGATTTGATTAGTCGAAAAACGCATATTGGGATAAAATTGTAACGTTGAATCTTCAGAAGAATTTAGACTAAAGTTATAATTAATTGGAGAATTATCGTATTTATCTCCTCCCAAAGGAATAAAAAAATATATTGCAATTAAAAATAATAAAAGAATTAAAGAAATATTAAAGAAAAACCTTCTACCGTTTATATCTTCACCTTTCATAAATAACAATGTGAAATTTATTTTATAAATCTGTTGTTAATACTCAAAAAAAGAAAAGAGAAAAAATTAAAGAAAATATTCTTAAAAAGTAGTCATTATTTAGTTACACTAAATAGAAATATTTATAAACTATAAAATTAGTAAAATCATTACTATAAAATGGCAAAAAAGAATATAACCCATAAAGTTATTGGGATTGGAGCCGGTTTAGCATTAGGTACTTTTTCACTTGTTTCTAATGCTCAGGATTATAATAAGATTCAAAAGGGCGTTAATACTAGGGAAGTTCTAGGAGAAACACCAACACAATCACATGTCATATTTCACTATAACATGAGTAAAGATCTTCAGAAAGCAATAAAAAGTTCTAAAAAACCTCATCTTTATCTTACAGGAGATAAAAATAGCTATATGATTGTTGATCCTGATACTTCTGGTTTTAAAATATACTACAGCAAAAAAAATTTTGATGAAAATGGAAATGGCAAGGTTCCCTTTGTAGTAAATATAAAGGGGGATGAACATCTTAATCCTTGTGATGAAAATGGATTGGGAAGCAAAACAAATTATCTTGTTTCTTTTTATGATCTTCCTTCCAGAGGAGTTTCAGAAAAATCAGCAGAACCTGCTAAAGAACCTTCAAAAGAGCCAACTCAAAATATTAGCCAGACTATTATAAATAAAGACAGTCATGATGTTTACAATTATTTTTATGGAGATACTACAAAAGTAAAAGAAGCACAGCAAAAGCTTTCTCCTTTAGAACTTAGACTTTTAATTGAAGAAAATAAAACTATGAATCCCATTGAAAACCCTTTCTGGGGAACTTCTGCAGCAGTTCAATTAGGAAAAGGTGCAGTTTGGCTTGGACCATATGTTACAACTGGATTTGGAAGTGAAACAAGTTCATCTTCAACTCCTATTTACCATGAAACTCTATTGAATCAAGCATTCCAATTATTTACTGTAACAGAAGGGGTTAGAAATGAATATGCTAATATAACATATCCAATTGAATTTGGAGGGCTTTTATCTGTTGGCAGCAAAGATGGTAGAGTTAGAGTTAATTTAGGGGCAGGAGTTGTTAACGAAAAAACTTCTACAAGTGATGCTGTTGAAACAGGATACGACTGGATGACACAAAATGGAGTTGTTGTAGGAGAGAAAAAACCTTATGCTACTGTTTTAAAAAAAGGTAGCGAGAATAATAAATATATTCCAACACAAAAAGTTGGAGTTGATGTTCATCCTTTCAAGAAATCTGGATTTTATTTAGGTGGAGAAGCACAACACAGAGGAAAAATTAATTCAAAGATGGACAAAATTAATTATAATATTAAAGCAGGATGGAGATTTGGAGGTAGGAAAAAATGAAAATAAACTCTAATATTTTAATGGGGATATTTTTTATAATTATTTTATCCGGGATATTTGTAATATTAATGCCATTTGTTTCTTCTAATGACACATTAAAGATAAATACTTTTTTAGTTTATGAGGATTCTGCTTCAGCAACTTCTAAAACAGTTAGTCAGGGAGATTATTTTAATGTTGTTATGGTTGCTTATGGACATGGTGAAGCATTGCAAAGTGAAAGACTTGAATTAGCAGGTTCAACATTAATATTCCAAGAATCTGTAAGTGGAGATAAAATAGAAACTTACACTTGGTTATACACAAAAACTTATACTCTTAATACAGGAATTCTTACACCAGGAACTTATACTTTAAGATTTACAGCTAAAACAGCTACAACTCAAAGTGTAGAATATTCTGATTTGCAATTAACAATACTGCCAAAAGAAATTCCAGATACAACAAAACCAGTTGTTGATATAACTTATCCAACTGCAACAACTTATACTTCACAAAGAACAAATTTAATATTTAATGTAAATGATGATAATTTAAAATCATGCAGTTATAGCTTAAATGGAGCTTCACCTGTAAATGTAGAATCATTAGTTAATGGTGTTAATACAATCACAGGAATAAGTTCAGTTACAGGTTCAAATACTTGGACAGTAACTTGCAAGGATTACTCTGGAAATACAGGAACAGATTCAGTAACTTTTAAGGTGATTTTACCAGATACAACAAAACCAGTTGTTGATATAACTTATCCAACTGCAACAACTTATACTTCACAAAGAACAAATTTAATATTTAATGTAAATGATGATAATTTAAAATCATGCAGTTATAGCTTAAATGGAGCTTCACCTGTAAATGTAGAATCATTAGTTAATGGTGTGAATACAGTCACAGGAATAAGTTCAGTTACAGGTTCAAATACTTGGACAGTAACTTGCAAAGATTATTCTGGAAATACAGGAACAGATTCAGTAACTTTTAATGTTAATATTGAAGAACCAAAAGGATGTATGCTTCAACTTACAAAATCAACAAATTCTACAAATGTTAAAGTTGGAGATTCAGTTGTGTTTACCTTAAAATACAAAAATATTGGGGATGGGACTTGTACTGGTGGAGGAGTTAAAGTACAAGATGTATTAAATTCAAATTTTAAAATTATAGCATATTCTGAAGACGTTAAAGGAGATAGTGATGGACAAGGAATTTCTTTTGGATACTCTGGAATACCTGCTTATGATTCTTCTACAAATACTTTGACATTTAATGCTCATACAGTTTCTCCAGGAGAAGAAGGAACAACAATGATTAGTGTGAAAGTTTTGGAACCTCCACAATGTGGTGATTTCCAGATAAGTAATTATTTCAAAATATGGAGTAATGAAAAAGGTTGGCAAAATAGCAATACAATAAAATTATCTGTTGATAATGATTGTTATACTCCTGTTTGTGGAAACAATCTTCTTGAAACAGGAGAAGAATGTGATTCTGGAACAAACAATGGAAAACCTTGCAATCCTTTATATGGAAGTTCTTGTAATTATTGCTCTAATTCATGCAAAACAATAACTCTAACAGGACCTTATTGTGGAGATGGAAAATGCAATGGAAATGAAACTTGTTCAACTTGCCCAACAGACTGTGGGGTTTGTCCAACAAACTGCACAATATGCAAAGATTCAAAACCCTTGGATGACAGCGAATATGATTATTTAGCTTACTTAAATAAAAAAACAACCCCTATAATTGAGGAAACAGAAACAAAAAATGTTGAAAAAGAAAAATCACTTTTAAAAGACAATCCGATTTTAATTTCTTTAATCCTTATATTGGGAATTCTTATGTTATTGATTGTTATTGCAATAGCAAGAGTAATTAAAAGAAAAAATTAAATAAATAACATAGTGCTTGTTAATTATTCTTCCATATTATCATCTGAGGATTCTTCTTGACTTTCTTCTTCAGGTTCTTCAATCTCTTCTTCGGATTCTTCATTAGAGACTTCTTCAATAGGTTCTTCATCAACCTCTTCTTCAGATTCTTCACTTTCTTCGTCAATATCTTCCTCAATTTCTTCGTTTTCTTCCATCTTTTTCCCCTTTTTAATTAATGTCTAAAAACACTTTTACTTTTTAAAACTTCTTCTAAAAAATATGATGATTAATTTTCCAATTTTGAACAAAATGATGCATAAAAGCAAAATTTAAAAACAGATTATTTATTCTTTATTAATAATAGCTTTGTTTGCCTCGGTAGTTTAGTGGCTAAAACACATCCCTGTCACGGATGAGTCCCGAGTTCGATTCTCGGTCGGGGCGTTTTAAAAATATAGTAATAATCCTTAAAAATACACTTTACATATTATTGTAATGAAGGAGAAAAAGAGATTTATTTTGCTTATTATAATATTTAGTATATTTTCTTTATTAATCAATTATTTTTGTCTGTATAATATATTTAATTCTTTGGAATTTAAAAAAGGGGGAATTTTTTATATCATACTGCTTTTTTTGTCTTTTTCATATCCCCTAACAGTAATGATGGAACGGTACAGGCCAATGTATCTCACAAAAATGTTTTACAGGATTGCATCAATTTGGATAGGCATAGCATTTTTTTCTATTTTTGTTTTTCTTATTTATCAATTATTTTCTGTTCTTTTTACGTTTAACAAACAGACAGGTTCATTAATCGTGCTCTCATTTATAGTAATAGTTTCCTTGGGTTCTTTAATAAATGGAAAAAGATTAAAAATAAGTCTTGTGGATATTAAAATCAGGGATTTAAAAGAAGACTTAAAAATTGTGCATTTAAGTGATTTGCATATAGGTGCAATACACCGTAAAAAATATTTGGAAAAGATTATCAAAATAACAAATTCATTAAACCCAGATATTGTTGTTATTACTGGAGATTTAGTTGATGGAAGCACTGTAATAAATAAAGAACTTCTCTCTCCCATAAATAAAATTAAAGCTCCTGTATATTTTGTGATAGGAAATCATGAAATTTACGAAGGATTGGATAAAGTAATACCAATTATTAATAAAACAAAGATGAAAGTATTAAGAAATGAAAAATATAAATTTAAAGAAATCACATTTATTGGATTGGATTATTATGAATCAAAAAAAGAACTTTTTGATAATTTAAATAAAATAAATATTAATAAAAATAAAATAAATATTCTCCTTTATCATGCTCCAAGATTTAAACTTGAGGATTTAGAAAAAAAAGGAATTAATTTGCATTTAACAGGGCACACTCATAATGGGCAAATATTCCCATTAAATTTATTTGTTAAACTTCTTTATCCATATTCCAGGGGAGTCCACAGATCAAATAATTCTAATGTAGTTGTATCTGTTGGCAGTGGAACTTGGGGCCCCCCAATGAGATTAGGTTCTACAAGTGAAATAAATCTTATTAATTTAAAAAAAGGGTAAAAAGAAAATTTCAAAACATTTTTAATATTATAATACTATAATAATTGATGAAAAAAGGGGCAAAGATAAGCAAAAAATTAAAGGTTTTTCTTATTGCTCTGGGAATTATTACATTAATAATTGTGCTAGCACTTATAGGCAATTCCAATCTAAAAGACAATTCTATTAACGACAATAATGAAAACGCTATTATTCCCCCAAATACTACTTCAAATATTAAAAAGGCTGTTTTGTATGAAGAAAAATATACTTTTTATAAATTTACAGACCCAAATGAAAATGCATTTACAATACAAATACCTAAAGAATGGACAGTGTCTGAAGATTCTGGATTAATTCGTCCATATATTGATGCAGGAATAAAATTAATGGCAATGTCTCCTGATAAAAATCAACAATTTATTTTTTTAAGTCCATATGCGATTTATGTAACTCCAAATGATTTGCTTACTTTTTCAGGATTTGATGAAGGAAGTTACTACAATTCAATGCTTGTAAAAAAATATACTAAGGCAGATGATTTTCTTAGGGAAATTATCCAGCAATTAAATATTGAAACAGAAATAATAGAAGTGATTGAACGTCCAGATTTAATAAATAAAAATGTAACTCCCTTAATTACAGCACAATCTGCAGCAGAAATAACTTACATCTCTAATCCAGGAAAAAACCCAACAATAAATAAATTCATTGCTTATAATTATTTAATTGATTCTTCTGGAATGGGAATTTGGGTAGCAAGTGTTTTTGGATATTCTTCACCAGAATCTTTATTTAATGAAACAGAATATTTAGTTTTAAAATCAGCAGAAACATTCAAGGTAGATTCTGCTTGGGCAATAAGAGAAGCTCAGGAAGTAAACAAAAGACTCGGTATAATTTCTTCAACACAGAATTCAATTTCTGAAACAATTTCATCTTCATTTGAATACAAAAGCGAAAGCCAGGAAAGGATGACTAATGAATGGAGTAAGGCCATTCTTGGAGTTGAAGAAGTTTACAATTCTGAAACAGGAGATACTCGTTTTGTGGACAGTGGAGCAGAATATTATTGGCAAGATAATCAAGGCAGAATTTGGGGAACAAATACAGATGAGAATCCATCCCCTCAAGAAGATATGACTAAACTTGAAATTAAAAGAGGATAAAAATATAAAAAGTAATTTAAAGTCAAAATTACACTTAATCATATGAGGTGGATTGGAAGAGTTTTGCTTATTATTGCAATTGGTTTAGCAATTGTATTTTTTAAAATAGAACTTCCTGAAACAACTAAAGCAATACTTATCAGCATTATAGGCGGAATTTTAATATTTAATTTAGTTATATTATTTTCAAAAGTAACTTCTTTGGATGTTAATAAAAAGAAAAAAGCAAGAACTAAAGAAGAAAAAGAAAAGAAGAAAAGAAAAGTTTATAGAATTGCCTTTATATTTATGATTATCTCGATGCCATTATTTTTTAATTTTTATTTATATTTTAAAGCGTTGGTTGGAAATGATTTGCTTATTTCACTTGATGTGCCCAACCAAAATTTTATATTAAAAAATGGGGGGGAACAAGAATTAGATGTAAGGGCAAAAGTGCTTATAAACCCTTTTTGCAGTGCTAATTGCTCAATTGTCTTAGAAGACTTGGCAAAAAATGAAATAATTGATTATGAAAATATGAATGTAGGGGTTTCAACCCCTTTTTCAAAAGAATATCTTTTAAGACCAAATGAAGAAAAAGCAGGAGAAAAATTGTACAAATTGACTTTAGAATGCAATACTATAAAAGATAAAAAATTTTGTTATGTAACTAGCGATTTGCCAAAATCAAGAACAAAAATTATCTCTATAAAATATGAACTAAATGATATTCAGCAAATACGAAAAGAAAAGGCAAACGTTCAATTAAAGGAAGTAAATGAAAAAATTTACAAATCAGAATACATTCTCAATAATTTAAATTTTAATTATTCCTTATTAGATTTATCAAATTTTGAAAATGAATCCATTTCTATTAAAGAAAATACATTATATTTTTTAACTAGAATACAAGAATTAAATAATTTATATTCCAATCAGGAATATTCCGAATTAGAAAAAGAAATCTTGAATACAAACGAAGAAATAAACAGAAGAAGCGAATTAGTAGATGCATTAAACAGCTCCCTAATAAATAGTTTAACAGAATATAATTTAATTGTAGAAGGAATTAATTCAATTTATGAAGAGATAATTCTTTTAAAAGAGTATAATTTCACACTTTCTTCTATAACCACCTTTGAACAATTTATTGAAGAATTTAATTTGGCTGTAATAGAAATAGAAAAAAAAGATAATTTAGAGAACAAGATTATTTTATTTAACCAGCTAAAAGAAAATGAAGAAAAAATTTTGTTTGCTTTTCAAAATGAATCTCCTGAAGAAATTTTCGGAGACCAAAAAATTAAAAATAATCCTTTAACAATTAATATTGAAAAAATTCAAATAAATTACGGAAATTATTCTTCTGATTTTAATCTTCCAGAACCTCCACCAATATGCTGCTTTAGAGAAGAATGTTATCCTTGTATAGAAAATTCCTCTTATAACTATCCGGTAATTTTAGTCCATGGACATAGCTTTAATGAAAAGCTCTCTGCTGAATTAAGCATGGAAGCCTTTAGTGATATGGCTCAGGCACTTGAAAAAGACGGATATTTGGATGCAGGATATTTTTATGGAAACCAATATGAAGAAATCTCTAAAGGATATCTAGGAAAAATAAACAAACCAATAGTGGTAAAAGCGACATACTATATAGATACACTAACTACAGAAGAAAATTCTTTTATACTGGATTCAAAATGGGAAAACATAGATACATATGCCACTCGTTTAAATGAAGTTGTTTCAAACATCAAATATCTGACTGGAAAAGACAAAGTGATTATTGTAGCGCATAGCATGGGTTGCTTAGTTACTAGAAAATATATTCAAATGTATGGGGAAGAAAATTTAGATAAAATTATTCTTATAGGGGGGCCCAATCATGGAATTGATGGATTTATACTTAAATCTTGTCCAATATTTGGGGCAGACATTGAATGCAATGAAATGAACAAAGATAGCTTATTTATTTCAGAATTAAACAATGCTACTCCCCCAAGTATTCCTGTTTATAACTTAATAGGCACTGGATGTTCAATTGAAGAATATGAAGCAGATGGAATAGTAAAAAGTGAAAGTTCTTATTTAGATTGGGCTGACAATATTTATGTTCAAGGAAATTGCAATGGGGTTGATTTCTTTCATGTAAGAATGATTAAGCCAACCTACCACCCCGAAATTTATAAAATAGTAAAGGAAAAAATTGAAAGTTAATTAATAACTTTTTTCCCACCCATATAAGGCTGAAGAACTTTAGGTATTTTTATGCTGCCGTCTTTCTGCTGATTATTTTCCATTACAGCAATTAAAGCTCTTGGTGATGCCAGAACAGTATTATTTAATGTATGCGCAAAATATCTTTTTCCCTTATTCTCTATCTTTATATCAAGTCTTCTAGCTTGTGCATCTGTTAAATTTGAACAACTCCCCACTTCATAATATTTTTTTTGTCTTGGACTCCAAGCTTCAACATCACATGATTTAGATTTTAGATCGGCTAAATCTCCTGAACAACATTCTAAAAGTCTTACAGGAACACCCAAATTTTTGAAAACATCAACTGTGAAATTAGCCATCTTGTCATACCACTTGTAAGAATCTTCTGGTTCACATATAACAATCATCTCTTGTTTTTCAAACTGATGTAATCTGTAAAATCCTTTTTCTTCAATTCCATGAGCCCCAATTTCTTTTCTGAAACACGGACTATAAGAAGTTAGAGTTATTGGCAAATTATTTGCTGATAAAGTTTTACCAATAAATCTTCCAATCATTGAATGTTCACTTGTTCCAATCAAATATAAATCCTCTCCTTCAATCTTATACATCATATTTTCCATCTCTGCAAAGCTCATAACTCCTTCAACAACTTTTCTTCTTATCATAAATGGGGGGATAACATAACTAAAACCTTGTTTTATCATATAATCTCGAGCATAAGCAAGCATCGCTGAATGTAATACTGCAATATCTCCTGTCAGGAAGTAGAAACCATTTCCAGAAGTTTCTCTTGCAGAATCAAAATCAACCCCTTCTAATTTCTCAGCTAATTCAGCATGATTAAAAATTTCATAATTTGGAACTTCAGGTTTTCCAATTTTTTTTATCTCCACATTTTCAGAACTATCTTTCCCTTTAGGAACAGATTCATGAATTATATTTGGAATTTTATACATTATCTCAAATATATTTTGCTCAAGTTTTTTTCTCTTTTCTTGAATTTTACTTATTTCTTCGGGTATTTTTTTGGCTTTCTTTATTTCTTTATCTGCACTTTTTCCATCCTTTTTTAATTTATTAATCTCTTCAGAAATCTTGTTTCTTTCACTTCTAAGTCCATCTTCTTCATATTTTAATTTTCTCCACTTTTCATCTAATTTTATTACTTCATCAACTAATTCAAGTTTTTCATCTTGAAATTTTCTTTTTATATTTTCCTTAACAAATTTAGGATTTTCTCTAATTAGTTTTATATCAATCATATTAAAATGCTTAAAGAAAGGAGATATTTAAATTTATTGAGTTATTTTGATTAAATAAAGCTTCTATAAACTGGACTCCAATAATATTTATTAATAAACCCGTACACAAAAAATTATGGAAAAGGAAGAGTATGTGCAAACCTTGGAAAAAGAATATCAAAAAATGATTAGAAGAATTAAAAATAATGGGTTAGCTGCAATAACAGGCATGTGTATTGCAGGAGGATTACTCGTTTATGACACTGCAAGAGCAATAAGTACTATAAACACACTTATTTCAAATCCCCTTCTGAGGGAGATGCAAATATCCAAAGAAAACAATGAAAAATCTCAGGAAGAAAAGATAAAAAAAGAATTATTTGACAAATACAATCAAAAGGTAATTAAAAGTAGAAATTTAGAAAAACACGCAACAAATATAGCTCTTGGTTCTGGAGCATATTTAATCTTGGGTATGTCAATACCACTAATAGTTTACACTAAAAAAAGAAAATATCTGGAAAAACAATTGAGTAAGTAAAATTAAATAAACAAATTCATTTCACTTCCAAACCTTTAAATATAATATAAATTAAAAATATATTATGATAGAAGAGGTTACAAATCTTAGTACCCACATCTCTGAAATATACAATCAAGTTTTTTTAAGTCTTCCATTGGGATTTCAAAATTTTCTTAATATTCTTTTCCTTATTATTTTAGTAACTATTTTTTGCATTTTTGTATGGAAAGTATATACGATAATGGCTAAAAAAAATATAATAAAACTTGATTTAAATAAATACAACAAATCTTCACATCCTGTTCTTGTTAAATTTTTGGAAGCAACATTTTATCTCTTAGAATATATGATTATTCTCCCTTTTTTAGTTTTTTCTTGGTTTGCGGTTTTCACATTTTTCCTACTATTCCTGACAAAAGGTTTAGAAGTTCAAACAGTTCTTTTAATTTCCACTGTAATTGTTGTGGCAATAAGAGCAACCGCTTATTATCGTGAAGAATTATCAAGGGATTTAGCCAAATTACTCCCCTTCACTCTTTTGGCAGTTTCAATGACAGAAAGAGGATTTTTTGATTTTCAAGAAATTTTAGGGAAAATCACTCAGCTCCCATCTTTTTTTGGAAGCATTTTAAGCTATATTCTGATTATAGTTGCTCTGGAAATTGTTTTAAGAGCATTTGACCTTTTACTTTATACTCTAGGATTAAAGGATTTTAGTGAAGATTCTGATGAAGAAGACGAAGAAGATGAAGCCAAAAAAATAAAAACCCCTAAAACCCGGTCAGATTAAAAATAAAAAATAATAAGAAAAGCTTTTTAAACCAATTCTCAATAAACTTAATATGACAAGAGTAAGAATAAAGCTGAATAGTACAGATATCACAATGCTCAACAAAATTTGTGAATCGGTAAAAGAAATAGCAAAAAAATCCGGGATAGTTATAAGCGGACCAGTCCCATTACCAACCAAAAAAATAAAAGTAACTACAAGAAAATCTCCTTGTGGAGATGGAACTGCAACTTTTGATAGATTTGAAATGAGAATTCACAAAAGATTAATTGATATTCCTGCAAACGAAAAGATTCTTCATCACATTATGAGAATGCAGATTCCTAAATCTGTGAACATAAAAATTGAAATGAAAGATTAAATCTTAACCACAATAATTCTTTTTAAGTCTATAAATATATAATTATTAATGGAAAACATTGAAGAAATAGTATTAATGGAAGTAAGTGATGATGGAGATTTAGAGGAATATGATTATTCTATAGTTGATGATGATTTTGCTGAATGTGCAAGATGTGGGAAAACAGAAACTGTCCAAGAAGATGACGAATATGGTGCTCAAACAGGGATTTATCATTGCCTAAAATGCAGAGAAGAAATTCCAATAGAAAATTACTTCAAAAATTTAAAATCCAAAGGATTACTGAAAGAATATGGCAATTGGATAATAAGGACATATCCCCAATTTAAAAAGTATGTTTTAAATTCTTAAATTAATTTGAAAAGCTCTTTCTTGACACCTTCAAAAGTTAGATTATTTACCTTAGCAAGTTTCTTAATTACTATGCTTTTATTTAAAGTAAATAGCTTATCAACTTTTATCCTGCTTTTAATTGGTATTTTACCTTCACTAAGATTAAGATTTTCTATTAGAACAGAATAAGAACTTTCTTTTATATTTGATGTTATTCCGCATGTAATAATATCCTCGCATTTCTCATTATATTCTTTTTTTGATAAAACTAAAACAGGTCTTTGTCTTATTGAGGTTAAATCTGAAAATGGAAATGGTACAATTAAAATATCTCCCTGATTAAATACTATCCCAGATTTCATCTTCTTTATTTCCCCATAATTTATTTGCAACCTTCTCGGAATTCTTCAACAAATCTTTAAAATCATCTTTTCTTATCTTTTTTAAACATAAAGTCTCTCCGCTTCTAACAGCAATCAATTCGTCTCCTACATTAATACCAATAGAATTTCTAATTTCTATGGGAATAGAGATTTGGCCTTTATCTGTTACTTTAATTATTTTTGTCTCCATGTTGAAGTAAGAATTTCCTTACTTTTAAATATTTCGATATTTTATTAGTTCAATCAAAACCTTTAAAAAAATAATTTTCTTTAATAATGCATGCATTTAAAAACATTCGGCATTGTATTGTTTTTGATTTTGCTTTTAATAGCAACTTTCACAATTTCAAAAATGACAGGATATGTAACACAAGAAGGAACAAAAGTAAAACTTGAAACAAATTATGGGGATATAGTAATACTTCTTTATGATGATATGCCATTAACCACCTCTAATTTTGAAAAATTGGCTAATCAAGGATTTTATGATGGTGTTATTTTTCACAGAGTAATTGATAATTTCATGATTCAGGGTGGAGACCCAACTGGAACTGGAATGGGGGGCCCAGGATACACGATAAAAGATGAATTCACACATGCAGGAGGAAATAAAAATCTAAGGGGAACAATTTCAATGGCAAATGCCGGACCAAACACAGGAGGATCCCAGTTTTTTATAAATCTTGTA
>JAKLDD010000007.1 GCA_022703705.1 Nanobdellota archaeon
ATTTTTCTAAATTACATGTCTCTTCACATTGTTTTTTAAATTCTTTAACTGTTATTTTTATTTCTTCTGGGAGGTTTATTTCTTCTTCTATTTTTGTCGGTGTTTGTGATTCATTTTTAATTTGAAGTGCAGGTCCAAAAGTTTCAGTTTCATTTGTCTCTTTTTGAATTATTTCAGTTTCATTTGTTTCTTCTTGAAAAGTTTCAGTTTCATTTGAACTTTGGTTTAAGTCATCTTGAACTTCTGTTTTATTTTCATCTGATTTTATTTGTTCTTTAAAATTAGATTCATTTAATTCTGTATAAGAGAATTCTTCTTTTGAGGTGTTTTCTTCAGCAAGAGGCTCCTCTTGGGAAGGACTCGAATCTTCGTTTAAAGGAGCCTCTTGCAAATTCTTATCGGATAGAACATCCTGTTCTTTTTCTGAATATGAATTTTTTTGATTTATCTCTTCTTGATTTGTATTTTCTTGAGGAGATTCAGAAATAGCATTTTCTATTGGATTGTTTATTGTCTCTTCTTCAATTACCCCCCCGGTAATTCCTGGAGAAAAAGTTTTTTTGTTTGATTCTTTTAAATTAGAACTATCTAAAATTAATAAATCATCAAGATAAATTTTTACTTCGCTATTTTCATTTAATTCTTCAATCAATCCATTAAGTTTAATAGAATTTAATTGCCCAAAATTTTCCAATTGCCATTCATACTCTGTTGAGTTTGTTAAATTCAAATTGATATTTTGTGTAAATTCTTTTTGATTTTCTCCAATAGTTAATCCTGTAAAGCTTAAATTTGCAAAAGAAAAAAAATAAATTAAAAAAGAAATTAAAGCAATAGCAAAAAAAGTTGTCAAAATTTTGTTTTTTATAATTTTTCTTTTGTATTTTTTTTCTTCTTTTTCGCATTCTTTTCCATATCTGTCATAATACTGAATCCACTCTGCAAGGTTTTTTCCCTCATTTTTCTTGTGAAAAATTTCAACATATCTTGAATAAGAAATTTTTCCTGCTTCATAATTTTCCTTTAACTTAAGAAGATATTTTTCTAATTCGTGTTTTCTTTTTTGAGAATTCTCTCTTTTCTCTGCTAGATTTCTGGCTAGTGCCTTTGCTATTCGAGTCCTTCCCATTACTTATTATGTGTGTAACTATACTTATAAATATTACTATTGTATGTAAATGTACTTATTATGTATGTAATATTTCTTAGGTTTTTATTTTAAACAAAAAAATGTAGTTATTAACAAAAAGTTTATATACTTTTTGTAGTTAGTAATATTATGGTTTGCATAATAAAACAGAAAATTAATGGAAAAGATTATTATTATTTGAGAAAAAGTGTAAGAGAAGGAAAAAAAGTTGTAAGCAAACATATTGCATATCTTGGTTCAAACAAAAAAGAGGCAGAAAAAAAGGCAAAAGAAATAATTAAAAACCTTGAGAAAAAAGATAATTTAATGGAAAATGTAAAAATGAATGAATCAAATGAATTAAAAAAAGCAGAGGGGGAAAAAGAGATTAAACCTGAAGAAAAACTTAACGAGATAACTGCAATAGCAAGCAAGAGAGGAATCTTCTTTCAGACAGCAAATATTTATGGGGGCAAGGCAGGATTTTTTACTTATGGGCATCTTGGAAAGCTTCTAAAAACAAACTGGGAAAATCTTTGGAGGCAAAATATTCTTTCACTTAATGATAATTTTTATGAAATTCAAGGGAACAACATTCTTCCGGAACCAGTTTTTAGGGCTTCAGGGCATATAGAAAATTTTAATGACCCTCTTACTGAATGCAAAAAATGCCATTTTAGGTTTAGAGCAGACACTTTCCTGGAAGACAAGGGTATTGAGAATGCTGGAAGCCTTTCAATTGACCAAATGAATGATAAAATGTTGGAATTAAAACTTAAATGCTTAAGGTGTGGGGGAGAATTAATCCCAATTAAACAATTTAACATGATGTTTCCTGTTAATGTTGGATTTAATGAAGAAAAAGCATATCTTAGCCCAGAAACAGCGCAGGCAGCATATCTTGCATTTAAAGAAGAATTTCAAACAACAAGAAATAAACTTCCATTGGGTTTGGCAATAATAGACAAAGCTTATAGAAATGAAATCTCTCCTCGCCAGATGTTTTTCAGATTAAGAGAATTTTCCCAGGCAGAATTACAGATTTTTTTTGACCCCGATAAAATTAATGAACATGAAAATTGGGATGAAGTAAAAGATAAAAAACTAAGAATCAAATTTTCAGATAAAGAAAATATAGAAGAAGTAAAATGTGAAGAATTGAATAAAAAATTTGAGATTCCAAAATTTTATTTGTATCATGCCTCAAGGGTGCAAGATTTTTATCTGAATATCCTGAAAATTCCAAAAGAAAAATTTAGATTAAGAGAATTAAGCAAAGAAGAAAGAGCTTTTTACAATAAACTGCATTTTGATGTAGAAGTTTTTCTTAATACTATTGGGGGTTTTAAGGAGGTTGGAGGAATTCATTATAGAACAGATCATGATTTGCTGGGGCATAGCAGAGTATCTGGAAAAGATTTGAGCATTTCATATGAAAATAAAAAAATTCTCCCACATGTTCTGGAATTAAGTTTTGGAGTAGACAGAAATATTTGGACTCTCTTGGATGTATTTTATTCTCTTGGGAAAGAAGGAAGCATGTTTAAATTTCCCCCTAAACTTGCACCAATCCAAATTGCTATTTTCCCTCTTGTAAAGAGAGAAGATTTTGAGAAAATCGCTAATGAAATTGCAAGAGATTTAAAAGAAGAATTCAATGTTTTATATGATAAATCAGGAAGCATAGGGAGAAGATATGCAAGAAATGATGAAATTGGAACTCCTTTTTGCATAACTATTGATGATGATTCAATAAAAAATAAAGATGCTACAATTAGAGACAGGGATACAACAAAACAAATTCGTGTCAAAATCTCTGAACTAAAAAATATTTTAAGAGATTTAATCTTTCAAAAGAAGAATTTTGCTGATATTTAGAAATTTTTTCATCTAGGATAAATTTGCAATTTTAAATTGAGTGACAAAAAATTTATAAATTTCAAATTACTTTTTTTAGTAATTAAATTTGAGGTGAGAAAAAGATGGCTAAAAAGAAAGCTGCTAAGAAAAAAACTACTAAAAAGAAAAAAAAGTAATTTTTCTTAGTTGGCTAGTTGATATTTTATTTTTTATTGTTGTGATTTTTTAATATTCTATCCTTCTAATTCTCTTTTCCTGCAAAATTGAACTTTATTCGTAAGGTTTATTAAATCATTTATCTTTTTTTTTAAATAAAAAATGGTGAAGATAGCGATTAACGGTTTAGGAAGAATTGGAAGAGTTTTTTTAAAGATTGCCTTGGAAAAAAAATTGGATATTGTTGCAATAAATGATTTGGGCAACATAAGTTCTTTGGTGTATTTGATGAAATATGATTCTGTTTATGGAAATTACAAAGAGAAGGTTGTTGAAGGAAAAGATTTTATTCAGATTAATAATAAAAAAATAAAGGTTTTTGCTGAAAAGGATCCGGAAAAACTTCCTTGGAAGGAAATGGGGATTGATATTGTTGTAGAATGCACTGGTGCTTTTACAGATAAAGAAGGTGCAAGTAAGCATTTAAACGCCGGGGCAAAAAAAGTTTTAATTTCTGCACCAGGAAAAAATCCGGATATCACGGTGGTTTTAGGAGTTAATGAAAATAAACTTAAAAAAGAACATAAAATAATTTCAATGGGTTCTTGCACAACAAATTGCTTAGCCCCAATAGTTAAAGTTCTTAATGATAATTTTAAAATTGAAAAAGGATTTATGACTACAGTGCATGCATATACTAATGATCAGGTTATTCTTGATATTCCCCACAAAAAATTAAGAAGGGGGAGAGCGGGGGCGATAAATCTTATTCCAACTACTTCTGGTGCAACAACTTCTGTTGCAGAAGTTATTCCAGAATTGGAGGGCAAATTAGATGGATTAGCAATAAGGGCGCCTGTTGCATGCGGAAGCATTGTTGATTTTGTTGCTGTATTAAAAAAGCCAGTAACTAAAGAACAAGTGAATGAATCATTAAGAAAAGCAGCGCAACAAAAACTTAGAGGAATTTTACAATATTCTGAGGATGAACTTGTTTCTTCTGATATAATTGAAAATCCAAATTCTTCAATTGTAGATTCTATTTTAACACAAGCAAATGGAAATTTGGTTAAAGTGCTTTCTTGGTATGATAATGAATATGGTTATTCCAATAGATTAGTTGAATTAATTAAACTTTTAAAATGAGGTTTAATTTTTAAAATGAAAACCTTAAATGATTTTGATTTCAATGGAAAAATTGTTTTGTTAAGATGTGATTTAAACTCAGATGTTCAAAATAAGAAATTGTTAAAATCAGAAAGAATAAAAGAAGCAGCAATTACAATAAATGAGCTTAAAAAGAAAAAAGCAAAAATCGTAATTCTTGCCCATCAAGGGAGGCCCGGGGATAGTGATTTTATTTCTTTAAAGCAACATTCTAAACAATTAAATAAATACACGAAAGTAAAATTTGTTGAAGATATAATTGGTAAAAAAGCAGAAAAAGCAATAAAAGAATTGAAAATTGGAGAAGCTCTTCTTTTGGAGAATGTAAGAAATTTAAAAGAAGAATTTAATGCAGAGGAAAATAAAATTACTAGTTTTTTTTCTAAAATGTGCGAGATTTATGTTAATGACGCATTTTCTGTTTGTCATAGAGCACAGGCATCCATTCTTCTTCCAAAATACATCAAAAAAAGTTGTGCAGGCAGAATCTTGGAAAGAGAGGTTAATGCACTTTCTAAAATTAAATTAAAAAATACATTGTATATTCTTGGAGGAGCAAAACCCGAAGACAATATTAAATTGCTTGGCAATCATAAAGTTTTGAGCTGTGGTTTATTTGGGCAGGTTTGCCTTATTAACAAAGGAAAAAAACTTGGGGAACAGGAAAATTATCTCAATAAAAAGAAAATTTTTATTAAAATTCCAAAAATAAAATTAAAGAATGTTAAAACCCCTTTGGATTTTGCAGTAAATATTAACGGAAGAAAGGAAATTTCTCTTGAAGGTTTTCCAAATAAAAACGAAATTTTTGATATTGGTTCTATAACTCAAAAAAACTACATTGAAGAGATTAAAAAAGCTAAGGCAATTTACATGAAAGGGCCTGCAGGAGATTGCAGTAAAAAAGAATTTTCAAAGGGAACTTTTTCTATTTTAAATGCAATTGCAAACAGCAAAGCATTTTCAGTTATTGGGGGAGGGCATTTAAGTGATGCAATTGTTGCTTCTAAAATAAACAAGAAAAAATTTAGTCATATAAGTCTTAGTGGAGGGGCACTTCTTAATTACATTGCTGGAGAAAAACTCCCTGGTTTGAAAGTTTTGGGAATAAAATAATTAATATAAGAAAAATGAAAATTATACAAGTAAAAAATTATAAGGAATTATCAAAAAAAGCATCAGAAATTGTGATTAATCAAATAAAGATAAAACCCAATTCAACAATTGGATTTGCAACAGGAAAAACCCCTCTTGGATTATATAAAAATTTAGTTAATGCTTACAGAAAAAAGAAAGTTAATTTTTCAAAAATAAAAGCATTTAGTCTTGATGAGTTTTATCCAGTAAAAAAAACAAATAAGAAAAGTTACAATTATTATTTATTTCATAATCTTTTTAGTAAAATAGATACAAAAAAAGAAAATATAATTTTATTGGATGGAGAAATAAAAAATTATAAAAAAGAATGCAGGGGGTATGAAAAGAAAATAAAGGAAAATCCAATTGATTTGCAGATTTTAGGAATTGGTGAAAATGGACATATTGGCTTTAATGAACCCGGAAGCAAATTAAATTCAAAAACAAGGCTTGTTGAACTGACTTATATTAAAGGAAAAGGATTAACAATGGGGGTTTCCAGCATAATGAAATCCAAAAAAATTCTTTTGCTGGCTTCAGGAAATAAAAAAGCAAAAGCAATTTTTGGATTAATTAATGGAAAAATAAATAAAAATTGCCCTGCAAGTTTTTTAAGAAGACATAAAAATATTTTTGTAATTATAGACAAAAAAGCAAGTTCTTTGGTGTAATTTTCTATTTTTTTTATATAAATTTAAAAACTTGTAAGAACTATTACATTTATGGCAAGCGCAGAAAAAGGGGTGTTATTGATAACTCCAAAAATGATTAATCCCTCTTCAAAAAAATTGACAGTTATAGGAACAATTAATCCTGCTGCAATAAGAAGAGATGATGGAAAGATAATTGTTTATGTGAGAGTTATAGAGCAAATTAAAAAATTAGAAAGTGAAAAATATTGTTATGCTCCTCGAATGGTTGGCGAAAAAAAATACAAAATAAAAATAGATAGTTTTGACAAATCCAAAATAAAAACAAATTCTGATTTGGATATTGTTTTTAATGATGGGACTAAAAGATTAACTTTTATTTCTCATTTGAGAAAAGTTATTTTGGATGAATCTGGGATGAATGTTCTTTTTATTGATAAAAAACCTAGTTTTTATGGAACAATTAATGATTCGGAACTGGGAATTGAAGATCCAAGAATTGTAAAAATAGAAGGGCAATATGTTATGACTTATGTCAGTTTATCAATTAATGGAAATATTTCAACTTCGCTTGCTATTTCAAGAGATTTAGAAGAATGGGATAGAAAAGGAATTATTTTTGGAGAACAAGATAAAGATGTTGTTATTTTTCCTGAAAAAATAAAAGGAAAATATGTTGCTCTTGATAGACCAGAAGGAAATTTTCAATTTTCTCCTCCGCATATTTGGATTGCATACTCCAAGGATTTATCTTCTTGGGGTAAATTAAAATCAATGGAGATCCCTGCGAGAGGTGGAAAATTTTATTGGAGAATGGGTGCTGGTTGTCCCCCTATAAAAACAGATAAAGGGTGGCTTTTAATTTATCATACTGTAAAAAGCGAAGGGAAAATATTTGTTTATTTTGGTTCAGTTATTATTTTAGATTTGGAAAATCCCACTAAAATAAAATATAAATCCAAAGAACCGCTTCTTCTTCCGATAAACAGTTATGAATTAAAGTTATATCAGAAAAAAAGAATTGTTTTTCCAACAGGAGCTATTTTTGATAAGAAAAAGGAAAATCTTTTAGTATACTATGGTGGGGGAGATGTGGTTACTGCTGTGAGAAAAATTCCTCTTAAAAAAATAATGAACTCTTTAAGACGAGTAAAATAATTAAAAAAGATGATTAATAAAAAAGAAAGTTCAGTTGAATTAGCGTATAAAAAAGCACTTGATGTTATTGATAAATGTTCAACCAAACACGGACTTTATGCATCTGCTGGAAAAAAAGCATATCGAGGAGTTTGGTCTAGAGATAGTAATATAACTTTAATTGGTGCAAGTTTTAGTTCTAAAAACCAAGAAAAAATAAAAGAAGTTTTTAAGAGAAGTTTAATGACTCTTGCAGAAAACCAAAGCAAATTAGGACAGATTCCAAATGCAGTTTATGGATTTAATAGAAAAAAAATTAAAGTTGATTTTCAGTCAATTGATTCTAGTCTGTGGTTTATTCTTGGAGAATATTATTATAAAAGAAAATATGGAAATGAATTATTTAATAAGCATAAAAAAAACATCAAAAAAGCGCTTGTTTGGCTGAGTTATCAGGATATGGAAGAAGATACTCTTCTTGAACAATTGCCTACAACTGACTGGCAGGATGCTTTTCCTCATAAATATGGGCATACAATAAATACGCAAGCCCTTTATTATCAGGTTTTATCTTTTGCAGATGAAAAAAGAAAACAAAAACAACTTAAATTTAATGTAGACGATAAAAAAGATAAAAAACTTTGGAGCGGAGATTTTTATTATTCTTATAGATGGAAAAATCATAACAAATACAAAGAAATTGGGGAATGGTTTGATAGCTTGGGAAATTTGCTAGCAATTGTCTTTGGGTTGGCTGATGAAAAAAAATCCCAAAAAATTATTTCATATATAGAATCACACAATGTCAATAAGCCTTATCCTATTCGTGCGATTTACCCCACAATAAAAAAAGGAAGCAAATATTGGGAAGATTATTATCTAGATTGTAGAGCTGGAATCCCCCATGAATATCTTAATGGGGGAATTTGGCCGTATATTGGGGGATTTTATGTCTTGGCTCTTATTAAAGTTAAGAAATTTAAAGAAGCTGAAGAAGAATTAATGAAATTAGCAGAAGCAAATATTAAAGGGAATTATCCTGAATGGATAAATCCTCTTAATAAAAAAATGTATGGAAAATATCAGGCATGGAGTGCAGGAATGTATATTTGGGCGTATGAAAGTTTGAAGAAGAGAAAAGTTTTGATTTAATTAGAATTAAATTTTTCTTTAACGTATTTCCCCAGTTCTTTTAAATTTACTTCATAAGCTCTGACAAATCCGTCATTAATATGGCAGTATAATATTCCCTTTTCTTCTGATATTTTTATAAAATCTGAAGCGAAAGTTATTATTCTTGCATCAGGATCTTTAAACCAATATTCTGAATCTATCCATGGAATTTCTCCTGTTTTAGGATTAAATAAAAATAATCCTGGCAAAAAGTCTCCTCTATATTCTACTCCATTCTTAATCTGACGCTGAGCATGCCCTGTGCATATACTCAAGAGATTATCTTTAATATTTGTATAAGAAGAATCGATAAGTTTACAAGGAGAGGCATATTTTGAACACCAACTAAAATCTTCTTCCTTTGGTTTAAGTGCTAATCCTATAAATTTCCAATCTTTATCCATATCTTTTGCTTTCAAAAGTCCTATTCCTTCTTCTGATTTGTTTGTCCAGGATTCAGTTAAAATATACCTGAAATTTTTATTTTTTATAGGAGATATTGCAATCTCTTTATTATTTTCAATAACAGGTTTTGTTGCACTTAAACTTATTAATTCTTTTCCCTGTGCATGTCCCAAATAAAGTTTATGCCCTTTTTGTTCTTTATATTTAAATGCAATTGTAAAATAAATATGTTTTATATTTGTCTTTTCATCAATCCAAATATCTGGATCTTCTAACCCAATAAAATATCTATCTTTTTTAGATAGCTTATCTATGATTTTTTCTATTCCGTTTATTTTTAAATCAGAATCCTTTTCCCATTTAAGTAAATCTCCACTCTTAACAACAATTAACTTGCTTTCATCAACAAATCCTGGTTTGTCTATATCCCCTACGGATTTTGTTATCTGCCTAGCAAGCCCATATTTTATTTTATTATTTAAAGTAGAATAATCTACAGTTAAAGCCATATATCTTATATTTTCATCAACACTTCCTAATGCAGGTTCAGGATACATAGAAATAGTATCGTTTAGTTTTACAAGATTCATTAATAGAAATAGATAAAAGAATATTTAAGTTTTCTCTATTTGTGTTTTCCTCTATATACAGGGGCTTCTTTTATTCCATTTAATGCATAAAATACTGCCCTTGAACAACCATCATCGATGTCTACTTCATATATTTTACATTCTGGATAAATAAGATTATTTACTCTAATCCACCTATTATGATCTTTTTCTCTTATTTCCCCTCCTGGAAAAACAATTAATGGGAAATTATTATATATAAATTCAGAAATATTTTCCATTGATTTTAATTTATCTAAAAATTTACCAGGAACTTTTCCATTTAATTTTCCTTCTAGGGCTTTTCTAACATGTTCTGCAGTTTCAGGAACATTTCCTATTGTCAATTCAATTGCTAATCCCTTCATTTCTGGCCAAACTCCTATCTTTTCTAAATCCATTTGTCCTTTATACCAATTCATTGAATTGTATCTTTCCAATCTCACAGGGTCTTTAAATTTTGAGTCTAAATTTTTTTCAGTATATGAAGAAAATTGTGATTTAATTTTTGAATATTGTTTTTCTAATTCTGGCAAGTTTTGTCTTTTAGGGTTCTTTACTAAACACTTGAACAAATTAGCTAATAAAAAAGCAATTTTTGGTTCTCTTACATCTACTTCCTGATATTCCATTTATTTTTGTGATAGATTCTATTTATAAATCTTTAATTTATTGAGGTTTTTAGAAATTTTTTTAATTAATCTTCTAGTTCATAATATTCTTTTTCTTTTTTAATTAAACCTGATTCTTCTTCATCCAAATCCAACTTTTCTTTAATTATATTAAGCATCTTTTTTGCGATAACATTGTAATCAAAATTGGCAACAGCGTGCTCTCTGCCTGCTCTTCCCATTTCTTCTCTTAGGTTTTTATCTTTTAAAAGCATTAAAGTGTATTTTGTTAAATCGTCAACATTTGCCCTGTATCCAAAAGTTTTTGGGGTTGTAAATTTTATCTTGCTTTGTTCATTGAATCCCATATATGGATAAACCCATTCTTCACTTAATTTAACCTCTTCTGCAACTCCCGCTAAAAAACCTGTTTTTTCATGGATGATTGTTTCAGAAGGTCCCCCTGCATTTATAGAAATAACTGGTTTTCCACAAGCCATTGCTTCTACTTGAATCATTCCAAAACCCTCTATTCTTGAAGGGGCCGCATAAATATCACAAGCATTGAGCATGTTTCCAACAAATTCTGATGAGAAAGTATCATCCAAAAATATTATTTTATCTCTTATCCCTAATTCTTCTGCAAGTGTTTCTTCAAATTCTCTCCATTTTTCTGCGCAATCACTTGGCCAAGACTTGCAAACATATTTCCAGTTTGAAAATTCTTTATCTATTTCAGCAAGGGCTTTCATCATTTCTTGAGCTCCTTTTGAAGTTGTATCTCCTCCCATTGTCAGAATCATTATCTCATTATCTTCAATTCCAAGCATTCTTCTTAAATTGAGATTCTCTTCTGGATTATTGTTTGGTTTAAATAATTCAGTATCTATTCCAATATGCATAGGCACTATTTTAGAGACATCTACCCCATCTCTTTGGTAAATACTTTTAACCCAGGCACTTGTAGTAAACATTAATTCTAATTTTTCAAATTGTTCCCTGTAATTTGCAACCCATCCATCTGCATTAAACCAAGGAATTACTTTTAATCCGTATTGTTGTGGTTCCATTAAAATATCTGGAACATTTCCCCAAAATCCAACCCCAATAACAAAATCTGGTTTAAGATGTTTTAAGTAATATTCTTTTTGAATTCCGTCTTTATAATGGCAAGAAATAACTTCAACCCCTAATTTTTGAAGTCCTAAAGAAAGATAATACCCCTGAAGACTAACTCCATCTGATTCAACAGGATAAGGATAAAGCAGTAAACATTTCATTTTAATTTCAAATTTTATTTCAAATTATCAAAAGCTTCAATTTTATCTGAACTTTTTTCTTCAAATCCCCCTTCTGAATAGCGATAAATATTTTTTATAATATTCTTTTTCATCACTAGTTCATTGGAATTTAATTTTATAAGTTTATGTGCACTAGGATTATATTTTGCATATCCCTGAAAATTATCCTTTTTTGGAAGATAAGAAAAGAAAAAAACTTTTTTTGCATTTAAAAGTTTTTTATTGAGCATTTCTTTTACTGCATTATGTATTTCCTTGTGCCTTGTATGCCCATATTCACCATTTTTTCCGTGAGTAAAAAGAGAATCATATTCTTTTTCTTTTGTAACTTTTAAAATTCTTTTTATTATTTCTTGTGGAGATATTTTTTTGAAATATCCCTCTTCAAAATCATCTAAATCTGATATAAAATAATTTTTAATTCCAAGATTTTTGCAAGCTTTTTGAAATTTTGGAAATCTGTCCTTATCATTTTTTCTGCAAAGGCAAATTAAAGTTACATCCGAATCTTGTTTATCCTTTATCTTTAACAAAGTTCCACCCATCCAAATTGTTTCATCATCAGGATGTGCTACGATAACCAGAACATTCTTCTTATGTTTTTTATTCATTCTTTAAACACAAAAGTTTTTAATTAAATAAATCTTTCTACATAATAAATAAAGAGGAAAGAAGAGAAAATGAAATTTGATGTTGTGAGTTTTGGTTCTGCTGTGGTTGATGTATTTGTTCATACAGATGTTTCTGAGAAAAAAGGTTTTATGTATTATCCTGTTGGAGAAAAGATTCTTATTAAGGATTTGAAATTTGATGTTGGGGGAGCAGGAACAAATACTGCTGTTGCTTTTTCAAGATTAGGATTGAAAACAGGTTGTGTATGTGAGTTTGGAGATGATGATAACGGAAGAAGAATAAAAGAATTATTGAAAAAAGAGAAAGTTAAATTTTTGGGAAAAACCGTTAAGGAAGAATTAACAGGGTATTCAGTTGTATTAGATAGCAAAGGGGGAGATAGAACAATTCTTGCATATAAGGGGGCAAATGATGAAGTTAGTTTAAATGATATAAGTAAGTTTAAAACAAAATGGTTGTATTTCAGTTCTCTTTTAGGAAAGAGTTTTAATACGCAAAAAGAACTTGCAATTAAACTTAAAAGAAAAGGGACAAAAATTGCATTTAATCCAAGCAGTTATCAAATAAAAAATATGCATATTAGCCCTTTATTAAAAATAACAGATGTTTTAATATTGAATAAACAGGAAGCAGAGATGCTTTTGAAAAAATATTCCCCAAAAGAGAAAAATTTGCTTCTTGGGCTGCATAATCTCACAAAAGGAATTATTGTCATAACAGATAAAAATAAATTAATAACTTGCTATGATGGAAATAAAAAATATTTTTTAACCCCCCATAAAAATATTAAAGTTGTTGAAAGAACAGGGGCAGGGGATGCTTTTGCTTCTGGATTTGTTGCAGGGCAAATTGTTGGGAAAACAATTGAAGAATCTTTGAAACTTGGATTAAGAGAATCAGAGGCAGTTATACAACATTTTGGAGCTAAAAATAATCTTATAAGAATGAATTTAAAACAAAAATGATTAGCTTGAATAAATTAACAAAAAAAGGAAAAGCACTTTTTCTTGCATATGACCAGGGATTAGAGCACGGGCCAACAGATTTTAATGATAAAAATGTTAATCCTAAATATATAATTGATATTGCAAAAAAAGGAAAATATAATGGGCTTGTGTTCCAAAAAGGTATTGCAGAAAAATATAATAAAGAGATAAAAAAAAGCAAAGTTCCCTTGATTGTAAAATTAAATGGAAAAACAAATTTATTCAAAGGAGAACCAATTTCAAGGCAATTATGCACAGTAGATGAAGCTATTAAACTTGGAGCTAAGGGTGTTGGGTATACAATCTATATTGGAAGTGATTATGAAGATGAACAATTGCAAGAATTTGAAAATATTCAAAGAGAAGCACACAAGAAAAAACTTCCTGTTATTGTGTGGATTTATCCAAGAGGAAAATCCATCAAAAATAAAAAACCAGAAGAGTTAATGAGTTATGCAGCACGAACAGCATTGGAAATTGGAGCAGATATTGTTAAATTGCAATATTTTGGAAAGTTTAAGGATTTGCAGTGGGCAGTTAAATCTGCGGGAAAAACTAAAGTGGTTATTGCTGGGGGAATAAAAAAAGATGAAAAAGAGCTTCTGAAACAAATCTGCGAGATAATTGATGCAGGATGTATTGGGTTGGCAATAGGAAGAAATGTTTGGCAACATCCCAAACCTCTTGAAATTACAAATAAAATTAAAAAAATAATTTGGAAGTAAAAAAATGAAGCCCATCATTGTCATTAATCTTAAAACCTATCAACAGGGGAAAAAAGCAATAGATATTGCAAAAAAAATTGAGAAAGTAGATAAAGAAATTATTTTGGGGGTTCAGGCAAGTGATGTTTATGAAATTGCAAAGAAAACTAAATTAAAAGTATATGCACAGCATGTTGATTATTTTCTTCCAGGAAGAAATACAGGATATATTTTGCCTGAAGCTGTTAAAAAAGACGGAGGTGTTGGAACATTTCTTAATCATTCTGAGCATAAATTAAATTTTGAAGTGTTAAAGAAAACAATTGCAAGATGCAAGAAAATTAAATTAAAGACCCTGGTTTTTGCTAATAATCTTAAAGAAGCTGAAAAAATACAATCTTTAAAACCAGATTATCTTGCAATTGAGCCTCCTGAGTTGGTTGGTGGAAAAAAATCTGTTTCAACTGAAAAACCTGAATTGATTTCAAGTATAAAAAAGAAAATCAAAATGAAGTTTTTAGTTGGGGCAGGGATTCATACTAGGGAAGATGTTAAGCTTGCAATGAAATTGGGGGCAAGCGGGGTTGCATTTTCATCTGTTATAACAAAGGCAAAAAATCCAGAGAAAAAATTGAGGGAGATGATAAAATGATTTATCAAACTTTATTTCTTTTAGCATTATTGCTGACAGTGGCTGTTGAAGTGTGTGCTGTTTTGTTTCTATCTAGCTTTTTAATTAAAAAAACTAAAATCTCTAAAATAGTATTTGCATCTGTGCTTGCAAGTGTGCTTACACTTCCTTATCTTTGGTTTGTTTTTCCAGTGTATACTGCTAGCAAGTATTATGTTGTTTTTGGTGAAATAGGAGTTTTTTTAATTGAAAGCTTCATTTATTATAGATTGTTAGAGATAAAATTGTGGAAAGCATCTGTTCTTTCATTTGCATCCAATGCATTATCTATACTTGTTGGGCTTATTGCTTTTTGATTTTTATTTTTGGATACGAAGAAAGGGGAATAAATTTGGGGAAAGATGATTGAATAAATTTTTATACCCTTAAGATAACTTTTTTCAAAACAATTATAAATAAGATTATCTTACAATATTTATTATGAGTGATAAATCCTGGGGTTTTTTCAGGGCAATTGGCAAGAGTCAGAGTTATATTAATATGTTTTATCTTCTTGTTGCTTTTCCTCTCGGGTTAATATATTTCATATTTCTAATAACTGGTGTTTCTTTGGGTCTTGGACTTTTTATAACCCTGCTTGGAATTCCAATTTTGTTGGGAGTTATGTATGCTTGGATAGGGTTTGCACATTTTGAAAGAAAAATGTCCTCTGCACTGCTTGATGTGAAGATTCCTTATGCATACAGCAGGGAAATAAAAGGGAAGAGTTTTTGGGAAAAATTAAAGAAACGTGTGGGGGATTCTAATACTTGGAAAGACTTTGCGTATTTAATGATAAAGTTTCCATTAGGAATATTCTCCTTTGTGGTACTTGTAACTTTTATCTCTGTGACTCTGGCTTTAATTGCTTATCCTTTTGTTTATTATCTTCAGGATATTGGAATTATAGCCGGAAGTATTTGCTCGGGGGGATTGTGTGATTTGTTCAATAATTATCCAATTGCAATATTTATTGGACTTTTGGGCATACTTTTAATATTTGTTTCTCTGGCTGTCTTCAATGGCCTTGCATATATTTCAGGATTGCTTGCAAGGGAGTTATTAAGTAGGAAGCAAAGAAGGGGGAGATAAAAAAATGAATTTTAAACCAACAAATGGAAGGTGATAATACTTTCTAATTAATCAGGAATATTTTCTACAATACTGCTAATTTTATAGCGGGGGTTTCTTATAAGATAAATAACTTGAGCGAGTCTTTTTTTATCTTCTCCTCTCTCTTTTTGTATTAGACAAACATCTCTGTGAAGAAATTCTTTTGGTATAAACCCATAAAAGTAGGTAGAATATTCATAATTTTTATCTTTTATTCCTTCTTTTTTTACTTTTATATTTATTTCAGAACTTTCAAGATTTCCGTTTTTATAACAGTGTGTTAAGCTTGTAAGTTTACCTTCAATGCCTAGAAGTCTTATTACCATAAAAAATCAATAAGTTTTTATTTTATAGGGATTATTATTGTTGAATGAAATAGTTTAATGCAATACTCTCTAAAATTTATTCGTATTTTATTTTTTCTTCTTCTTTGTAGATTTCTTGCTTTTTTGTTTCTTTGTTGATTTCTTTGCTGCTTCCTTTTTTTTCTTTGGCTTTAGACTCTCTGCAATATTCTTTGTAATAGTGTATGCTGTTTCTTGTATTTCTCTTCCAATTTTTTCCAATTTTTTATTTTCTTTTATTTTTTTCATCTCTTTTTTGTTTTGTGATTTTCTTGTTAAGTCTTTGAAAATCATAATATATCCAACAAGTATTGTTAAGCAGAATACAATGAAATAAATAAGAGGTTCAAGATAAGCAAATACATAGAATATTCCTTCCTGAAGCATATCTCCTAAAAGATAAATAAGACGAAATATAAAATTTACAAGTATTACCCCCCCTATAGCATTGAATATAGGCGCAGGTAGATTAAGTGGAAATATAAATACAAAAAAAAGTTCCCCTAAATAGAATAGGACTGAAAGAAGAAGAATAATCACTATATTATTATTCAGGAAATTTATGAATGTTAAATAATATACATTATCTATTTGTATAACATTTGCAACAATTAAGAGTATTAAGAAGATAATTAGTCCTATTAACTTTGATAATGTTATTCCTAAAACGGTTTTATTGTTTGTATGCATGTTAATTGTAATATATTGGAATATTAAAATGTTTTCTTGGGTTTTTGTAAGTTCAATTATCTTCCCTCCACCAACACCTTTAAATCTCTTTCATTCTTTTATTATACTATTATGCCATACAAATTATCGCCCTCATCGCTGGGCTTAATGGAAGAATGCCCTCGATGTTTTTGGCTTACTCAGCACAAAGTTTGGAAAAGACCTACAGGAATATTTCCAAGTTTGCCAAGTGGAATGGATTCTATATTAAAAAATCATTTTGATAAATTCATGAAAAAAGGGGTGCTTCCACCTGAATTATCTGATAATGGTGAATGCAAGGGATGTAGATTATTTGATGATATTGATAAACTGAAAGTTTGGAGAAATAATCTTAAGGGAATTAGCTGGACAGATAAAGAAGGAAATATTTTGCATGGTGCAGTTGATAATCTTTTGGTTAAAGGAAAGAAAATAATTGTTTTAGATTACAAGACAAGAGGTTTTCCATTAAAAGAAGATACTGCAGAACATTACCAGCAACAGCTTAACATCTATAATTATCTTTTAAGAAAGAATGGATATGAAACAGAAGATTATGCTTTCTTGTTGTTTTATGTCCCTAAAGAAGTTGCTGAAACAGGAGAAGTTATCTTTGATACCCAATTAATTAAAATGAAAATTGATGTCAATGAAGCTGAAAAGTATTGGAAAAAAGGACTTAAGATATTAGAAAGCCCTTGCCCTAAAAAGCACGAAGAAGAATCTGATAAATGTTCCTGGTGTGAGTTGATAAATTAAAATTATTCTTTCAATTTACAAAGCAGAAATCCATCCCCCATCAACGACTATTTCACTTCCAGTCATGTAAGATGAAGCATCACTTGCTAAGAAAACAACAGGTCCAGCAATATCAACTGGTTTTCCAACCCTCTTTATTAAGAATTTAGACATCATTCCCTGAACTGTTTTTTTGTCAGATGAAATTCCTTTTGTCATAGCAGTATCTATTAAACCAGGATGAACTGAATTTGCACGTATTCCTAATCCTCCAATTTCTGCTGCAAGAGCCTTTGTAAATAATCTTATTGCCCCTTTGCTTGAACAATAGGCTGCTCCTCCTGCACTTCCTTCTATTCCTGCTATTGAAGAAATATTAATTATTGAAGCACCTTTTTTCATATATTTTAATGCAGCTTGCGAGCATAAAAAAGGGCCTTTTGCATTTATGTTCATTGTTTTATTCCAGGTTTCTTCAGGCATATCTGAAGCATTTCCAGGAAGATAAACTCCTGCATTATTAACCAAGATATCTATTTTATTAAAAGTTTTAATTGTTTGAGCAATTAAATTTTCAACATCTTTTTTATTGGAGATATCTGTTTTTACATATATTGATTTTCTTTTTAATTTTTTAACTTGATTTACAGTGCTTTCTCCAGGAATTATATCAGAGACAACAACATTTGCTCCTGCCCTTGCAAGTTCAATTGCAATTCCTTGTCCAATTCCTCTTGCTGCTCCAGTAACAATTGCAACTTTGCCTGTTAAATCAAATAAACTCATTTTTTCCTCTTTTTTATTATATTTTATATTAATTTTTATTTAAATAAGTTTGTATTTATTGAGAAAAGATATTTCTTATTACGAAAGGATAAACTATTTAAAATACTTATCATTTTTTAACATATGAAGGGAGTGAAAATAGTTCGTAGGCCATGGGGATTATTTAAGCAATTTGTTCTTAATGAAAAATGCACTGTAAAAATAATTGAAGTTAAATCTCATGAAGAACTTAGCCTGCAAAAACACAAATACAGAAGTGAAAATTGGTATTTTATAACACCAGGATTTGTTCAAATTGGAAAAAAAATTAAGGGTGTTAAAGAAGGAGAATTAATTAAAATAGGAAAAAATATTGCTCATAGAATAATTTCTAAAGAAAAGAATGTTAAAGTTCTTGAAATATCATTTGGTAAATTTGATGAACATGATGAAATAAGATTGGAGGATAAATATAATCGTAAATAAAATGACAAAAGTTATTGCAGTTGATTTAGGTGGAACAAATTTAAGAGTCTCTCTTGTTCAGAATAATAAAATTTTGAAATATTTAAAAGAAAAAACCCCAAAAACAAAAGAAGAACTCGTCAAATTATTATTTAAGCAGATTGATTCTTTGATGGATAAAGATGTTAAGGGGATAGGTGTTGCAAGCGCTGGACCTTTAATTGACGGAATAATAAAAAACCCCCCAAATCTTCCTTTAAAAAATTATAACATAAAGGCAGAGCTTAGAAAAAGATACAGGGTAAAAGTTGAGATTGGAAATGATGCTCATTCTGTTGCATTAGCAGAAGCAAAATTTGGTGTTAAAAAGAAAAATTTTATTATTTTAACTTTAGGGACAGGAGTTGGTGGGGGAATAATTATCGATGGAAAACCTTACGAAGGACAAGGATTTGGTGGGGAAATGGGACATATAATCTTGGATAATGGGAAATCTTTTGAAAAATTAGTTGGATGGAGATATGTAAAAGAATTAACTAAGAAGGCATTTGGAAAAGAATTGCTTATAGAAGATTTAATTAAGATAAACAATAAAAAATCCAGGGAACTATTAACTAAGATAACAAATTATCTTGGGCAGGGAATTGGAAGTCTAATCAATGTTTTTGATCCAGAAGTTGTTGTTTTAGCTGGAGGGGTAAGAGAAACAGGATCTTTTTATCTTAATATGATTAAAAAAGAAGCAAAAAAATATTCTGTGCTACCCAAAACTACACCTATTCAATGGAGCAAACTTGATCATCCTGGAACTTTGGGTGCAAGTTTATTGATAGATTAATAAATTAAAATAAATACAATATAATATGAAAATAAGAAATGCAATTTCTCCTGTAAGAATTGATTTTGCAGGAGGAACAACAGATATTTCTCCATTTAAAGATAAATATGGGGGATGTGTTTTGAATGCAACAATTAACAGATATGTTGTGGGAAAATTAATCGTAGACAATAAAAAAACACATTTGGAGTATACTGGAAATATCCCAACTTCATCTGGATTAGGGACATCTGGAGTTATGAATCTGGTTTGGTTAAGTTTAATTTCACAAAAAAAAGAAACCCTTAATCCCGATTATAAAAGAAAACTGGCTGAAAAAGTGTATAAGATGGAGCAAGCAATGGGGCTTGTTGGAGGGAAGCAAGATCAATATGCAAGTGCTTTTGGGGGAATAAACTTCATGACATTTAATAAGGATGAAGTTAAAGTTGAAAAATTAAATCTAAAAAAAGAATTTATAAAAAAATTAGAAGACAATTTAGTTTTAGTTTATACAGGAGAACCTCATTTTTCAGGAAATACTAATAAATCAATGATGGATAATCTTAGAAAAGGGAAGAATAATAAAAATCTTTTAAGAATAAAAAATATTGCAATTGAGATGAAAAATGCTTTATTAAAAGAAGATTTGAAAAAATTTGCAGAACTAATGAATGAAGAAACACTTGAAAGAAAAAAACTTCATAAAAGCATTGTTCCTGAAAGCACCCAAAAAATTATTTCTTTGGGAATGGAAAACGGAGCAATTGCAGCTAAAGTGTGTGGTTCAGGCGGAGGGGGAAGTATATTATTTTTTGGAGACAAGCAAAAACTAAAACAAAAATTTAAAGACAAGATTATAGATTTTAAATTTGATTTTGAAGGATTAAAAATTAAACAATAGTCAATCCTTTTTTTATTTCTTCAAGCATTAATCTTGAAATTAAATATTCAATTGTGGATTCTGCTCCTTGATTTAGGTTTATTGAGTTTTTCGAAAGTCCATCATGACATCCCCCAGTCACATCATTGTAAATCATTTGCTTAAGATGATTTTTTCCTAAAAACCAGTTGAATGCAAGAACAGCATTATTATAATATTCTTCATTTTTTGTGATTGCATAAGCAGTTAAATAGGTTTGAACCATAGAAGAAGCATCAATTGGTTGTTGATCAAAAAAAGACCTAACTCCATTTCTGTTGTACCACCCATTTTGTCCAATTGGAGATAATTCATCTTTAAAGAAAACAATGCTTGTTAAAAATTTAAGACTCTTTTCTGCTATCTCCAAATATTCTGGATTTTTTGTAAGGTTGTATGCCAGGAAAAGTGCTTCAGGGATTTTAGAATTTGAATAAGTAAGATAACTTTCAAACCAGCCCCATTCTTCTCTTGCTTCTTTTTTATAAGATTCAACTAAAGAATCCACTAATTGTTTAATCTTTGAAAGTATTTGCTCTTCATTATATTTATTATAATAATGATACAATCCAATTATTGAGAATGATTTTGCTCTTGGTGAGCTTTCTTGTACAATAGATATATGGGCTTTATCAAACATCTCTTTTGCTTTTTTAATGTGCTCTTCATTTTTTCCATTATTTATTAAATGCCCCAAGGACCAGAGTGCTCTTCCTATTGCATCCTCGCTTGCAAGATTTAGTTTTTTATTTTCATATTCAATATCATTAAATTTGCCATTTTCATCATGAACTTTTTCTAAAAAATCTAAATATATCTTTGAAAGTTCCTTTGATATTTCTGAATCGTACAATCTATCATGCATAGTTGAAACAATTAATGCTCTTGCATTATCATCAACAGTATATCCAGAAGTTGCATCTGGTGTTGAAAGATTTGAAAATTGTATGCATCCTGTTTCATCTGTTAGAGTTTTTAGATGATTTAATTTTATTTTTGGATACTTTTCAGTTGTTTCTTCTCTTAATTTGACTACTTTATTGAACAAATGCAAATAATTTGAAGCAACGTTTGACCAAATCATTGATCTTCCAAAAGCATATGCATTTTGTTCTATTCTTTTTTTCCATTCTGGATCAGATAATATTTTGTCTATTCCTTCTGCAAATGACTTTGGATTTTGAAATTCTGCTAAAACTCCTCTATCATGACTAAGAACTTCTTCTGCATACAGATTTGGTGTGGAAACAACTGCTTTTCCACATCCCATTGCATAAGAAAGAGTTCCTGAAACAATTTGATTTTTTTCCAAATTTGTGCATACATAGATATCTGTTGCTAATAAATACTCTATTATTTCATCTGTTTCAAGATACCTATTATAAAATTTAACATTTTCTTGCAAATTAAATTTTTTAACTAAGCTTGTTAAATAATTTCTGTATTCTTCTCCTTCTCTTTTTCTTATAACTGGATGAGTTTCTCCGATTATAACGTACAATAAGTTTGGATATTTTTTAACTAAGTATGGAAGAGCTTTAATCATATATTCTATTCCTTTCCCTCTGCTTAACAAACCAAAAGTAGAGAGAACTATTTTATTTTCTAATCTTAATTTTTTCTTAAATTGTTCAGCAGGTTTTAAAGGGGTGTCTGGAATCCCGTGGCGAATTACATGTATCTTATTTTTGTTAATTCCATAATCATTATGCAATATATCTACTGCCGCATCTGCCATAACAATTATTGCAGCGCTTTTTTCTCCTATAAAATTAACTACTTTTTTTCTTAAATTATCCGGAGAAGGAAGAACACTATGGAATGTAACCACTACTGGTTTTTTTATTGTATCTAAAAAAGGAATTATATAACTTCCATATTCTCCCCCAAATATTCCAAATTCGTGCTGAATGCAAACTATCTTGATTTTATCTGAACGATTTATTCTGTTTGCAATATTTATGTAATCTGCAAGATAATCTTTATTCATCTGCATAAAAACTCTGCTGTCGTAATTATACATACTAGATTCTTCATTAAGAGCAATAACCCTTGATTTTACTTTTGGATTGAATCTTCTGTTCATGGAAGTTATCAAATCTTGTGTAAACGTTGCTATTCCGCACTCTTTTGGAGGGAAATTACTAAGAAAACATATTTTTGAATTCTTAAAATCCGAGGATTTATCTATCTCTTTCATTTCAACTGGTTAAAACAAAGACATCGAGATTTATAAAATGTATGCTTTCAATATTTTTTTCTAATTGACTGATATTTTTTTTCGTTAAAATTCTCAATAAGTTTGATCAAGATAATCCCACAAATAACTCCTATCACGTCGATTAAAACGTCTTTTAAGCTTGCAAATCTATTTGGGACGAAAAGTTGATGAATCTCATCAAGAAAAGAATAAACTCCCGAAATTAAAAACGTAATGAAAGCTGCATTGAAATCCAGTTTCTCTTTTTTTATTGAAAGAAGAAGAAAAAAAGCAAACATAAAAAAAATTGCAAAATGATATATAATTGAAAAGTTGCTTGTTTCTGGTTGTGAAGGGGATTCTATTGTAGAAGCATAATAAATTAAAATGGCAATTATTAGAGTCATAATAAAATAAAAGACTTTTTTCTTATCCCAATTTTTTTGCATTTTAATGTCTCTGGGGAGAATTTAACTCCCGACCCCTGCCTTTCTCAATGAATTTCTTATTATTCATGAGAGCAGTGCTCTAACGCTGAGCTACAGAGACAAAATTATTAGAAATATGCAATTTAAAAGTTTAAGCTTTTTATTCAAGCTCTTTTTTTGCCTTTTCTTCTTGCTTTTTCATTCTGGATAAAAGGCCAGCTATTCTGTTTCTCATTCTCTTGCTCGGCATAGTGTTACCAAGAATTGCTTTATTTTGTTCAAAATCTTTGCCAACATTTATGTCTTCTTTCATAATTTCTTTTGATGTTTTTCTCATCATTTTTGATTTTATTTTTCCCATGTTAATTTGATATAAATTTTGTTTTTAAAGGTTTTGATGCCTTTTTCGACTACATTTTTTCGATCTTTTCCAGATTTCTTATTGATTCTATTAAGCTGGATAGCTTTTTACCCGTCTCCCCCATCCCGAGGATTATATATTTTAAATCCAATTCTAAAGCCTTTTTGTTTGCTTTTATTATTTCATTTTCACCTATTTTCTTTTTATTGTATGCAACAAGTAATTTTTCATCTCCCTTACTTTTTATTCTAAGGAAAATTTCATCTTTTCCAAATCCCTCTATGTTTAGAATTTCTGTTGATTCTCTTGATAAAAAGTCTTTTACTTGATTAAAAAACTTTTCATTGTTTTTTTGAAGAGTTTTTTTTGGAATAGCTTTCTTTTTTGAAATTGTCTTTTTTTGAACTTTCTTTGGTTCTTCCTTAATTTCTGGTTTATCTGATTTTTCTTTTATTATCTCCTCTAATTTTTCTTCTTTCTCTGATTTTTCTTCTGGCACTTCTTCTGATTTATCTGATTTTTCTTTTATTATTTTTTCTAATCTTTCTTTTTCTTCTCTTAGGATTTCTATATCTTCTATTTTTATGTCTTTGATTATTTTTTCGCTTATTTCTCTCTCTTTTGTATCAAAAACTTTTGGTTTTGGTTCAATATACTCGTGTTCTTCAATTGGTTTTTGCTCTTCCCTAAATTCACTTTCAGGTATAGTAAAATATCTCCAGTAAGTTTCATTATTTTTTCTTAAGGGTATTGCGAAATCTCTTATTTGTCTTAATGCAACTCTAATTGCAGGTTCTTGTTCTGAGTCCTTTAATATTCTTTTTTCCCTTATAAGAATAAATGCGTCTTTTTCTTTGCTTTTCAAATAATTAGAATATTTTTCTAGCTGGGATTCTTGACCTGGCAAGAAATACAGAGGAGAACTTCCTACCTTCATATAACTCATTTTTATTTTTTTATCTGAAAATAATTCAGAAAGAAATGCAGAGGCAAACAGCATAGTCATCTCTATTTCATTTGCTATATAAATTGGCAAAAGGGGCCCCCGGATTTTTAATATTGAAAGGATTTTCTCTTTTATTTGTGCTGCATCTTGTTTTGGCATTTTCTAAAAAGAATATCTTGGGTTATAAAGATTTTTATGATTCTCTTTAATGCTTTTTAGGATATAGTTCAATATAATTGTTATTATTTTCTGGGTCCTTTTTTAAAGTAAATTCATAGCCTGTTGATATTTTGTCATATGTATTAGGATTATCTGGAGATAAATTATCCTCAATTTCATGTTCAATTATCTTAGATAACTTACTCATTTTATTAAATGTATTAATGCTAATCATGATAATTAAAATGGTTTGAGATTTTTAAGTATTATTGCATTTATGTTTTAATCCAACTTACTTCATAATAAGAAACATCAGATTCTTCATCTAAAATTGCAATTAAAAGGTTTTTTTTAGTGGAGTGAGCAACCCTGTTTTTTGCTGAAAAATCCTGCCATGAGAACTTTTTTGATTCATGTTCCACAAAAACAATCCATTTTGCATGCTCTTCATTTGGGGTTTTCCCTTTTTCATACACTCTAAAATCTGCCCCAAATTTTAAAGCAGTCTTTACCACATATCCTTTTTCTCTTAAATCCCTGAAAACAGGATATTTTAATTGTATTCTTGAATCAATTTTTTTAAGTTTATTGAGAAGCTCATTAAAATTTAGGGGTTTATTTTTTTGAATTATTTCAATTTTTCCTTTTTCAACTAAATAAAGTGCTTCAGAAAGAGAGTACTGAATTTTTTCACCAGATACTTCTCCAAAAAAAGATTTTTTCTTTAAAGTAAATGCTTCTGCACTATTTGTTGAGATGATTTCTCCTGTTAAATGCGCTAAAATTTTGTTCATAGTTTTTAATAATCTATGAGAATATTTAAAAGTTCCTGAATGATAATTTATTTATGGTAAAAGATAAAGAAATTAATTTTCATAAAATAGAGCAAAAATGGCAGAAGAAGTGGGAAGAAAAGAAAGCATTTGAAGTTAATGAAAATTCAAAAAAAACTAAATTTTACAATCTTGAAATGTTTCCGTATCCTTCTGCTTCAGGATTGCATCTTGGACATGCTTTAAACTTTACAATTGGGGATATTTATACTAGGTTTAAACGAATGAAAGGTTTTAATGTTCTTTATCCTATGGGGTATGATGCTCTTGGACTCCCTGCTGAAAATGCTGCAATAAAAGAAAAAATACATCCTGAAGAATACACAAAAAAATCCACTGCAAATTTTATCAAACAACAGAAAACTTTAGGTTTTAGTTATGATTGGTCTAGAATGATAAACACTTCTAAGCCCGATTATTATAGGTGGGACCAATGGATTTTTTTAAAAATGCTTGAAAAAGGAATTGCATACAGAAAAAAAGCCCCTGTTAATTGGTGTTCTTCTTGTAAAACTGTTTTAGCAAATGAACAAGCACAAGGGGGAATTTGTGACAGATGCAAGACTCCTTTAGAAATTAAACATTTAGAGCAATGGTTTTTAAAAATTACAGATTATGCAGATGAATTATTAGAAAAAATTGATTCTCTTGATTGGCCAAATAAAACAAAAGCAATGCAAAAAAATTGGATTGGGAAAAGCCATGGGACTGAAATTGATTTTGAAATAAATGGAAAAAAATGGCTTGTATTTACAACACGTCCAGATACTTTATTTGGAGTAACTTTTATGGTTATTTCTGCTCAGCATACAAATCTTTTTGATTTAGTTAGGGGTGAGCAAAAGAAAGAAGTTGAAAAATTTTTAAAAAGATTAAAATCTGTCTCAGAAAAAGAATTAGAGGATTTGGAAAAAGAAGGAGTTTTTACAGGAAGTTATGCAATAAATCCTTTAACACAAGAAAAGATTCCTATTTATGCAGGTAATTTTGTTGTTGCAGATTATGGTTCTGGAATGGTAATGGCGGTGCCTGCACATGATCAAAGGGATTTTGAATTTGCAAAAAAATATAACCTTTCTATAAAAGTTGTTATTGATCCTATTGGGCAAGAAATTGAAAAACCAGAAAAAATGTCTCATGCATATACTGAAAAAGGAAATTTGATAAATTCTGGGAAGTTTAATGGAATTGATAACGAATCCGCTAAAAAGAAGATTACAGAATATCTTGAAGAAAAAAAACTTGGAAGAAAAATCATTCAATTTAAATTAAGAGACTGGTTAATTTCAAGACAAAGATATTGGGGAACTCCAATACCAGTTGTTTATTGTGATAAATGTGGAATTGTTCCTATTTTAGAAAAAGATTTACCTGTTAAACTTCCTAAAGAAGTTAAATTTGG
>JAKLDD010000008.1 GCA_022703705.1 Nanobdellota archaeon
AATCAAATACTATAATCAATAGAACAATTTAATCTATATTCTCCACACCAAAAATCCTTATAAAATCTTTTCTTATTAAACATATTAATGAAAATAGGTATAATTGGAGGTTCTGGACTTGAAAATTCAAAGATTCTTGAAGATTTTAAAGCAAAAGAAGTTGAAACTCCCTTTGGAAAACCCTCTTCCCCATTAATAACTGGTAGAATAGAAAACATGGATTTAGTAATTATTTCGAGGCATGGGATAAACCATGAAATTACCCCCACAGAAATAAATAATCGAGCAAATATTTTTGCACTAAAAGCAGAAGGGTGTAAATTTATAATTGCAACAACTGCTGTTGGTTCTCTTCGTGAAGAAATAAAAAGAGGGGATTTTGTTATACTTGACCAATTTATTGATTTTACAAAACAAAGAAAATTAACTTTCTTCGATAAATTTGAGTTTGGGCCAATTCATACTTCAATGGCAAACCCTTTCTCTGAAATTTTAAGGAAAAAATTAATTGAAAGTTGTGAAAAACTAAAATTTCCATTTCATAAAAAAGGAACAGTAATAACAATTGAAGGTCCAAGATTCTCAACAAAAGCAGAAAGCAATCTTTTTCGACAGTGGGGGGGACATTTAGTAAATATGTCAACTTCCCCTGAAGCAATCCTTGCAAATGAAGCTGAAATTCCTTATGCTACAATAGCAATGGTTACCGACTATGATTGCTGGAAAGAAAATGAACGTCCAGTTACTTGGGATATAATAAGAAAAATTATGAGAGATAATACAGAAAACATAAAAAAAGTTATCTTAGATACAATAAATTCTTTCTCAAGAGAACAGGAAATTCTGAAATTAAAAGATAAAATAAGAACAATTCCAGATTTTCCAAAAAAAGGAGTTCTATTCAGAGATATTACCCCCTTATTGCAGGATAAAGAAAGCTTAAGAAGATTCACAGAAATGTTTTATGAAAAATATAAGGAAACTAAAATTGATATAATTGCAGGAATTGAATCCCGTGGATTTATTCTTGCAGGAATTTTAGCTGAGAGGCTGGGAACAGGGGTGGTATTAATCAGAAAACCTGGAAAACTTCCCTATGAAACAATAAAACAAGAATATTCTCTGGAATATGGAAAAGATATGGTTGAGATGCACAAAGATTCAGTAAAACTCGGACAAAAAGTTCTTCTCATAGATGATTTAATTGCAACAGGGGGAACTGCTTTAGCTTCTTGCAATTTAATAAAAAAACTTGGAGGACAAATTGTAGATTGCGCATTTTTAATAGAGTTAGAAGAATTAGGAGGAGTTGAAAAACTAAAAAAAGAAAATTACCCTTCTTTCACAATTATGAAATTCAATGAAACTGAAATGTAAATATATCTAAAAGAAACAATTTTTAATCTATATATTCTATTTTGATTAATGAATCAACAAGAGGTCTGGAATAAAATTGCAGATGAGTGGAGGGATTTCAGGATTAAACCTATCAGCGAGGTAAAAGATTTTCTAAAAGATAAAAAAGGAAAGGTTTTAGATTTGGGTTGTGGTAGTGGAAGAAACCTTGTTGAAGATAAAAACCTAGAATTTTACGGGATAGATTTCAGCAAACAAATGGTAAAAATAGCAAAAGAGAAACCATATAAGAAAGTTCTGGAATCAAATGCATGGGAAATTAAATTTCCCGATAATTTTTTTGATTATGCTCTCTATATCTCTGCATTACATTGCATCCCATCAGAGAAAAATCGTGAAAAAAGCTTAATAGAATTATCACGGGTCTTAAAACCAAAAGCAAAAGCATTTATCAGTGTATGGGACAAAGAACAACCAAAATTTAAAGATAAAGAAGAAGAAATATATTTAAAATGGGGATTTCATGATGGAGAAAAAGAATCTTATGTAAAAAGATATTACAAACTTTATACTAAAGAAGAAATAATAACACTTCTAAAAAAATATTTTAGGATAATAAAAATCTTTGATAAAAAAATTAGCAAAAATGATAAAAGTGCAAGCAGATTTTCAAGAAGAAATCTAAATATTATAGTTGAAGTCAAAAAGTAAATATTGATAAAATTATAATCATTTTCACTTCTTCACAATTTTAACCATATCAAAAAAGCTCTTTTTTTCAAAATCAACAATTTTATTCTCATCCAAATCTATTTTTACTTTAATAATTCCCAATCCAGAAATAAAAACTGTTCCAAGAAGATAATTTTTTTTATCTTTTGCCTGTAAACTAAAAAGCATTTTCTCTATTTTATTTTTTATCTTTTCCTCTTCCATTTTGTCTAAAATCATATCTTCAATTTCTGTAAAATCAAAACTTATATTTTCTGAAATTTCTTCTGGAACAAGGTCATTTCCAAAATTATCAACAGGAGTTAACTCTATTTTATTATTTATTTTAAAACTAAATATTTTATTAAGAGAACGAACAAAATAATCAAGATTTTGATTATCTTCATTTCCTTTCTTATCAATTACAAAAAAACCCGAACAAAAAAAAGAATCTTTGTGCTCTTCTTTAAATTTCTTAAATTCTTCTGAATCAAGCATCTTTTCAAAATAAAACTGAAAATTCATAATTTTTTCAGTATACTTTAATTTATAAGGTTTTAGAGTGGAGAATATAAATTATTTTAAATAGAATTATCTTATTAAAATCATGAAAGTTCACCATATTCCTCCTGAAATACCCGGAGTTAAAATAGGGGGAATTATACTTTACATCGAAAAAGACAAGTGGTTTACAGTAGGAAGAAGATATAAAAGCAGAGAATCAGAGAAGTTAAAAGAAATAAGACCAAAGATACAAAAAATTGAGAAAGGGGAATATAATCACTTTCAACCCACAATAAGAAATGCTTATGTTAATCTATTATACTTAAATTTAGAATCTGCAAGGGGACTTTACAAAAATCCAGAGAACAATCTTCCTTACGAAATAATAAGTCAATACGGGGAATGGATTTACAGGCAGAATGTAAAAGAAAGAAAAGAAGAAATATTCAACAGATTAGAAAAACTAGCAATAGAAGAAGGATTAAGAAAGTAAATTAATCACCATTCACATAATTTACAAAGAGGCAAATCATAAGGGTCTTCTCTGCACATTTCTGCAAGCCCACCTTTACTTCCTGCAAAATCATCACAAAAATCTTTAATGCTTGAATAGTGAGAATCTCCAGCATCGCATTCTTCTGGGCAATTGCAGACATTCTCAAGATTTTCACAAACACCATTTCCACAGTTTATACATGTTCCAACAGGAGAACCGCTCATAGACATTGTTTCATAACATTCATTTCCGATAGAAATTCTTGTGTCCATGCCTGAATCCCACTCTTTTAATCCTTCACAACAATGTTCAGGATATTCTTTCATATATACTGCAGAAAAGTATTCCCCCTCTTTAGCACAAACATTTTCCTGATTAGATTCATTATTTAATAAAAACCAAAGAAGAAATATTAAAAAAATCAATGCAACCAAAATAAAAATTTTAATTTTATTGCCCCTTTTCATATTATTAATTAATCTATCTAGATTATAAATATTTTCATATGATTAATTCAATTAAATTCTCTTTTCAATTTTCATTTTTAAATCAAATATAAATTCATCTGTATCCAATTTCTCAACAATATTCTCTCCCCCCTTTCTTACAGCTACAATTCCTTCTTTTTCTTCTTTATCTCCAATAACAATTATATATGGTATTTTCATTTCTTCAGCTTCCTTAACTTTTGCCTGAATTGTTTTTTGATCAAAATCAGTTTCTATCCTTAGAGAAGAAATGTTTTTTTTCATTTTTTCAACTATTTGCTCTGCATATTTAACATTTCTGTCTGTGAAACTCAAGACTCTGACTTGTACTGGGGCAAGCCAGGTAGGAAGTCTGCCGTTTGTGTTTTCCAAAAGAATGCCAATAAATCTCTCCAAAGAACCGAATAAAGTTCTATGAAGCATTATAGGTCTCTTCTTTGTATTACTTTTATCAGTATATTCCAAATCAAATCTCTCGGGCATTGCCATATCTAATTGGATTGTTCCAGTTTGCCAAGTTCTTTCTAAAGAATCCTTGACATGATAATCTATCTTAGGCCCATAAAAGGCACCATCCCCTTTATTTATTTTATACTTCATTTTTAATTTTTTCAAGACATTTTCCAAAGCTTTCTCTGCTTTATCCCAAATCTCATCGCTTCCAATCCTTTTCTCAGGGCGTGTTGATAACTCAACATGGTCTAAATCCAAGCCCAATTTATCATAAAAATATTTAACTAAATTAATTATAGAAACAATCTCTGATTCAAGTTGATCTTCAGTGCAATAAATATGTGCATCATCTTGTGTAAATTGTATAACTCTAAATAATCCCCCCAAAACACCAGATAATTCTTGCCTATGGACCACTCCAAGTTCTCCAACTCTCAAGGGCAAATCTTTGTAAGATTTTGGAGAATTTTTAAAAACAAGCATTCCTCCAGGACAATTCATTGGTTTAATAGCAAAGGTTCTTTTTTCATAATCAGTAAGAAAAATATTATCTTTGTATTTCTCCCAATGCCCTGAAATCTGCCAGAGTTTTTTATCTAAAATTTGAGGAGTTTGTATCTCCTGGTAACCTGCTTTTCTATGCTCCTCTCTCCAAAAATTAATTAGTTCATTTCGTATTATTAAACCATTATTATGCCAGAAAACCATTCCGGGTGCAACTTCTGAAAAACTGAACAAATCCATTTGCTTTCCAAGAATTCTATGGTCGTTATCCTTTAATTTTGAACTATCTAATTTAGATTTTGAAATCTCTCTAAGTAGCTGTTTAGGGTCGTACTTTTCTTCAGCTTCTTTTCCTTTTATTACCTTGCCTTCTTCTTTGCCTTTTTCTCCGTCTATTCTTATTTCTCTTGATAGTTCACTAAGAGGGTGTCCCTTAACTTTCAATTCAAACTCCTTATAATACCCAAATGGAGCTCTTGCAACCTTAAATCCTTCTTTATCCAATGCTTTTTCAGCCTTTTCCAAAACCTCCTGAGCTATATCGGGATTACCTAAATCTTTAGACAAATGCGCATAAGGATAAAGCACAATATTCTTGGCTTTCACTTGTGATGCAATATCTTTTACATTTTCAACTAATTGCTTTACAACTCCAGAAACATCACTATCACACTTTTCAACAGCAATCAAGACAACTAAAGCTTCCTTTACTTCTTTCTCTTTCTTGTCTTTCTCAGCCAATTCTCCTATGCTTTTAAGTGCCTTCTTAAGTGGCTTGAATTTTATATAATCAACATGCAAGTTTAAAGTCTTCATGTTGGTTTTAAGAAATACATGTTTATAAAACTAATTTTATTAAGAAAAAATTAGGAAAAGTATGTACTAAAAATACACAAAGCTTTTAAAGGGACTTTGTCAAAAAGCAAATATGGAAAAAATTACAAAAATATTAACTAAAATAACAAAATTATCGGGAGGTGAACAGTATGCTAGAATTGAATAGTGATCCCGAACATTTTGTTAGTGAATAGAAATTGCAAAGTAAGTATTGGAAATTTCAATTATTTCTATATTAATCTATCAAATTTATACACAGATAATTTAACTAAATCTTTACCCAAACATTTAAATAGTGTCACTACACAAGAGTAATAAATTAAAATGACAATTAAAAACTATATAAAAAAGAAATTAAAAAAAGGAGCTTTAATAGCAGCTTTAACAATAGCAGGGGCTAGCTTTTATAGTGGAGAAAAAGTTGATGCAGATTTTCCTAAAAATAGCTCTTTATATAATTCCCCAAATTTAGAATACGCAAAGATGATTTCAAATAATTATATAACAAATGTGGATAAATCCACCCCATTTGAAAAGGCAAAAGCAGAATATGAAAAATATAAAAATTCAGAACTTGAAAAAATGTTAAATGAAGATAAAAAAAGGAATGAAGAATTAGAAAAAATAAAATTCTTGAAACCCCATCTTCTTTCGCCAGACTTGTTAAATGAATATATTAAACAAGCATATTCAAATGTTAAAAAATTTCCAAAAGAATTTGATAAAAGACTTTTTAGAGTTATGCTAAGGCAAGAATCCCATTTTGATGCTCATGCTGTAAGTAAAAGTGGATACATTGGACTTGGGCAATTAGGTCCAGAAGCATACGAAACTGTTAGACCAGAAGAATTTGCAAAATTTGTAAATCCCTATACAGGAAAATTTGATACACTTGCTTTGCAAAAAGATTTATTTAACCCTGTAAAAAATCTTGAAATTTCTTTAGAAACCCTTAATTTTATATCTAAGTTTTGTGCAAAATACGATCCAAATTGGAAAGAATCAGATTTAGAAACAAAAAGGAAAAAGATTCTTTTTGCTTATAATGCTGGAGTTGGAACAGCCAAAGAATATGATTTTAATCCAAATACTAAAATCAACTCAAAAAATAAGAAATTAAAAAAGCTTCCAAAAGAAAATAGGGAATATCCAGAAATAATAATGGATGCTTATAATAACCCAAATATTCGGGTTAAATTATAAAGTAATTCAACTAGAAAAACAATAATTCTTTTAAAATAGAAAATCCCGAGTAATTAATGAATTCTTTTTCACTTAAAAATATTGGAAAGATTATTTAAGAGCGTGGAAAAAGTCATAGTTAAAACAATTGAAGACTATTTCAAATAATCAATAATCTCTACAAATATTTATAAATAAATATTAATTGTTATTTTAATGAAAAAAGAGTTTGCCTTAATTATTTTTATAGTGATGATTATTTCATCTGTTTCTGCAGAGATAATTATTCTTCAACAACCAAAAAGCGTGTATAATGTTGATGATACAATAACGATTCCAATAACAATAAAAGCAGTAGAAAAAATTTCCGGAACATTCAGTATGGATTTACTTTGTAACGGGGGAAAACAAGTTAACTTTTATAGAAACGGGGTTAGTTTAAACCCTGGTGAAGAAAAAACCCTGGAAACATCACTAATCTTAACCAAGGATAATATTGGTGAAACACTTGGGGATTGTAAAATAAAGGGAAGTATTGAACAAGAATATGTAATATTAAATGAATTTAGAATATCTAATCTTTTGGTAGTCCAACCCAACACAGAGCAAACAGAATTTGAACCCGGACAAAGCATTTTAATCAGAGGTTCTGTTATAAAAGAAAATGAACAGGATTCAAATGGATTTGTAGGCGTTGAAATAAGCACAGAAAATTCTTCTGAGAATATATTACAAACAGGAACAATTAGCAATGGGTTTTATTCAATAAATATAACTCTCCCAGAAAATATGGCTGCTGGTAAATATCTTGTAAAAGTAAATGCATATGAATTAGATACTAAAGCAAGACAAACAAATAAAGGATTCTCAAATCACAATATTGATATAAAACAAGTTCCAAGAAGTTTAGAAATAGCATTTGAAACAGCACAGGTGGAACCTGGAACAAATTTAAAGGTAAAAGCGGTTTTGCATGACCAAACAGGTGAAAAAATAAACTCTAATTCAATAATCTCAATAAAAAAAGGGGTTGGGGAAAACTCAATTGTTCAGCAACAAAGTGAAATAAGCACTGACCAATATTTAGAATTTTCAATTCCCTATAACGAACCATCATCCAATTGGTCTGTTTTTGCTGTCTCAAATCAATTAACATCAGAAGCTATTTTTACTATAATTGAGAAGAAAGCAATTGAAGTTGAAATCTTAAATGAAACAGTTTCAATAACCAATAAAGGAAATATTCCTTATAATGACAGTGTTAAAATAAAAATAGGAGAAAATCAAACAGTTGATTTAAATGTAAGCTTAAATGTTGATGAAAATAAAAAATATAAATTAAAAGCCCCAGATGGAACCTGGGAAGTTGAAGTATTGGATAGTCAAGGAGAAGTTATATTAACTGCTATGGCAACTTTGGAAGGAAGAGCAGTTGAAATAAGGGAAAGTGGTAAAACAAGCATTTCCAGAATTATTGCAGTAATTGTTTGGATTTTTATTGTATTGGTTCTTGGATTTGTAGCATTTCTTCTTTTTAAAAAAGGATATAGAAAAACTTTTTTTGGAAAGTTTAAGATTAAAAAAAAAGTTAGAGAATCAAAAGTAAATTCTGCTTGGGAGAATCGGGCAATTCCTGTTTCAAAGGATTCAAATTTAGAAACAAAAAATAAAGCAAATCTTTCTCTTTCAATAAGAGGAGAAAAACACGAAGTAAGTATTGCTGCTGTGCATATAAAAAATCTTAGAGAAATACAATCTAAAAAAGGAAATGCAGAAGAGACATTGCAAAAGATAGTTAATTTTGCAGAAGATAAAAAAGCATTTGTATACGAAAATCAAGGAAGTATACTCTTTATTTTAACCCCCTTAAAAACAAGAAAATTCAAAAACGAATCTACTGCTCTTGAAATAGCTCAAGGAGCTAAGGAAATTTTGTCAGAACATAATAGATTATTCAAACAAAAAATATCTTTTGGAATTTGCTTAAATTATGGAGAGATTGTAGGAAAAATAGAAAAAGGAGAATTAATATTCATGGGTATTGAAAATCTAATAACTTTATCTAAAAGAATTGCTTCTGTATCGGATGAAACAATTTTGATTTCTGAAAAGATGAGGGGAAAATTAACTAGCATTAGAACAGAAAGAGATGAGAGCATAGAAAAATTCCCGGTGTATAAAATGAAAGATATAAAATATCATGACGAAACACATTCAAGATTCATAAAAAGTTTCTTAAAAAGGTCAGAAAAAAATGAAATGGAAAAAAAATCAATCTCAGATAATCAAGATAAAGATGATGATCCCAAATCATTAATTAAAGGGTTTTATTAATTAAAAATTTTATTTTTTCTTTTTCTTTGAAGTCTTTAACTTGGAGGATTTTTTTACACTAGGCTTGGGGGATTTTTTTATCACAGATTTAATTGGTTTATTTTCAATAATCTTTTTATCTTCTTTTGGTTTTTCCTCGTTAATTTTTTCTTTAGATTTGGAAAAGATAATTCTAAGAATTATTCCTACAAGAATTAAAACACCCCCCACAACAAGCATTCTCAAAAAGACTGTTGAAGTTTCTGAAAAGAAAATACCTCCAATCAAAGACATAATCTCTTCTTCTCCAGTTAAAGAAGATAAAGCAAAAAACTCTCCGGCTTTTTTAAGTAATAAAATCAATAAAGATATTGGAACCATCAAAGAACCCAAAACAATTAAGGAACTTGGTTTCTTTTTAACAAGCAAAAATATTAGTCCAAACAATACAATTGAAAAAATTAAAAATTTAATGCACAAAGTTGTCCAAAATTTTTGAGAATATTCCGAAATTAAAAATAAAGGAATTTGTGAATCATCAAAACAATCAAGAAAAAAACAAGAATATTGTTTATAATAAAGATCTTTAATTATATAGTTTATTCCATAATCCAAAGAACTCTCATAACCTTCTTGTATAACTGAACATGGGAAAACAATTACGTACCCTCCAATATCTTGGACAAATTCTTCATTTTCCATGCAGTAATTTTGTCCATTTAATAAAATTGCTTCTTTAAACTGCTCTTCTCCAATTTGTGTTTCTGCAAATTTATCTGCTAAACTATAAATTTTTGGATAAACATTCTCATATTTTAATGATAAAGAAAGAGTGGCAAATAGCCCCCCAATTAATAAAACAAAAAATAAAATTATTGAAAGGATAGTTAATCCAGCACCCCTAAAAAAACCCATACTTAAATTAAATAATACAGGTTTTTAAAAGTAATCCATTTGAAATTACATTCTTTCTAATGCAGAAATTCTCTTTTCAATTGGAGGATGTGTGCTTGTAAAATTCTTTAAAGGGCTTGCAAAAAATAAAGGCGCGATTGCCTTGTTTACTTTCTTTTCACGAGATTCATAAGAATAATCTTGCTTTATTTTTTTAAGTGCTCCAATCAATCCTTTAGGATATCTAGTGAATTTAACTGCAGTTGCATCTGCAGAATATTCGTGTTTTCTTGAAATTGAAAATTGAACTAATTGAACAGCAATAGGGGCAAAAATTGCAAGAACAACTCCAATAATCATAAATATTGCTCCTGCTTTATTATCTTCTCCTCCTCCCTTAAACCATAAACTTCTCAAAAACATTTCAGAAATAATTGCAACCATTCCAACCATTACTGCAACTAAAGTCATATATCGAATATCATAATTTCCAATATGCCCTAATTCATGCGCTAAAACCCCTTCCAATTCTCTTCTATCTAGTTTAGCTAAAGCTCCCTCAGTCACACAAATTACAGAGTGCTTTGGATCTCTTCCAGATGCAAAAGCATTTATTTGATTTGAAGGCATAATGTAAAGTTCAGGCATAGGAAGTCCAGAAGCTAAAGTCAAACCTTCTACAATATTATAATAATCCTTGTATTCACTTCTATTTGCTTTTTTTGCTCCAACACTCATAACAGATATTTTATCTGAGTTATAATAACTGATTAAAGTATAAGATAAAGAAAAAATAATTGAAATTATCATTATTATAAAAAAAGAACCCGGATCAAATGCAAAAGAAATAACATAACCAAGTAAAACAATGAAAACAAACACAGTCAATGCTAAAAAAAATGATTTCCTTTTATTGCTTGCAATCTGGTCTCTAAAATCAATTCTTTTATATTCTTCCATAAAAAATAAAACAAATGAAGGTTTTTAAGATTAACCAAAACCCTTAAATAATGACACTTAATTAATTTAAATCATTAATTTTTAGAAATTTTTAAGGAGTTAATAAAATGAATAAATATATGCGATTTCCTCGGAGGCAATTAGAAATCGCTGTTCAGTGCTTTGAGGAAAATCGAAAAAAACCAGCAGGTTGTTTTCAAAAATGACAATTGTTTCAGAAGCAAGAAAATATACAAAAAAAGAAATTGAAGAGAAGCTTCACCCTCTTATTAAAGAATGGTTTTTCTCAAAATTTGAAGATTTTTCAGAGTCTCAAAAGTTTGGAGTAATGAATATTTACAATAGAGAAAATATACTTATTTCTTCTCCAACAGGAAGTGGGAAAACTCTTACAGCATTTCTTTCTATATTAAACCAATTAATTACCTTATCAGAAAAAAATGAACTTGAAAAAAAAGTTTATTGCATATATGTTTCCCCATTAAAAGCACTTTCCAATGATGTAAGAAAAAATTTAATAGAACCTTTAGAAGAAATAAACGAACTTGCAAAATCCAAAGGGATAAATCTTCAAAAAATACTGGTGGGCTTAAGAACAGGAGATACAACACCTTCTGAAAAAGCAAAGATGGCAAAAAATCCCCCCCATATTATGATAACGACTCCAGAATCTTTGGCAATAGTATTAACAACAAAAAAATTTGTGGAATCATTTCAAAAAGTCGAATATTGCATTGTAGATGAGATACATTCATTAGGAAATAAAAGAGGTTCTTTTTTAAGTTTAAATTTGGAAAGATTAAATAGTTTTACAAAAATACCCCCAACAAAAATAGGTTTAAGTGCAACAATAGAACCATTAGATGAAGTTGCCAAGTTTTTAGTTGGAATTTCAGAAGAAAGAAAAGTAAAAATAGCAAAGGTGCAAGCAAACAAAAGATTGGATTTAGATGTTTTAATTCCAATATCAAATTTAATATGGGAAAACAAACCCTACGTGTATATGTATAATTTAATCCATGATTTAGTTAAAGAGCATAAAACCACACTTATATTTACAAACACACGTTCAGCAACAGAAAGAGTTGTAAATTATTTAAAAGATAAATTTCCAGTGGAATATACAGATGAAAATATTGCAGCCCACCATTCTTCTTTAAGCAAAGGACATAGATTTGCAATTGAAGAAAACCTTAGGCAGGGAAATCTTAAAGTAGTTGTATGCTCAACTTCTCTTGAATTAGGGATTGATATTGGATATATTGACTTAGTTATACTCTTGGGTAGCCCAAAAGCCTCTTCAAGAGCACTTCAAAGAGTTGGAAGAGCAGGACACAAATTACATGATACAGCAAAAGGGAGATTTATTGTTATGGATAGAGATGATTTAATTGAATGTTCAATTATACAAAAAGAAATGTATGAAGGTAAAATTGATTATATACATTTTCCAAAAAATGCATTAGATGTTCTCTCACAAACAATATTTGGTATGACTATAAATCAACCATGGAAACTTGAAGAGATGTTAGAAACAATAAGAAAAAGCTATTGTTATAAAGATTTAAACAAAGATGATTTTCTTTCTGTAATAAGCTATTTATCTGGGGAATACGATTTAGAAAAAGACAGAGTTTATGCAAAAATATGGTATGATGAAGGAACAAAAGAAGTAGGAAAAAAAGGAAAAATGGCACGAATAATTTATCTTACAAATATCGGAACAATTCCAGAAGAATCTTTTGTTACAGTAAAACTTCAAACAGGAGACAAAATAGGAGCTATTGATGAATCTTTTATGAATAGGATGCATAAAGGAGATGTTTTTGTTCTAGGAGGAAGCAAATATGCATATCTTTACACAAAAGGAATGAATCTTTATGTTAAGCCTGCTCCAAATAAGAATCCCACAATTCCATCCTGGTTTTCAGAAACCTTGCCATTAAGCTTTGATTCGGCATTAGAAATATCCAAATTCAGAAAAGAACTAAAAAATAAATTTGAAAAGAAAATAGATAAAGAAAAGATAAAAGAATTTATAAGAGAATATACTTATACTTCCCCTCAAGTTTCAGAAGAAATCTATGAATATTTTAATCAACAATTTAATTTTTCAGAAATACCAGACATACAAACAATAACAATTGAAAAGTACACTGATGAAAGGGATGATAAAAAATATGTTTTAGTTAATTCAATGTATGGTAGGAGAGTAAATGATGCGCTTTCAAGAGCTATTGCATATATTTTAGGCTCTAAAGAGACATCAAAAAGAGATGTTGAAGTGGGAATTTCAGATAGAGGATTTTATATTTCTTCTGAAAATACTAAAATAGAAAAAGCGTTTGAGAAATTAAATTCAGGAAATATAGAAGAAATATTAAAAGAAGCGATAGAGAAAACAGATGTCCTTACAAAAAAGTTCAGGCACTGTGCAACAAGAGGTTTAATGATTTTAAGAACATACAAGGGAGCAACAAAATCTGTTAAAAAACAACAAATGAAATCGCATTTTCTAATAAATTCTGTTAAAAAAATATCAAAAGAATTTCCAATACTAAAAGAAGCAAAGAGAGAAGTTCTAGAGGATTTAATGGATATTGAGCGTGCCAAATTAGTTCTTGATTGGATAAATACTGGAAAAGTTAAGTTAAGTTATAATCATGTAAAAATACCTTCGCCTTTTTCATTAAACTTAATTTTGCAGGGACATTTAGACTTAATGAAAATAGAAGACAAACAAGATTTTCTTCAAAGAATGCACAAGGTATACATGCAAGAGATTGAAAGAAAACAAAATCCAGAAGAATTCAGTTATGATGAATTTTTGCAGGAGGTTGGAGAGGAATAATATGAAGATAGTTAAAGCAAAAGAAGAAGATATTCAAAACTTAATAGAATTAATGATAGATGCTGATAATAGAAATAAGGAATGGGCAGAAGATAGAGCAAATAAATTTGTTCTTAATAAAAATCAAGATAAGTTAATATTGTTAGCAAGAGAGAATAATAAATTAATAGGATATTTAGGAATAAAAAAATATGAAGATAACCCTGCAAAAAAATTTACTAAACTTGATAATTATGCTTGGATAACTTGGATAGCAATTCTTCCAAAATATAGAGGAAAAGGTATTGGTTCAATATTACTAAACTCTGCGGACAAATATATTAAAAAATTTGATAAAAAAGGTGTATTATTAGATTGTAAAGAGAAATTAATTTCATTTTACAATAAAAATGGATATATTATGTTAGGTAAATATGAGGATAAAGGAGCTCTAAGATATGTTATGGAAAAGAAATTAAAATGAAAATAAAAAAAGAAAATAAATCAAAAGATTTTACATTTATATCCAAAACCCTCTTCTTTCCAAAACAAGGAATTCTTGTAATAGGAGACTTGCATTTAGGATATGACGAAATGATAAAAGAACAGGGAATAAATCTTCTCTTTGACCAACTGGAAGAAACAAAAAAAGAACTCGAGATAATAATTAAAAGAATTAAGGCCCTATATACTTTAAAAAAGATTATTTTGCTAGGAGATATAAAACATCATTTTCAGTTTCAAAAAAAAGAAATATTTGATTTGAGAAATTTCTTAAAATTTCTGGAAAGATACCTACCAAAAGAAAATATAATCTTAATCAAAGGGAATCATGATACATTTACATTAAAAGATTACAAATTGGAAGATTATTATCTCTATGAAAATCTTGCATTTACACACGGAGAGCAAGATTTTCCAGAATTGTTCAAAAATAAAAACATAATCACAATAGTTACAAGCCACATCCATCCAGCAGTTTTAATCAAAGATAAAATTAATATAAAAAGAGAAAAATACAAATGTTTTCTTGTTGGAAAATATAAAAAAAAGCAATTTATAATTCTTCCAAGTTTCTTCAGTATAATTGAAGGTTCAGAAATATCTGAATACAAAAAAGGAGAATCTTATCAACAATTAATACCAAAGAACAAACTCAAATCTTTTGAAACTTATGTTGTAGGACGTAACAGTGTTTACTATTTTGGGAAGTATGGGAAATTAAATAATTAATCTTCTCCAATATAAACAATATCTTCATTCAAAACTTTAAAGAATGCGCCACTATCTGTTATTGAAGGAATAGCAATTTGAGAAGTTTGGTCACCCTTTCGCGTTATAATTATTTTAACTAATCCTGCTGATTTATCTTCTTTATTGATAATTACATTCTCTTTTACTACATATACTCCTCCAAAGGGGACTGCAGGATATTGAGAACCATTAAACTGAACAAAATATTCTGTACTAAAATTACCAGGAGAATAATCACATTTTAAATAAGCCTCTTTCATGATAAAGGATTATAATTAAGATTAATAAATATTTATATCATTAAACAGATAAAAATTAAAATTCTACCTTAACAGGTTTTTTTTCGGATTCTATTGCAACTTTAAAAAATTCTTTTTCCTTGAATCCAAACATTCCTGCAAAAATCTTTCCTGGGAAAGTCTTGCATTTATTGTTATAATCCAAGATTGAATCGTTGTAAAACTGTCTTGAATAAGCAACTTTATCTTCTGTTGAAGTTAATTCTCTTTGTAATTCCAAGAAATTAGTATTAGCTTTCAAATCAGGATAACCTTCAGCAATTGCAAATAATCTTCCTAAAGCACCTTCAAGATTTCTATCTGCTTTTACTTTTTCTTCAATTCCTTTTGCTCCAACAAGAGCTTTTCTTGCATTTGTAACTGCTGTTATTGCCTCTTTTTCGTGTTTTGCATAACCTTTGACAGTTTCTACAAGATTTGGAATTAAATCTGCTCTCCTCTTAAGTTGAACATCAATCTGTCCGAGTGAATTTTCTATTCTGTTTGATAATACAGTAAATCTATTATAGTAGCTAATAAACATAATTACCAATAATGCAACTAAAACAATTATTAACCAAATCCACCATAACATAAAAAATAGAAATTAATTATATTTATAAATTTACCTATTAAGTCAAATTAAATGCTAAATCCCTCCAAAAATTTACCCCAAATCTTTCCATTCTCTTTCATATATTTAACTAATAAATTGTAAGACTCCTCTTTAAATGGGCCCTCTATAAACTTGGGCCAATATTTTTCATTCCAAGAACCTAAACAAGAAGAATCTATTTTAGCCATTCCACCTGAAGGGTCTGGACATGCATAGATTATTTCGTCAATTCTGGAAAGCAATGCTGCGCCAGCACACATCAAACAAGGCTCCCAAGTAGTATAAAGTTTTGAAATTCCATTCTTATTTTGTTTTATTTTCCAAGAAACCTTAGATAACAAACTATTTTCTGCATGAGAAGTCCAATCTCCATTAGATTTAGCTGAATTACCTGAAATTCCTTCCAAATTATCATTAATTGTCAAAACAGCTCCAACAGGCAAATCTCCTCTCTTATAACAATTATATGCTTCATTCATAGCAATCCTCATAAAGTTCTCATCAATTTGACTAAACATTCTATTAAAAATAAAATAATCCTATAAAAAGATTATTAAACTATAATCTCCATTTTAAAAAATGGTAAAAGTAGACAAAAAGAAGTGTATTGGTTGCGGTGCCTGTGCCTCAACTTGTCCCTCTGTTTTTGAAATGGGAAGTGATGGAAAAGCTCAAGTTAAAGCGAATGCAAAAAAAGATGCAAAATGTATAAAAGAAGCAATAGAGAATTGTCCTGTTGAAGCTATCTCAAAATAAACTCCAATCAATATAGAAGATAACCCCAAACATTTATTAATATAAAAATTTTTATTTAATTATGCATAAAAAATATGAGGTTAAAGAAAAAAAAGAGGTTCCTGAAGGACAACCAGACTTTGTGAAATGGTTTTCTGAACTTGATAAAGATTCTGGGCCAATTGCAGGAGGAAAAGGGGCAAATCTTTCAGAAATTTACAATTTAAAGGTTCCTGTCCCACCAGGATTTGTTGTAACTGCCCAAGCATATGATTATTTTATTGAAAAATCCGGAATAAATAATAAAATAAATAACCTTTTAGAAACAATTAATTATGAAGATACAGAATTATTAAATAAAGTTACAGAAGAAGTTCGTGAATCTATAATTAATTCTAAATTTCCAAAAGAGATGGAAGAAGAAATATTAGAAGCTTATGAAAATTTGGGGGCAGAAGATTTAAGCGAAGCATATGGAACTGCATTAGATATTCTTACAAATGCACACGAACCCCTTTTTGTTGCAGTAAGAAGCAGTGCGACAACAGAAGATTTAGCAGAAGCAAGTTTTGCAGGACAGCAAGATAGTTTTGTAAATGTAAAAGGAAATTCAGAATTATTAAATAGCATAAGAAAATGTTTTGCATCTATGTTTACATCCAGAGCTACATATTATCGCCATAAACAAGGATTTAAGCATGAACAAGCACATTTGGCAGTGGTTGTCCAAAAAATGGTGGATTCTGGAAAATCAGGTGTAATCTTCTCGAAAGATCCAACGTACAAAGACGAGAATATAATAATGGAAGCTGTATGGGGGCTTGGTGAAGGAATTGTTTCAGGCAGAATAACCCCGGATAAATATGTTATCTCTAATGATTTGAAAATACTTGATATAAAAATCGCTGATAAAAAAATTGCTCTAACTAGAACTTCCTCTGGACAAAACACAGTTGTAAAATTAAAAGAAGAAAAATCCAAACAGCAGGTTCTAAAAAATAGTGAAATAATAAAATTATCTAATATTGCATTAGAATTAGAAGAACACTACAAAAAACCACAAGACATAGAATTTGCAATAGAAGGAGATGATATTTATATTGTTCAAACACGCCCAATAACAACAATAAACAAAAGAATAGCGGTAGGTGGAGAATCAAAAGAAATTTCTGGTGAAGTTGTTTTAACTGGTTTAGCTGCTTCTCCAGGAATAGCATCAGGAATTGTAAAAATAATTTTTGATTTAAAAGATTTGCCAAAGATAAAACAAGGAGATGTTCTGGTAACTAAAATGACTAATCCAGATATGGTTGTATCAATGCAAAAATCAGCTGCAATTATAACTGACGAAGGAGGATTGACTGCTCATGCAGCAATTGTTTCTAGAGAAATGGGAATCCCTGCAATTGTAGGGACAGATATTGCAACAACAACATTAAAGGAAGGGGAGATTGTAACTGTAGATGGATATTCTGGAAAGGTTTACAGGGGAAAAGTAGCTGAAACAGAAAAAAAAGAAGTGCATGAAGTAACAGCAAAAACAAAGACAAAAATAAAAGTTATGGTGGATTTACCAAGTTTTGCTGAAAGAGCAGCTAAGACAGGGATTAAGACAGTTGGATTAACAAGAATTGAAGATATAATTTCTGAATCAGGAAAACATCCAAATTATTTTTTAGAAAGAAATAAAGTAGAGGATTATGAAGAAGTAATATTTCAGGGGATTGAAGAAATTTCTAAATATTTTGATGAAATCTGGGTAAGAACTTCAGATATAAGAACAGATGAATTTTCAAATTTAGAAGGTGCTCCAAAAGAAATAGAAGCTAATCCTATGTTGGGATTGCATGGAATAAGATACAGCATAAAAAATCCAAAGATACTAAAAGCAGAGTTAAATGCAATGAAAAGAGTCTCTGAAAAAGGTAAAAAAATAGGAATTCTTTTGCCACAAGTAATTTTAGTAGAAGAAGTTAAAAAAGTTAAAGAAATAATTAAGGAAATAGAATTTGTACATGCAAAATTAGGAGTAATGATTGAGACTCCTGCTGCAGTCCAATTAATAAATAATTTGTGTGATGAAGGAATTAAATTTATTTCATTTGGAACAAATGATTTAACTCAATTTATGTTGGCAGTTGATAGAGGAAATGAAAAAGTTCAGGATCTGTATGATGAAATGCATCCTGCAGTTCTTTATCAATTAGAATATGTAATAAGAGTCTGCAAAAGAAAAGGAGTTGAAACAAGTATATGCGGTCAGGCGGGAAGCAAAAAAGAGATGGTAAAATTCCTTGTTGAAAAGGGTATTGATAGCATAAGTGTAAATGCAGATATTGCAAGCGAAATTGCAGATTATGTAAAGGAAATTGAAGAAAACATGATTAAAGGAACAGATAAGGAACCAAGAAGATATCAACCAGAAGAAAACACTAAAGAAGAATTTCCAGATATAAAAGGAATTAATAATTTACATGAAAAGAATTAGAATAAAAAAATAATTCTAAATATTTATAAATATAAAAATCATTAATAAAATATGCCTAAAAAGAAAAAGAGTGAAAAAAAGACAAGAAAAAAAAGAAAAGCAAAAAAAATTATTCGTGCTCCAAGAGAAAGTTCTCAAATTGAAAGAACCTTAATAGAAAATTTTGTTTCTCTTCAGAAAGTAATGGCTAACCTTTCATCAAGATTTGATAGTTTATCTGACCAAATATCTAAATTACTTGGATTATTTGAAATCTCTGCAAAAGTTTTAGCCGAAAAAGATTTTGAACTTGAAGGAAGAAACAGCAAAGAAAACGAGAAGATATTAGAAAAAATAGACAAGATAATAGAACAAAATAAAACAATTGCAAGAGGTTTAACTCTTGTGCATGAACAAACAAGCCCGCAAATTCCGAGTTATTCGTCTACGCAAACAAATTATCCTCCAGTTCAACCAAGCTATTCTCCTAAACCAGCTTATCCCCCAACCCAATCAATTGATTCAGTAGTACCAAAACCTCAAATACAAAAATTACCCGGAAAACCTGTTCCAAGAGTTACAATGTCTCAAGGAGATGACGGAGAATATCATAAGTCAATTACCTCCAGTCAATCAAGGTTAAATGAACAGTAAAAACAAATTGGAAAAAGGGGAAGGTTATTTATCTAATTACCACAGATTTGGAAAATTTATAATTCTTGAATTTACAAAAGAGCTTATAAGAAATCATGCTCCTGAAGAAATTCTTAATATAAAAAGTTCTTTACAGGAAAAACAAATTTTTAATTTAGAAGTAAAAGAAGAAGAAAAAATATTTGAATTTATTCCTGAAAAAGTTCATCAAAAAATTGTAAAAGAAGAAAAGATGCCTGAAATTTTAAAACAAGAAAAACCGATAATTGTAAAAGAAGAAAAAATCCCCACATTTGCAATTCCTGTAAAAAAAGAAGAACCTAGTTTAATTAAAAAAGAATGGTTTCAAAAAAGAGGGGAAGATGAAAAAACAATCAAGATTGAAAAAGAAAAAGATTTTCCAAATATGCAAATTTATAGAAAACCCCTAGAATACTCTCAAAATAAAGAATCTTTTAGAGAATTAAAAATTGTCATACCTGAAACAAGATTTCCTCCGCATATTCAATATATTAAACCTGTTCCAATAAACAAGGAAATTGATTTAGGAAAATTAAATCCTCTAATAAATGATAGGTTTGTTAAGATAATTGAGTGTTATGGACCAAATGAAAATCTTTTTGTTAAGGGTAGCATGGGAATTAAAAAAACTGGAATAGCTTTGACAGATGAGGAGATAAAAAAAATAATAAATAAATTTTCAGAAGAAACAAAAATTCCTGCCAATGAAGGGATATTCAAGGTAGCATCCGGAAAACTTATGTTTTCAGCAATAATATCTGAAACAATAGGGTCAAAATTTATAATTAGCAAAATTCCACCAGAACAAGCAGAAAATTATAGAATTTAAAAATCAAAGAAAAATTTTAAATTTAAAATGGAAAACATAATTACAAAAAGAAAAGTAGAAAAGTATTTCAAAATAACTTCACAGGCATTAGATGAAATTAAAAAGAACATAATAAAAGGAAAAGAAAAATATGCAAAAGAGATAATAGAGATGGCTGAAAATTATCTTTCGGATGCAAAGCATTTTGAAAAAAAAGGAGATTATGTGAATTGCTTTGCTGCCTTAAATTATGCACACGGTTGGATTGATTCTGGAGTTAGATTAGATGTATTCGATGTAAAAGATAATAGATTATTTACAGTGAAGTAATCAAAAAATAATTGAACATAACATTAAGTCTCATAAATTCTTTTAAACCCCCTTTAGATAAAAATAGAATGGCAAATTGGGATCATTTTGAAATACTGGATTCAGGAAAAGTTGCAATAAAATTTGTAAATGGAAATATTGTGAATGGGCTTGATATGTTAAAGCGCCCAAACGGGTTATATCTTTTTCTTAATAAGGAAGATATGGGTAAAATAAAAAATTATACCCCAGAAGAATTGGTAAAAAGTTCAGAATATTCGATTTATAGTTTAGTAGGAGATGAGGTAAATGGAAAAAAAGGGATAACAAGAAGAATAACCAGTCAAAAAGATTTAAGGGAGATAATTCAGGAAATTGAAGGAAATAAACTGGTATAAATCTTTCAGATAACTTTTATAAACAAATTTATCTTAAATAATTGATGCAAAAAAAGGTGATTGTTTTAAGTCTTGGAGGGAGTTTAATAATACCAAATGATATAAATTTAGAATATCTAAAAAAATTCAAAAAGGTTATTCAAAAAAATTCAAAAAATTATAAATTTGTTATTGTTTGTGGGGGAGGAAGCATTGCCAGAAAATACATTTATGCTCTTAGAAAAATAGGTTTGAATCATATGTTTCAAGGATTTGCAGGAATTTCAGCAACAAGAATGAATGCCAGATTTATGTCTTATTTTTTTAAACATGATCAAGAAAAAGGGATCCCCCATAAATTATCTGAATTAAAAGAAGATATTTCCAAGTCGAACATTATATTTTGCGGTTCTTTAGAATATAGCCCAAGACAAACATCCGATTCAACAGCTGCTCAAATTGCAGGATTTTTAAAATGTAATTTTACAAATCTAACAAATGTAAATGGATTATACAACAAAAATCCCAAAGAACACAAGGATGCAAAACTAATAAAAGAAATCTCTTGGAGAGAATTTGATAAAATGGCAAATAAACTCAAATATGAACCTGGACAGCATTTTGTTTTAGACCAAACAGCATCAAAAATAATTAAAGATAACAAAATTACAACATACATTCTTGGAAATGATATAAAACAATTGGATAATTTATTAAATGGAAAAGAATTTATAGGCACAAAGATTTCTGGATGAATGGAAAAAACACAAATTCTTTTAGCACAAAAAGATTTCAATAAGCTAAAAAATGAGATTAAAAAAGCCAAAGAAGAAAAAAAGGAAATTATTTTCTTCTCAGAAGATGATGAGTTAAACAGAAAAGTTATTGAAAAACTAAATATAAACATTCTTCTCTTAACACTAAATCAAAGGAAAGATTTTCAAAAACAAAGAAATTCTGGATTTAATCAAGTTATGGCTAAGACTATGAAAAAAAAAGGAATAATTTTAGGAATAAATCTTGATGAATTAATAGAAGAAAAAAGCCCCAAAAGAAAATCAGAGATAATTGCAAGAATAAAACAAAACATAAATTTGTGTAATAAAAACAAGATTAAAATGAAGTTTATTACTCAAAATGAAAAAAATGAGAGAAATATTTATGATTTAAGAGCTCTTGGCATTGTTCTTGAAATGCCAACATGGATGACAAAACAATTTTAAATATCCATTATCTAATACTAAATAAATTAAAATGGATAAAACTAAGCTTATTGAATCTTTAAGTCCTAATGAAAAGAGAATTTTACCTCATTTGGGAGAAAAATTAAATGAGATATGCAAAAAGTCAAATCTTGATAAGACTTCTGTAATAAGAGCACTTGAATATCTTCAAAACAAAAACATTGTAAAAATAACTTATACAAAAACGCGAATAATAGAATTAGATATTAATGGGGCTCTTTACTTAAAAAAAGGTTTACCTGAAAGAAGATTACTTCATCTTTTAACAGAAAAACACATTGTTTCATTAAATGAAGCACAGCAAGAAAGCAAACTTTCAGATGATGAATTTAAAGCTTCTCTGGGGGCACTTAAAAAGAAAGCATTAATTGAACTAAAAAATGGGAAAATAATTTTAAATGCAAATAAATCTGAAATAACGAAAAAAACACTTGAAGAACAATTTCTAGAAATTTTGCCAACAGATTATGAAACTCTTGCACCAGAACATCAACTTGCATTAAAAAATTTGCAAGCAAGAAAGCAAATTGTAGAAGTTAAAGAAGAAAAAAAAATAGGCATAGAAATAACTCAATTAGGAAAAGAAATAATAAAATCAAAATTGAGTTCTCAGGATTTAATAGAAAAAATAACTCCTGAAATATTAAAAAAAGAATCCAGCTGGAAAGGAAAAAAATTCAGAAGATATGATATTACCTCACCTGTTCCTGAGATTAATGGAGGAAAAAGACACTTTGTAAATCAATCAACAGATTATGCCAGAAAAATATGGACAGAGATGGGATTCAAGGAAATGACAGGAGATTTTGTTCAAAGTTCTTTTTGGA
>JAKLDD010000009.1 GCA_022703705.1 Nanobdellota archaeon
AATATTGGAAAAATCATGGAATTGCGGAGGAATTAAAAATTCTTTGATAATCCCATTTATTGAGGATAAAAAATGAAACACCAAATATATTTTGATAATGCAGCAACAACAAAAGTTGATGAAAAAGTCGTGAAAGAAATGCTTCCTTATTTTAGTGAGAACTTTGGAAATGCATCTTCTCAGCACGATGTTGGAATAAAAGCTAAAGAAGCTCTTGAAAGAAGCAGGCGGATTATTGCAAAATCAATTAAAGCAAATACGGGGGAGATAATATTTACATCTGGAGGAACAGAGGCAAATAATCTTGCTCTTAAGGGATTGTTTTTTTCAAATTATCCCCAGAAAAATCATATTATTACAACTAAAATTGAACATGATTCTATATTAAATGTGTGCAAATGGTTGGAATCTCAAGGAGCTAAAGTTACTTATCTTGATGTAGATAAAGAAGGGTTTGTAAATCTTGAGGATATAAGGAAAGCAATAACAGAGAAAACAATTGTTGTTAGTATTATCCATGGAAATAATGAGATAGGAACAATTCAGGATATTGAATCAATAGGGAAATTATGCAAAGAAAAAAAAGTTTTATTTCATACTGATGCTTGTCAAAGCTTTACTAAATTTTTAATTAATGTTGAAAAGCAAAATTTAGATTTGGTTACATTAAATGCACATAAAATTTATGGTCCAAAAGGAGTTGGAGCATTATATATTAAAGATGAAATAAAAATAACTCCCTTGGCACATGGTGGAGGACATGAGAAAAAATTAAGAAGCGGTACTGAAAATATCCCTGGAATTGTTGGTTTTGCAAAGGCTGTTGAAATTGCAAATGAAAAAGATGTTAAGAAAATGGCTATTTTGAGAAATAAGTTAATTGAAGGTTTGCTTAAAATAGAAGATGTTAAATTAAATGGCCCTGTTGAAGATAAGAGATTATGTAATAATGTTAATGTTTCTTTTAATAATATTGAAGGAGAGGCAATAGGCGGATATCTTGAAAATGAAAAAATCTATACCTCAACAGGAAGTGCATGTATGTCAAATACTCTTCAGACAAGTCATGTTTTGAAAGCACTCGGATTAGGACCTTTACAATCAAATAGTTCTTTAAGGATTTCAATTAGTAAATACACCACAGAAGAGGATGTAGATTATTTCCTTGAGAAAATAACTAAAGTTGTAAAGAAGTTGAGAAGCATAAGCCCCCTTATGAGATAATCAATTAAATATAAAGGAGGACGTAGACTAAAATGAAAAAGAACAAATTTGAAAAACACGCATGCGAAGTTAAAAATGAAGCCGAATGTGAAGAGGAACTTGATGAAGAAGATGCAAATTTGAAAGAAGAAGAAAAAGATTTTTACGAAGATGAAGACGAGTATTAAATTGTTTAAATTAACCAAAATGAAAAAACTTAAGATTACTAGAGAAACTAATATGCAGGCTTTGTTGTTTCATAAGCCAGAGTTAGCAGGTATGTTCCTGCAATCTGGAATGGGTTGTATGGGTTGTCCTATGGCTCAAATGGAAACTGTTGAAGATGGATGCAGAGCTCATGGAATGACTGAGAAACAAATTGATAAATTAGTTGAAAAATTAAATCAAAGAATAGAAGGAAAAAAGAAAAAATGATACGTTCAATTTTTAAATTAGTCTTAAACCACGTAAAACAAAAACACCTCAATATAGGAATTCCTGTAATAATTATGAATTCGCAAGGAGAAATTTTACTTGGAAAAAGAAGCAAAAATGTTCTTACCTATCCTGACACTTGGGGATTACCTGGAGGACTTCTAGAATATGGAGAGAAAATAGAAGATGCTGCTAAAAGAGAAGTTAAAGAAGAATTGGGGATTGAAATTAATATAATAAAAAGATCAAAAAACATTTATGAAAATATTCCAAATAAAGAATGCAAATTTCATAGTATTGATGTTCCATTTTACGGCAAACTGGTTAATGGAACACTGAAACCCAAAGATGAAACCAAAGAGGTTAAGTGGTTTAAACCATCTGAAATTAAAAATATGAAATTAGCTTATTCACATAAAGAAATTTTGAAAGGAGAGGGATTGATTTAATCTTTTAAAATGCCACTAAACTACAGCCAAAAAGTTATGAAAGAATTCATGAACCCCAAAAATATGGGAGAGATAAAAAATCCAAGCGGAGTTGGTAAAATTGGAAATCCAACATGCGGAGATATAATGTGGGTTTATATTAAAGTTGAGAAAAATGAAAAAGGAGAAGAGATTTTAAAAGATATAAAATTCAAAACTTTCGGATGCGCAGCTGCAATTGCAACTTCTTCTATGATTACCAAACTTGCAAAGGGAAAGAAATTAAGCGAGGTTGAAAAAATAAATTATAAAGATGTTGTTGAAAGTCTTGGGGGTCTTCCAAATATTAAAATTCACTGCTCAGCTATGGCGTCTCAGGCTTTAAAAAAAGCAATAGAAGATTATAAAGGTACTAAAAAAGATAAAACAAAGAAAAAATAAAAAATAATATGGAAAATAAAACTGTTGGATGGATAATAACTGGAATTGCTGCTTTAATGGGGGTCATAGTTTGGATTTTTAATGCTGCTTTAAAGAGAATAGTTGGAGATACATGTACGCATGGAGATTCATGTTCAATGTATGATACAATTGCAGTTCAGACATGGATAAGTTTGGCAATTGTTGGAGTGATTTTAATAATTGGTATTTTTTTAATGTTCATGAAACCTAAAGAAAAGCTAATTGTTAAAACAATAAAAGAAAAGAAAAAGAAGAAAGATTATTCTGGACTTGATAAAAAAGAAAAAGAAGTTGTTGATTTGTTATTAAATGAAGGAAATGCTATGTTTCAGGCTGATTTAATGGAAAGACTTCAGGTGGGAAAAGTTGGAGTTACAAGACTTTTGGACAAATTGGAAGCAAAACAAATAGTTGAAAGAAAAAGACGCGGCATGAACAATATTGTTGTGTTAAAAGATTAAAATAAATTGGTGTAACTAGTTTCTCCAAAGTAGTATTATATGCTTTTTTCTTTAATATTTCAATTAAATTGACAACAGGAGGTTAAAATGAAAACATGGATAATAGCTTCAATGATTTTAGGCTTGCTTATTATTGGGGGATTTGCATTTGTTAGTGCCTTAAATAATAACAATGCAGAAGAGGCTAATAACGGAGAAACTCTGACAGATATCCCAACAAAAACAATAAGCTGTTCTGGATGTGGAAACGGATGCAATGCAGAAAGCAATTGTGGACTTGCAACCTGTGGAGCAGTTTCAGGAACAGGTTCTTGCGGTTGTGGCAAATAAATATAAAATTTATTTTTTTATTTTTTTATTTTTTTGAATTATATGAATAAATAACTATACCTTATGTAATCTTTTTAAATTGAGAATTTCTTATTATATTATGGGTTTTTTTGATTTTTTTAAAAAAAATGGGACGGGGGAGTCTAAAAAAGAACAAGGTAAAGTGAGTCTTCTTGAAATTTTGCCTTGGATTGAAAAAGAGGAAAAAGAAATTGAACATAAAAATGAGCAAATATTTATACTTCTCAACGATAAAAAAAATGCGGTTATTGAATCCCTTACAGAAAAGTTAAATGTTCTTGAAAATGTTGATGTAGATTCTAAAAAAGCAGAAGATAGAATAAAGTATATTGTAAAAGAAAATCTTAGTAATTATGTTTATTATGTAAGAGAATTTTTAAAAAGATTATCTAGTCTGGAAATGGAAAAAATCCAAAAATTTATAGAAAACGTTGATGCTTTGCTTCTAGATTTAAATAACCGCTCTAATCTAAGCTATTCAAAAACAAACATTCTTATTGGAAAAGAAATTACATCAATAAAAGAAGAACTTAAAGGATTTTCAAAATTTCTTATAGATATTTTAAATGAGAATAAGCTTTATTTTGAACGTTCAAAGATAATTAATACTATTCGCCTACAATTTTATCAATTAAAAAAATCTGAAGAAAATATCTACAAAATAGATTTGGAGATAAAAAGGATAGATAATCGAATAAAAGAAATAAAAGAAAATCAAAAAGAATTAGAAAACAGAATTGAAAGAATAAAGGGAACTCCCGAATATGAAGAAAGTGTAAGAAAACAAGAGAAACTTAATTTAATAAAGATAGAATTAGAAAATGAGATCCATAATTTAAAAGAAGAAATTAATTTTAAATCCCTAAAAAATATATTTCATACTAATGAAAAGAAAATGAAAATAATTGGAGACTTTAAGGAAAATTTTTCTGCAGAATTCAAAAAAGACAATGGAGAATCTCTTTTATACATCTTAGAAGAGGGGAGTTTACTGAATAAAAAAATTTCTGGCTCAATAAATAAAATTAAACGCCTGGAAAAAGAAATAATTTATGAAAGAGAAAATATGAAAAGTGATGGGATTCAGGGATTAATGGATGGAATATCAAGGATGAATTATGAGATAAATAGTTTGGTTAATGAAAAAATAGCTGAAAAAAAGAGGCAAGAAAAACTTAGTGAAAATAACTTGAATATAATAAATATAATAAAAAGTGAACTTGAAAAAATTGAGGTTATTCTTACGGGATAAAATTTATTTTAAGAAGATAAACAAACCTCTAATTCACTTTCAGTTTCTTCAAGCTCTTCAGAAAGAGAATCATATCTATCTTGAAGCACCTCTAGATCTGAGGATAATGAATTGCTTTCGGCAATTAATTGGGCCCTTTGATTATTTAAATTAATTACTGTTCTATTTAAATTTTCAAGTTCTCCAATTAAATTATCTCTTTCTATAAGCAATTGATTTCTTTCCTGGGTTAAAAAAATAATATTCTCATTAAGCGCAAATTGTGTTGCTTCTGCATCTGCCTTGGTTTTAAGAAGAGTGTATATATCATATCCTAATGCTAATGTTAAAAGAACTATTACTGAAATAAGCACAATTACAATAACCTTACTCTTTTTTTTATGAAAATTATCTAATTTTTTTGTAAGTTTTTTCTTCACTTTAAGGTTTTTCCTCTTTTATAATATTAATTAAACTTGTGAGTATATAAATTTTATGAATTATTTTAAAAAATAAACATTTAAATAATTAATTTTAATAATGAATATATGGAAAAAGGGTGGAAGATAGTGTTAATACTTTTTGTTTTACTTGCTGCTATTGGTATTACAATATTCCTATTAATAAAATTTGAAGTTATCAAAGGAAAACAAATTAATCCAGATTGTATGGCAACAAATATCTGTTATTTTACATCTATGAATGTTCAATGCAATTCTAACTATGATTGTGATTCCAAACAATTATCTTCTTTACATTCCTTTTGTGATTTATCAAAAGAAAAATGCGCGGAATTTACAGATAGAAGAATAACCAGTAAAGAAGAATGCTCCCAGAAAGGAGGAAAGTGGGGACTCTCTGAAAACTGTTAAATTTAATAAATTATATTTTAAAATTCTTCTTTTTTTGTTAAATCTTCTGGAATCCTATATTCAATCCAACGAACACGCTTATTTTCAATAACATTTCTTAAATTTTTTTCCTGAGGAGAGATTTTAGATTTTCCACTTTTCACCTCTACAAATATTACTTCTTCTATTTGTTTGTTATCCATGCCCTTAAATATTAAAAAATCTATTGGTTTTCCAAGAAACTTGCATTCTGTAGGGGGATAATTAAAGCCGGGTAAATAAGGTGCAAGCTGTTCTGAAAACTGTCCTCCAATCACTGCTCTTGATTGAATTATTGCTTGTTTTCTTTGTATTGGGAGTTCTTTTTCCCAGTATACATCTCTCTTAAACCCCCCAATCTTTTTTCCAACAAAATAAGAAATAACTATTGCAACCAATAAAATCAAAAGAAAAATTATTATTGCGAATTCCATTCAATTTTTAGGGTATTTTGTTATATAAATGCTTTTAGTTTAGCGTTTTCTTTTTTGTTTAAATCTATAGAATATCTTCGTTTTTGCCTTTGTTTTTCTGTAAGAATCATAATAATTACAAAAATTATTAACCCAAAAAGAAGTAATGCAATATAAGCTAAACCACTAAGTTCTATACCTAAATAAAAGACACCCATAAAAAATATATAAAATAAAGGTTTTTATTGATTGTTATGATTAAGTTTTAATATAGAAAGGGTATTTAAACAAATATTCTTTAAAATATAAATGGCAAAATTGAGGTGGATTCTCTTTGGGATATTATTTTCTATACTCACTTTTATTTTAATTTATTTCCTTATTTATTCAAAAATAATGGTGGGGCTTGGTGGGGAAAATAGAGTAACATTGTTTTTTTCTGATATTAGAAATATTATTATCTTTTCAATAATATTAGGATTCCTTCTTGGTGCACTAACAAGTATTAGATTTAAAGAGAGAAATGTTTAAAATAAATATAATAAAAATATAAAATTAAAAAATAAATTATCTTCTTCTTTTTCTTGCTGATTTAGATTTTTCTGGCATGCTTTTTTTTGATTTACTCATCTCTGAAAATAGATATATGTATAGAATTTCCAAAATACCCATAGTATTTACAATTCCTAATACAATAAACCAAATTAAATGCTTTTTTCTAGCAGATTTCCATAAAGCTAAAAGTTTCCAAATAAAAGACCAAACAAAAATAACTACTAAAAGCCATACAGAAATTCCAATAGAGCCAGCAATTTCTTGTAAATATGTCATTTCTCCCTCCTTTATTTTTATAATATTCTTTAGTTTAAAAATGTTTTTTTAATCACTCAAAATAGATAACTATTTTTCTACAAGGAAAAAATTGTATTCCTCTGTCACCTTTAAAAAATAGTTGTAAATGTTTAAATACCTCTTTTTTTTCAGAACAATTAATAATACAACCTGTGGTAAGAATGGGGGGTATAACATACAATATATTGTATGTTATTAAAAAGAGGTATTAAATGAATTGCCCATACTGCGGACATACTGAATCAAAAGTAACTGATAAAAGACAATCTCCTGAAGGGATAAGAAGGAGAAGGGAATGTTTAAAATGCAAAAAAAGATTTACAACATACGAAAAAATAGAGAAGGGAGATTTATATGTAATAAAAAAAGATGGGCGCAGAGAAAAATTTGATATTAAAAAACTTGAGACAGGAATTGAAAAAGCATTTGAAAAATTACCTGTTACTCAAGAAAAAATAAAAAAAATGATAAACGAAATTGAAGAACAAATAAGAAAAACAGGAAAAAAAGAAATTAAAACATCGGTGATTGGAGAGACAATTATGAAGAAACTTAAGAAAACAAATAATATTGCTTATATAAGATTTGCATCTGTATATAGACAATTTCAGGACATAAATGAATTTAAACAAGAGATTAAAGGATTATAGTAAGAGGAAAAAATGGTTGAAAAAATAAAAAAAAGAGATGGAAAGATTGTTGATTTTAATTCAGAAAAAATAAAATATGCTGCTGAGAGGGCATTTTTAGCTGATGGAATGAATGGAGAGGAAATAGGGATAGCTGCCCAGAGAGTAACCGACAAAGTTGATGCAAAGTTAGGGATGATGTTTAATGGGGTTTCTCAGCCAACTGTTGAACAGGTGCAGGATTTAGTTGAAAATCAAATGATGGAGTTGGGCTACCACTCTGCTGCAAAAAAATATATTATTTACAGAGAAAACCACAAAGAAAAAAGAGAAATGACTCAATCAGGACAGGCAGTATTTGATTTTGCAAGAAGACTTGTAAACGGATACATGGGTGGAGAAGACTGGAGAAGCAGAGAAAATGCGAATTCGGGAAGCATAACTTTTCAAGGAGCAAATGCAAGACTTGCAGGTGAAGTGTGGAATACCTATGCATTAAATGAAATGTATGGAAAAGAAAACCCTGAAATAAAAAAACTTCATGAATCAGGTGCGATGCATATTCATGATTTGGATTTTCCAGTTATTGCTTATTGCTGTGGACATTCAATAGAACAATTAATAAGAAGAGGGTTTGGCTCTGTTTCAGAAAGAGTTCAGAGTTCCCCTGCAAAACACTTGGAGACAATTGTTGCACAAATGGTAAATTATATAGGTACAATGCAAGGAGAATTTGCGGGCGCGCAGGCATTTTCTTCTGTTGACACTTTCTTAGCTCCTTTTGTAAGGCAGGATAATCTACCTCAAGAAAAAGTTGATCAATACATGCAAATGCTTATTTATGGGTTGAATGTCCCTTCAAGGTGGGGTTGGCAGGCTCCTTTCTCTAATTTAACTTTTGATTTGAGTGTTCCAGAAGATTTAAAAAATAAATCTGCAATTGTTGGAGGAAAAGAAATTGGAACAACCTATGGAGATTATCAGAAAGAAATTGACATGATAAACAAGGGTTTCTTGAAAACAATGATGAAGGGAGATAAATCCGAAAGAATATTTACATTCCCAATTCCAACATATAACTTAACTAAAAATTTTAACTGGGATTCAGAAGTTTCAAATTTGCTATTTGATGTTACAGGAAAGTATGGGATTCCTTATTTCCAGAATTATCTAGGTTCTGATTTGGATCCTGGTGCAATAAGAGCAATGTGCTGCAGATTAAACCTGGACCAGACAGAATTAATGAGACGTCCTGGAAATATGTGGGGACCAGGAGATTCAACAGGAAGTATTGGAGTTGTTACATTAAATATGAATAGAATAGGATACGAGGCTGAAGGGAAAGAATCCAAATTCTTTGATATTTTAGGAAATAGAATGAATGTTGCATACCAATCTCTTGAAATAAAAAGAAAAACAATAGAGCAATTCATGGAAAAAGGATTTGTTCCTTATACAAAATCCTATTTGGGACATTTTAACAACCATTTTTCAACAATAGGGCTTTGTGGAATGAATGAAGCTTGCTTGAACATTCTTGGAAAAGATATTTCAACAGAAGAAGGAAAAGAATTTGCAGTTAAGACCCTTGATTTTATGAGAGGAAAAATAAAAACTTACCAGAATGAATCTGGAAATCTCTATAATCTCGAAGCAACTCCTGCAGAATCTACCTCTTATAAATTTGCAAAGAGGGACAAAGAGATTTATCCAAATATCATAGTCTCTGGAAATGGGACGCCCTTCCTTACAAACTCAACTCAGTTGCCTGTTGATTTAAAAACAGACTTGCGCTTTGCATTAAAACACCAAGAAGAATTGCAGACATTGTATAATGGGGGAACAATCTTCCATACATTTGTAGGAGAAAGACTGGATGGCAATTCTGCAAAGAATCTTGTAAGAAAGATAGCTGAAACAACAAGATTGCCTTATTTCAGTATAACCCCTGTTTTCAGCATATGCCCCGAACACAAATATATTCCAGGAAAAAAAGAAGAATGTACTTCTCCTGGATGTGAAGAAACTCCTGAAATTTATGACAGGATTGTTGGTTATTTGAGGCCAGTAAATGCCTGGAATCCGGGAAAGAAAGAGGAGTTTAAGTATAGGAATAGAATAAATGAAAAACAAAACTACGTCGAGGTTAAATCTTAAAATGGATTATCTGCTATACAGCTACCCTAATTGCTCAAAGTGCGAGAAAGTCAAGGAATACTTTAAAGAGAAAGGAATAAAATACCGAGAAATAAATGCAGGCATAGGTGAAGGAAGAGTGAAATTCAGGGATTTTTATTCTAAAAATAAGGACAAAATTCAGAGAGAAAATGATGGGGCAGTATTGCTTCCTGTTTTAGTGAAAGAAGGGGAAATAATCCAAGGGTTGGAAAAAATATTATCTTCATTAAATTAAATAAATTATTAAAAACTCTTATTTTTTAGTTTGAGTCTGGAGAAATTATATAATGAAAATAGCTTTTTGGCAAAAGGAATCTTTTATTGATTATCCCGGGAAAATTTCTACACTAGTCTTTACTCCTGGATGCAATTATAACTGCGGTTATTGTCATAATCCTGAATTAAAAGAATTTGATGGAAAAGGAATTAACGAAACAGAAATTTTTGAATATTTAATTGCAAACAAAGGATGGATTGATGCAATTGCCATATCTGGAGGTGAGCCAACAATGCAGATTGGGTTGAAGGACTTTGCAAAAAAAGCAAAAGATTTAGGGCTTTTAGTAAAACTGGATACAAATGGGGCAGCTTATACTATATTACAACAATTAAAAAATGAAAAATTAATTGATTATGTTGCTATGGATGTAAAAGGGCCTGTTGAATTATATCCATTAATCACAAAAACAAAACTTATTGGTTTAAGAGATAATCTTGGGAAAGGAATTTCAATTATCTCTCAATTTCCAGAATCTGAATTTAGGACAACTCTCTGTCCTGTTTATAATAATGGAGAACCAAGATGGATGACTCCTGAAGAAATTGGAAAAACAGCTGAATTAATTCACGATTGGTCCTTTCATCAAGGAAAAAGCTCATATTTTTTACAACCATTTAAAGCAATTGAAAAGGAAGAGGGGGATGAAAAGTTTTTAAGAGAAAATCTTCCAGCAGAATTTTATGAAACTCCACAAAAACTTTTGAAAGAATGCCTTGTTGAAGCACAGAAACATCTTCCAAATGCAAAAATAAGATAAGATTAATTAAATATTATTTTGGAGAATAATTATACTTATAAAAGAAATTAATTGTTTAATAAAATGACTGATAAAAAATACATCCCTAAAATACCTAGTTTTGATGACAGAATAATGTCTATGGGTTATGTTATGGCTGAGGGAAGCAAAGATGAAAGAACTCATATTTTTGCAATAGTTATTGGACCGGATAATGAAATTAGAACATCAGGATATAATAGTTTTCCAAGAAAATTAAATGATAATATCCCTAGTAGGCAAGAGAAACCTGAAAAGAAATATTGGTTTGAGCATGGGGAGAGAAATTCTATGGATAATGCTTTAAGATTTGGAGCAGTATTGAAAGGATGTAGAATGTACACAAATGGTATTCCATGTACTGATTGTGCAAGAGGCATTGTTCAATCTGGAATCTTAGAAGTTATTGTTGATGAAGAATGGAATAAGACAAATACTGGAGAGGATATTGAAGAATCAAAAAGAACTATTCAAATGTTTAGAGAGACTGGGGTTAAAATAAGATATTGGAAAGGAAAATTAATTAGAACTAAAAAATTTAGAAGAGGCAAAATTATAGGGTTGTCTGAATAATGGGTTTTTCTTTTAGAAAGAGCAGGAATAAATTCTTGTACTCTGCTTCTAACGAAGCCGAAAGAAAAGCTACAATGTAAAAGAAAATTAAAATAGAAAAGAACCTACAAAAATAAAAAATAAAATTTAAAATGATACTATCAGCATTAAAAGTTCTTGAATTAAATGAAAAATATAATTTAATTGGGGGGTTATCTGAAAGAGAATTGGAAAATCCTGAAGGAACTATTTTAGATTTGAGAGTTGGACAGATACATAATATAATTGGAGAGAGTTTATTGGGAGTTAAAGAAAGATATTCTTCAAAAACAGAAACTATTGGAGATATAACTAAAGATGGAAATAAAAGATTTACAATAAAACCCGGAGAGTATTATTTGGTTACGACAATGGAGATTATTCATTCTCCTGCTAAAAAAATAAAATATGATGAAAACTTTCCTGAAGCATATTTAATTCCAAAGATTTGTCCAAGAAGTTCTTTGCAAAGAGGAGGAATAAGTTTACATTTCACTTCAACTAATCCAGGATATAAAGGACAATTGACATTTGGTATAAAGAATTTAGGAAATCAGGATTTTATTTTTGAGTTAGGAGCTAGAATGTTTAGTATTGAGTATTATGCTGTTGTAGGAGATATTAAGAGAGCATATTCAGGACAACATCAAGGGGGGAGAGTTACAAGCGGGGGGAAGGTTGAGATACAGAATTAATCATAAGAAAAACCATCATCTCTTCTTTTTATGGATTCTTCTAAAATTACTGTTTCTAGTGGTCTAAATTTAGGAGATTTATCATCGCACCCTGTTTTATAAAATTTATGGATTTTAAAAGATTTATTATCCAAAATAGGAGATTCTACTATGGATTTTTCGGTTTCATCAAGCTTACAATATCTACCTGTTTCCATTTCTTTGTATAATTTTCCTAAATTTATGCAAGATTTACACCCTTTTTCAGAAAATTGTGTATAATCATCAATTATTTCTTTTGCATCTGAAAGATTTATATCATAATTTAATCTTACTTCTTTTCCGATTCTTCTTTCTAAAAATGCACTGTTTATGTTTAATTGATCTTGAAGAATCCATTTTCCTTGTTTAACAACATTTAAAATAAATTCTAAATCGGCTTTTAGAAAATGAGGTCGAAGAATTCCTACATTAGCCCTTACATTTCTTAAAAGGGCAATTACCTTTTCTTCAGCATCTTCAATTTTTTTTATCTCTTCTGGGACAGTATATGTATACAATTGATTTAATGGCATAAAGATATTTTATTTAATTTTCTTTAAAAAGATTTATACATATTGATATATCTATTTTGGAGTTTGATTATATTTATAAAACAGTTTTAGTTTGGATTTGTAATAAAAATGGTGCAACAATATTTAGATTTAGTAAAAGATACTTTTACTAATGAAGATACGGGGTTTAAACAAGGGAGCAAAGGTTCTGGTTTAATTTCTTATTTTGGGGGGCCTCAAGCAAGATATAGCTTGGGTGAAAGAGGGCCTCTTTTAACAACTAAAAAAATGGCTACAAAATCAATGATTTATGAAACCCTTTGGTTTTTAAGTGGAGATACTAATATAAAATATTTAGAAGATAATAAATGTAAAGTCTGGAGAGGAAATACTTTTGATAGAAATCTTCCTGAGATGGTTAAAGCAGGAATTTTTCCTGAAAGTTTATTGTTAAAAGAAAATAAATATTCTAAAGATTGGGATAAAGCTATGTTAGATTATGCTCAGATGATTCGTGAAAGTGGGGAATTTGCAAATAAATTTGGAGACGCGGGTCCTATTTATGGATATCAACTAAGACATTGGCCTAAATTTATCTCTACGGGTAAAAAAACTAGGTTTGAAGGACATCTTAGAGATGCATACGTAAAGGACCCTCTTGGAATTGACCAGTTAAGTGAGATTCTTGAAAAAATGAAAAAACATCCGCAAGGTAAAAAAAATCTTGTAAGTTATTGGAATGTTGCTGATTTGCATGATATGTCTTTAGAACCTTGTCATTCTTTTTTTCAGATGACTGCTGATGAAGATGGAAGATTTTTTCTTAAATTATATCAAAGAAGTTCAGATATATTTTTAGGAGTTCCTTTTAACACTGTTGCATATTGGATGGAAGCAAAGATTTTTGCACATGAACTTGGACTGGAGCCCCAAGCGTTTTATCACACTTTTGGGGATTTTCATATTTATACTGGATTAGAAAAGAGAACTCAATGGTATCGGGAAAATTTTGGTGAACTTAAATCAAAGATGAAAGATGCAATCAGTAAAGAAAAACAAAATGGAGACAAACAAGGATATTTTGATGTTCTTGAATGGGTTAATAATCATGCTCCTAAGGATAAAGATCATCCTAATGACCCAGAAGAAGAAAAGTATGATCATGTTACTGCATTGCTCGAACAATTTACAAGAGAGATTAGACCTTCCCCAATTTTAACTATTAATTATAAATTCCCTGATGGAAGGGATAAAAGATATTATGAATTAACTGTAGATGATTTTATTGTTTCAGATTATAATCCTCATCCAAAAATTGAAAGAGAGATGTTGGTTTAAAATGAATCTCACAATAATTGCAGCAACATCTGAAAATAATGTTATAGGGAGAGAGGGAAAAGTTCCTTGATATATTCCTGAAGACATGAAGAGATTTAAATCTCTTACATTAAATCACCCTGTCATCATGGGAAGAAGAACTTATGAATCCCTGCCTGAAAAATTCAGACCCTTGCCTGAAAGAAAGAATATTGTTCTTTCAAATAAATTGGAAGAGCATAATGGGATTTATATAGCAAGAAGTATCGAACAGGCAATTGATTTTACAGAAAATCAAGATTCTTTTGTAATTGGAGGAGGAGAAATTTACAAAAAGTTTATGCCTTTTGTAAATAAATTAGAGATAACTAGAGTTTATCAGAATCCTGTTGGAGATACTTTTTTTCCTGAGATTAATTTGGACGAATGGAATTTGGTAAATGAAGAGAAAAAGGATTTTTATTCCTTTTTAACTTATCTAAGAAAAAACCGAACAATTTAAAAAATATTCATTTCTATAGAAAACATGGTAACAGAATTAACAAACGGAAAATTTAATGAGTTTATCAAAGAAGGGACTGTCTTAATTGACTTCTATGCAGACTGGTGCATGCCTTGTGTTATGATGGGTCCAATTGTTGAAGATGTTGCTGAAAAATTTGAAAAGAAGAAATTGAAAGTTGGAAAAGTTAATGTTGAAGATGGTCACGAAATTGCACAAAAATTTAATGTTTCATCTATTCCTAATTTTGTTTTGTTTAAAGATGGGAAAGTTATAACTAATTTTGTTGGGGCTATGAGTGAAGAGGATTTTAGTGAGAGATTAAAGAAATTTTTGTGAGTTAATACTATTAACACAATAATTCTTATAAACAATAATCTGTTTTGAATTTAATGGAGTTTGAGGATAAAGACGGGTATGAATTTGATTTTATTTATGGTACTGAACAGAAATATATTATAACTTATAAGGATTTGATTGGTAAAGAATGTACTATCTCTGGAGATGCTTTTAGTAAATTAAATGCAGGGGCATTATTTAAAAAAAAATTTGCTCCAGATTGTGAAATTTTAAAAATACAAACTCGTGATGAATATATTGATTCTGTCTCTGAAGAAATTATGAATAATTTAATAAAATCAATTAGTAAACTGGAAAGTATTGCAGGAGATAAATAAGTTTTATTAATGAAAATTAGAATATCTTTTGAAAAACTTCATTCATATATTTTATTGCCCAATTTCTTAAGAATAATGCTCCAGGATAATTATCTATATTATGGCTTGAATAAACAAATAGATTATCTTCATTCTCAGGCTTGAATTCTTTGTATTTTTCATCAGAAAAATGAATATATGCGTTTCCTATTGATTGACAGTTAAAATCTTCTTTATTGAAATAAAGGCTTCCTCCTGCATTTCTATTTATTGAAAAGCAATTTACAAATCCATTTTCTTCTATGGTGATGTCATCTTGCCAAAAATTCATAATTTGGTGATTAAAGTGTTTTTCTATAACTGGTTTTTCTTTTAAAAAAACATTTTCAATCCATTCTTTTTCTTGTTTGTCTTCTGGATTATATTTCTTTAAATCTTCATACCAATCTTGTGCAACATCTGGAAATATTTTTTGTGCTATTGAAGTATCTATATTAATACATGGGTCTAAAAGTCTAGGGTGAATTGGTATCTGAAAACATGTTTTGTATAAAATGGGTAATTCTTCTTTTTTTAGAAATAATTCTTCAAGTTCCATCTCCTGATAGAGATTAAACTAGTTATAAACATAATTGTGATGTATTGGTTAATTTTATAAAGTAATTATATCTTTTTTCAATATCTCAATATATTTGAGATACGGAGGCTCCGTAGCTCAGTCTGGTTAGAGCACTGGACTTTTATGCTGAAACAAGTTTCGCGTGCTTCGCGAGAACGCAAAGCAATCCAGGTGTCGTGGGTTCAAATCCCATCGGGGCCATTTTTTAATTTTGTAAATCTACTTGGAAAAACTCAAATCCATGTGGATTATAATCTTTTTATCTATTCTTGCTTTTTGTGCAAGAATGACTTATTGTGCAAATCCATACGAATACAAAGATTTAAAAAGCAATTTTTGCTATCTTTCATTATTACAAAGTTGTTAAAGTTTATCCTGTGACTTGATGTCAAGGATTTAAATATTCAACGAGAGAAAAATGCACATTCTACAATCCAAACACACTAAATTAAACGAAAAAGAATCTCAAGAGTTATTAAACAAATTAAACATTTCTAAATCTCAACTTCCAAAAATTCTCTTAAACGATGCAGGAATTCCTGAAAATTGCAGCATAGGAGACATAATAAAAATTGAAAGAGATGAGGAAGGAAAAATAAATTTGTATTATAGGGTGGTAGTATAATGGTTTTTGAGAAACAAAATCACATAATTGTAAAAAATTATCTAAAAGAGCACTCTTTAGTTGAATCTAATATAATCTCTTTTAATAATTTTATAGATAAAAGGCTTCAAGAAATTGTAAATGAAATTTCTGAAACAATAACCAATGAAGAATTTGAGATTAATCTTGGAAAAATATCTGTTGGGAAACCTAAAGTTGTTGAAGCTGACGGAAGTTCATCTTTAATAACACCCACAGAAGCACAACTTAGAAATTTAACATATGCTGCCCCAATAACCCTTGAATTAACTGTTAAAAAAGATGGGCAAGTTGATTCTGAGATTGTTGAAATAGGAAAAATTCCTATTATGGTAAAAAGCAAGGCTTGTAATACAATTGGGATGTCAAAAGAAGAATTGCTTCAAAATTATGATGACCCCCTGGATCCCGGAGGATATTTTATAATAAAAGGTAATGAAAGAGTTATGATTATGGCAGAAGATTTGGCAGAAAATCAACCTTTCATAGAGAACAATAAAAAAGGGGATTTAACATTAAAATTATTCTCATTAAAAGGAACATATAGAATACCCATAACAATAACTGAAAATAAAGAAGGAATCATAAATGTTTCATTTAGCAGATTTAAAGACATTCCTGCAGTTGTCCTTTTGAAAGCATTTGGACTTACAAAAGAAGCAGATATTTCTAAATACATCGGAAAAGAAACAGATAGTGTTATAGTTAATTTATATGAATTTACTAATCTTGCAGAAAAAGAAGACGCAATGATGTATATTGCTGAAAAAACAAACCTTCAAGGAACTAAAAAAGAAATTTTAGACAGAGTAAAACAAAGAATTGATTCATATTTATTCCCGCATATTGGACAAAAGAAAGAAGATAGAATGAAAAAAGCAATAACATTATGCAAATTCATAAAGCAATTTTTGATTGCTAAAGAAAATCCAAAATTAAGAACAGATAAAGACCATTATGCAAATAAAAGAGTTAGATTATCTGGAGATTTGCTTGCTACATTATTCAGAGTTAATTTAGGAATTTTAGTTAGAGATATACAATATTCTTTACAAAAATCATCTAAAAGAAAAAAGTTCTTTTCAATAAAAGTTCTTGCTAAATCTACTTTGTTTTCACATAGAATTGAATCTGCTATTGCGACAGGTTCTTGGACAGGAGAAAGAAGTGGAATTACACAAAATATTGATAAAACAAATTATCTTGCTACAATTTCACAATTGCAGAGAGTCTCAAGCATGCTTCCAGGAGACCAGGAAAACTTTATGGCAAGAACCTTGCATCCAACACATTATGGGAGATTTTGCCCTATTGAAACTCCTGAAGGGACAGAAATTGGTTTAAGAAAAAATCTTGCAATATTAAGCAGAGTTTCAACAAGAATAGAATTAGATGAAACTAAATTTTTAAAAGATTTAGAAGGTCTTGGATTTGAAAAAGATGGTGTTGGAAATTATGATATCTTTTTTAATGGGATGTTTATAGGAACAGTTGAAGATGGTAAAAAATTTGTACAGCAAGTAAAAGAAAAAAGAAGAGAAAAAAACTTTCCTATACAAATGAATATTAGAGAAGATGAAGGAATTAAAACAGTTTATATTTCAACTGAATCTGGAAGAGTCTTAAGGCCACTTATAATTGTTGAGAATGGAACTCCGAAATTGAAAGATGAACATTTAATTCAAATAGAACAAGGAGAATTAAAATGGGGAAATTTAGTTGATATGGGAATAATTGAATATCTTGACGCTGCAGAAGAAGAAAACGCATTGGTTTCCCTTAATAAAGAAAACTTAACAAGCGAACATACTCATTTAGAAATTGATCCTGTTTCTTTATTTGGAACAGTCACAAGCCTTGTTCCTTATGGAAATCATGATCAAAGCTCAAGACTAAACAGAGGTAGTAAAACACAAAAGCAAGCTTTGGGATTATATGCTGCAAATTATTTGTGTAGATTGGATACCGATGTAAGTATTTTACAATATCCTCAAAAACCAATTGTTAGAAGTTTTGTATACGATACTCTTAATATTTATCCTGCTGGACAAAATCTTGTTGTTGCTGTTATGAGTTATGAAGGATATAATATGGAAGATTCTTTAGTTTTTAATAAAGGAAGTCTAGATAGAGGGGTCGGAAGAAGTTTTTATTTTAGACCTTATTCAGCTGTTGAGATGAACTATGCAGGGGGATTAAAAGATGAAATCGCAATACCAGAAAAAGACACTTCTGGATACAGGGTGGAATCTTATTATAGATTCCTTGAAGATGATGGAATAGTTTACCCCGAAGCCGAAATAAATGAAGGAGAAGTTATGATTGGAAAAATGTCTCCTCCAAAATTCTTATCTGAGGCTCGTGAAATTTCTATAAGGACTAAAAAAGAATCAAGTGTAACAATGAGACAAGAAGAAAAAGGAATTGTTGAGTCTGTTTTTATTACTGAAGATAATGAAGGAAATAAAATTGTCCAAGTAAAAACAAGAGATCAAAGAATACCCGAATTAGGAGATAAATTCGCAACTTCCCATGGACAAAAAGGAGTTATTGGGATGATTGTCCCCGAAGAAGATATTCCTTTTACTTCAAAAGGAATCAAGCCAGATGTTCTTTTCAATCCCCATGGATTGCCTTCAAGAATGACTGTTGGATATTTATTGGAATTACTTGCAGGAAAAGTTGGATCCATTAAAGGAGAAATTATAGATGGAACTTCTTTTTGTGGTGTAGGAAAAAAGGATTTAGAAGAACAACTTGAAGAATTAGGATTTAGATTTGATGGAAAAGAGACAATGTATAGTGGGATTAGCGGGCAAAAAATCTCCTCAAAAATATTTGTAGGAAATTTATATTATTTGAAACTTAAATATATGGTCGGAAATAAAATGCATGGAAGAGCTTCAGGAAAAATTGCTCTTTTAACAAGACAACCTGTTGAAGGAAGATCAAGAGGAGGAGCACTAAGATTGGGAGAAATGGAACAGCAAGCTCTTGTTGCTCATGGAGCCTCTTTATTATTAAAAGAAAGATACGATTCAGATAAAGTTGTTCTTCCTATTTGTTCAAAATGCGGTTCAATTGCAATTGAAGATAGTATAAGGGTAAAAACATTTTGTCCTCTTTGCAATAGTGAGGAAATAGAACCTGTTGAAGTCTCATATGCATTTAAACTTCTTTTAGAAGAATTGCAAGGATTACACATAAACACTACCTTTGAATTAAAAAATAAATACGAATAAAATGGAAAAAGAAAATTCACTTGAAAAAAATGCAGGTAAATGCCCTTTTGCAAGAACTTGCTTTGAGGATTATAACCTTTGTAATCTCTTAAATTATAATGAATGTGAATATTATAAACAAACTGAAATAGTACAATCTTTAGTTAATAAATCACTTGCAAAATGCACAATAGCTTCTCAGTATAATAATAAACTAGTAAAAAATAGTGGAGGAAGAATATAAAAATGAGAACCTTTGTTAAGAAAAAAATTGGAGAAATAAAATTTGCATTAATTAATCCCGAACAAATAAAAAAGATTTCATGTGCAAAGATAGTCACACCAGAACTTTATGATATAGACGGATATCCTGTTGATGGAGGATTAATGGATTTAAGATTAGGCGCAGTTGATCCTGGAGTAAGATGCAGAACCTGTGGAGGAAGAATAAAAGAATGTTTAGGACATCCGGGAAGTATTGATTTAGCTAGACCAATTATCCATTTAAAATACGTTCCTTTAATTGAAATGAGTTTAAGATGTTTCTGTCAAGAATGTGGAAAGCTAATGCTTAATGATAAAGATTTAGAAAAATACACTCCAACTCAAAGAGCAAAAAAAGCAAAGGATGCAAAAAAATGTCCTCACTGCCAAGCTGTTCAAGAAAGAATTAGATTAGATAAACCAACCACTTTTTATAAAGGTAAAATAAGAATATTTCCAACTGAAATAAGAGAAATGCTTGTAAAAATAACAGAAGATGAATTAAAAAAAATAGGGGTAAATTCTTTGACTTGCAGACCTGAATGGGCTGTTTTAACTTCTTTATTAGTGCCTCCTGTAACTGTTAGACCTTCTATTATACTTGAAACAGGAGAAAGAAGTGAAGACGATTTAACACACAAACTTTCTGATATAATAAGGGCAAATCAGAGATTATGGGAAAACTTAAATGCTGGAGCTCCTGAAGTGATTATAGAAGACTTATGGGATTTACTTCAATATCATATTACCACATTTTTTGATAATACAATAACAAGAATTCCTCCTGCAAGACACAGAAGCGGACAACCATTAAAGACAATTACAGAAAGAATAAAAGGAAAAGAGGGAAGAATAAGAAAAAATATTGCTGGAAAAAGAGTAAATTATTCTGGAAGAACAGTTATTTCTCCTGATCCATTTATTAACATAAATGAAGTAGGAATTCCTTTGGAAATAGCCCGGGTCGTTACAGTCTCTGAAACTGTAAATGATTTAAATATGGAAAAGATGAAAAAATTAATTGAAAAAGGTGAAGAATACCCTGGTGCAAATTATATAATCAGAACAGATGGAAAAAGAAAAAAAATCTCAATTGATTTGAGAGAAGAAATAATAAATGAATTAGAACCCGGATATCAAGTTGAAAGACATTTGCAGGATGGAGATATTGTTTTATTTAATCGACATCCAAGTTTACACAGGGGAAGTTTAATGGCACATTTTGTAAAAGTCTTGCCTGGAAGAACATTTAGATTGCACCCCGCAACAGCAACACCATACAATGCAGATTTTGATGGTGATGAAATGAATATTCATTCTCCTCAAAATGAAGAAGCCAGAGCTGAAGCAAAAATATTGTTGGATGTAAAAAGAAATTTAATTTCCCCGAAAAATAATACTAATCTTGTTGGATGCATAAGCGATTCAATAACAGGAAATTATCTTTTAGGTTTAGAAGAATTTCCTTTAGATTATGCAAATCAAATTCTTTTCAAATCCGGAATAAATGGACAATTTTCTAAAAAAATAGTTCTTGGAAATGAAATATTTTCAAAAATATTCCCTAAAGAAGTTCATTTTTCTAATGATTTTATCACAATAAAAGAAGGAGAAGTAGTAAAAGGGGTTATTGACAAAACAACTCTTGGAGGAGAAGATGGTGAATTAATCAAAATTTTAGATAAAAGCATTGGAAGAGAAGAAACATTCAAGATAATTAAAATGGCATTTGACTTAGGTAAAAATTATCTTACTGATAGGGGAATAACAATATCTGTAAATGATTTGGATTTAAACGAAGATATTCTCAAAGAGTGTGAAGAAGTTATTGAAAAAGCACAAAAAAGAGCACAGGAAATAATTGAAACATTCAATAGTCCTTCTTTTGAATTAATTCCGGGAAAAACTCGAGAAGAATCAAGAGAGATAAGAATTCTTCAGACACTTAATGAAGTAAGAACAAAAATAGGAGAAATTGTAAAAGAAAAATTCCCAAAAAACAATCCTGTGAGCAATATGATTAAATCAGGAGGAGGAGGAAATATACTCAACATAACACAGATGGCTTCTTGTGTAGGGCAACAGGCTATGGGAAATAAAAGAATTGATTTTGGATACAATAACAGAACATTGTCTTTCTTCCATAAAGGAGACTTATCTCCAAGATCTAGAGGATTTATAAAAAGTTCATTCATAAAAGGATTAAAACCAGATGAATTTTTCTTTCAAGCAACAACAGGAAGAGATTCCCTTATGGATACTGCATTAAGAACTCCAAAATCAGGTTATTTATACAGGCGTCTTGCAAACGCTCTTCAAGACTTAAGAATTGAATATGATGAAACAGTAAGAGATAGCAATAATAACATAATTGAATTTAAATATGGGGACGATGGAATTGATGTAACTAAACTTCATTTAAAAGAAAAGCTTGATTCTGGAGAAGCTATTGGAATCGTGACCGCGCAGTCCTTTGGAGAAGCCTCCACACAAATGGTTTTGAGAACTTTCCATATGGCAGGTGTAGCAGAAATGCAAGTTACTCAGGGACTTCCAAGATTAGTTGAAATCTTTGATGCAAGAAAAAAACCATCTTCACCTAAAATGGAGATTTATCTAAATAAAGAATTTAATA